>JADFJS010000131.1 GCA_022566155.1 Chloroflexota bacterium
ACAAATGGTCTTCCACGTATCGCCCGGTTATCAGAGTGGTTGCTCGCGCGGGGCAGCGATCGTGGTCTAGATCCTCTATATATTCGCAAGGAAGAACTTCATCCCCATCAAGTTCCGTTCTCCATGAGTCACGGGTTCGACAGTGTTCACACATTTTTGTTTCTTCACTGATTGCAGTCTAAAAGGGCAAATAATCCAAGATTTCTGTAGTTCCACTATGTCGTCGCCAGAACTATCCGGACTCCAGCCCCTGGCACGTCTCTGGGGCGATACCGATTGCCTGCTCCAGGGGCACCCGGTGGTCGGTGGCTTCCTCGATGACACCTTCCACATCCCCGCCACCCATCAACTCGTTGACCATGTTGGGCTGGTCCTGCTCCTGGCCCAAGTCGAAGACCGACGCGATGTGGGAATGGGAGCCCAACCTCCCCATAGCCTGGGCCTCTCGCTGTATGCGGCTGCGGCCCGCTTCGTCCAGCCCCTCGGTCTTGATTAGGGCGAACGCTACCTCCCGGTCCAGCTTTATGGTGAGCTAGGCCGGCCGCCTCAAGTTTGGCGAGGTAGGCGGACACCATGAAGGGTGGCCCTGGCTATGTAGTATCACGCCATTATAATTACGGATGGCAATCCATACGATATGATGTGCGCCACCTTTACTGCCCCTACGCGCTCGCACCCCAACTTCATCCACCTCGAATCCGGCCTTGCGCAGCCTTTTGGTAAACACCGGCTCAAGAGCGGAAGACCATATGGCCAATACGCCTTTCGGTCGTAACGCTGCGAAAGCTGTGTTCAGGCCGTTGATGCTATAAAGCCAATCGTTGCCCTTTCGGGTTAGCGCCTGAGGGCCATTGTCAACATCGAGCAGGATAGCGTTGTAGTCACCCTTTGCTGTCTTAATCATCTGGGCAACATCGGCTTCATGGATGGTAACCCGGTTGTCGTCAAGAGGATTACCAGCCAAATCGGCAAGAAATCCGCGGTTCCACTGCACCACGGCCGTCACCAGTTCGGCAACGACCACTTGGGCTTTGGCTCCAAGTTCGTTCAGCGCCGATCTTACGATGTATCCTATCCCCAGACCACCGATCAGAACTCGAGCCCGCGGATGTTTGGAGAGTTTTTTACAGGCGAGTTTGGCCAGAGCATCTTCCGACCCGTGAACACGACTGTTCATGAGTTCATAATTGCCCGCTTTGATGGAGAACTCGGTGTCACGTTGGTACAAACTGAGTCGAGCTCCGTCTCCAAGCGTTTGTGAACTGTCGAGTAAGGTCCAAGGATTCATCGGCGCCTCTCGTGAAACACTTTGCTTCCGGGGCCACCGCCAGACCCTTCAAAGTTTACATTTCGCTGGTCATTTGTTAACATTTTCACAATTAAAGAAGGTTGCGCCCAACAGCTGGCGGTGTGTACCTATTTTAGGCTTAGCCGTGTCGCCAGCCCGTACTATCGGAGGTAAATCCCATACTCGGCACGCTGATTCGTAAACTTACCACGATCTTCCCCAAAAGCGTCCCCAAGTCATCACCGCCCACTAGTCCGCCGGTTAGCGATAGTCTGGCTACGCTTACCCCCGAACAGGCGCCCGAGCCAGTCGCGACGGCAGTATCGCCGCCGTCGCGAGCCTCGAAAGCAGTGAGTAAGCGTTCTCCACTCTCGAGTCGCAACCCGTCCCGCCCAGCCGGTTCCTCCTCCGAACCCCGGCCAGAACAGTCGTGGTTCGGCAGCTTGCCGGTGTTGTCTGCGGTGGGACGCGCTCTGGAAGATATGGGATATACCGGGCCTACGGCCGTCCAGGAGGAGGTAATCCCTTTGGTGCGGGCAGGGCGAGATGTGGTCGGCCAGGCCCAGACCGGCACTGGCAAGACCGCCGCTTTTGGCATTCCTCTGGTGGAGACCATCGACCGCAGTACTCCGGAACTCCAAGCGCTGGTCTTGGTGCCTACCAGGGAGTTGGCCGTCCAGGTGACGCGCGAGATCTCCCGCCTGGGACAGTTCTGCGGAATTCGCGTCGTGGCGATCTACGGAGGCCAGGCCATAACCCACCAGCTGGCGGCTCTGCGCCGGGACGTGCACATTGTTGTGGCTACGCCCGGCCGCCTGATGGACCACATGCAGCGTGGCACCGTCAACATCGGGCATATTCAATCCGTAGTGCTGGACGAGGCTGACCAGATGCTGGACATCGGTTTCGCCAAGAACATCGACTACATTCTACGGCACACCCCACTTTCCCGCCAGACCCTGCTGTTCTCTGCCACCATGCCCGGCGCCATAAACAGGTTGGCGCGGCGCTATCTGAATGACCCCGCCTGGATTCGGATAGGTGGGGACGCCGAGCCTGTGGAGCAGGTAAAGCAGTACTACTACGAGGTGGCGGAACTGGACCGGCCATATGCTCTCGACGAACTGCTGAGGCAACCTGAGGTCATCACCCGGGCCTTGGTATTTAGCAGGACCAAGGTGGGAGTCGACAAGCTGGTGGATTTCCTTCAAAGCCGTGACTACGACGCTCAGGGCATCCACGGGGACATGACCCAGGCCCACCGAGACTGGGTCATGTCCCGATTCTGCTCCGGGGGCCTTCGTGTCCTAGTCGCCACCAACGTTGCCGCACGAGGCTTGGACATCCCGGACTTGTCCCACGTCATAAACTACGACATGCCTGGCAACCTAGAGGAATACGTCAATCGCATCGGCAGGACCGCGCGAATGGGACGGCCCGGCACCGCTATCACTTTTGTTTCCGAATGGGACTTTGCTGCTTTGGATGTGATTCAGGACCACGTGGGAGGCGATCTGAAACTAGGGAAGCTGGCTTTCTCCCCCAACTGATGGACGATTGGTAACTTGGCCTGGAATCTCCCATCTTTAGCCCTGACTGAGGGCTGGTGTCCTCGGATGAAGCCCAGTCCTTAAGAGCGTCCCCGACACGGTGACTAGCTCCGCGCCCGCCAGTGAACACTATCCGCGAATTGTGTCATATATCCAACGCTCGGTCGTTTACCCGAATTGGCGTCAACCTCACCTCCTGACCTTCTGGGGCGGCTAGGGTTGCCGCTCCAAAATGGGAGTGCCGATCGGCGAGCCTAATTAACGATAAAATTTGAGGGCGCCGAAAGGACTTGGTTTTAGTGCGGGCAATTCATCTCCTCACTAGACCGTATGGCAAGCAGACCTTAAACTTGGGACATGTTGGTTTTGGATTTCGTCAGAGCAGGGTTATCCAGCCTTCAAAATACCCCTTCGAGACAGAGCATAAAAGTCTTGTTGGAAAGCGGTCAAGTGGGTCCCGTTAAGAAAATAGTGGTGGCAAGGTAACTTCCCTTTATGGCCTTCTTAAGTATGCAAGGTATATCTCTTGCCTTTATTGGCGTCCAAATTTTTGACGGGGTCAACTTAACCATTGAGCGAGGAGAAAAGGTTGGCCTGGTAGGCAGGAACGGAGCAGGGAAATCAACGTTGCTCCGGCTGATAGAGGGAAGCGTCAAACCAGACTCCGGCGCTGTTTCAGTCCAAAAGGGCGTACGCTCCGCCTATCTTTCACAAGAGGTGCCCCCTGATTTACCCGGTACCGTGTTTGATGTAGTCGCCAGCGGAAGCAGAGAATACGTTGACCTGACCACACGGAATCCATCCCCAACCGCCAAGTTGCTACATGAAGGCACACCGCCTGTACGCGAAGAATTGGACCGCATTCACCACAACCTTGATATGGAAGGAGTGTGGTACAAGAGGGAACAGGTCAACAAAAGCCTCTCGCAACTTGGGGTGGATGCTGGCCGCGCTTTCAGTTCTCTTTCCGCCGGCCTAAAACGTCAAGTGCTCTTGACGAGGGCGCTTGTTGGTGAGCCGGATATCCTCCTACTTGATGAACCAAGTAACCACATGGATATTGATTCCATCAAGGAACTGGAACAGATGATGGTTCGGTTTACGGGTGCCTTGATCTTCGTTACCCACGACCGGATGTTCTTGCAGAAAATCGCTACCCGGATAGTGGAAATTGATCGGGGCAGGCTGTTTGATCAGACCTGCGACTATGAGACATTCCTGGTACGGCGAGACGCCAACCGTGAGGCAGAAGAGACGAAAAACGCTCTGTTCGATAGGAAGCTGAAACAGGAAGAACATTGGGTTCGGGAAGGTATCAAGGCGAGGCGGACGCGCAACGAGGGCCGCGTGAGGGAACTGGAAAAAATGCGGGAGATGCGCAGTTCCAGACGGGACCGGCCCAGGAATGTGAAGATGGAAGCCCAAGAGGCCGAGCGATCCGGAACATTGGTGGCAAAGGCAGACAATATTGGCTTTAACTATGGCGATACTCAGGTAATCTCAAAATTCTCCACCACGATTCTGAAGGGCGATAGGATTGGAATTCTGGGCCCCAACGGCAGCGGCAAGACAACTCTCTTGCGCCTTCTTCTTGGCATGCTCAGTCCGGTTACTGGAACAATCCGCCTCGGCACTAATTTGCAAATCAGCTACTCCGACCAACTTCTTGAGCAATTGGACGAAAACAAGACCGCCATAGAAAACGTCGGCGACGGCAATGATACAGTCACCGTTAACGGAAAAAGTCGTCACATCATCGGCTATCTGCAAGATTTTCTCTTTTCTCCAGATCAAGCTCGCTCTCTTGTTTCTGTTCTTTCCGGTGGGGAGCGCAAACGCCTCATGCTCGCCCGTCTCTTCACGAAGCCCTCCAATCTCCTTGTGCTGGATGAACCCACCAACGACCTTGATATCGAGACCCTTGACCTCCTTGAAGGCCTCTTGATTGACTACACAGGAACGATTCTCCTCGTCAGCCATGATAGGACGTTCATCAACAACATCGTGACGAGCACCGTCGTTTTTGAAGGCGACTCCGTCGTGAAGGAGTACGTGGGTGACTATGATGACTGGCTGCGTCAGCGCCCCCAGGAAGCCAAACCGAGTAGGGCATCTGCCAGCAAACAAGAGGCCCCACCGGCTCAGGCACCCAGGGCAAGGCTAAAATTACGGTTCAGCGAGCAAAAGGAACTGGATGCACTGCCCCAGACTATTGAGTGCCTCGAAAGGGAACAGCAGGAGTCGTTCCAGACCATGGGAGATCCAGCACTCTACAAAAAGGACAAGGCTGATATTGTTGCCATGAACGAAAGGCTAGAAGAACTGAAAAGACTTTTGGCTAAGGCCTACGAACGTTGGGAAGAACTGGAACAACTCCGCCTAGATATGGAAAACAGCAGGCTTTCAAAATAGAGAATGCCAACCAG
>JADFJS010000132.1 GCA_022566155.1 Chloroflexota bacterium
ACCTGGGTATGGCCTATACGCACCAGCGGAACCGCGGCCAGAGCCGCCCGGCGTTCGGCATCGTCGCAAAGTACCACTCGGACTCCCGGGTAGGGGACGGCGGCCGCCATCTGGAACTCGAGCAGCCGGCGGGGGATCAGGCTTGAGCCCGGGATGTGGGAGCTGTTGTATTCCGCGGGTTCCCGCACGTCGATCAAGGCGAACGGCGCCGTACCTTCCAGCGTTGACCTGAGGTCCTCCGGAGAGATCTTTGCCGCCATGTCAGGTTCACCTCCGTTGTGGATGTGCGTAACAGTGCTGAATCGTGGAATCGCCGGATGGTACGGTATATACCTAAGTTAGGTAGCCTGCGCGGTGGCCGGTGCGGTGGACGGCGTTCGGGCCTCCGCGGGCAAGGACTCCTCCCAGTTGGGTATCAGCAAGCGTGACGTGGGCTCCAGCAGCAGTATGCAGGCGGCCCCTCCCAGGCTGGCGGCGATGGAGATGACCCAGGCGATGTCATAGGAGCCGAAGTAATCGTACACTACCCCGCCCAGTAGGCCCCCCAGGGCCATCCCCAATCCCGATCCCAGGCTCTGAAACCCGAAGACGGTGCGCACCGGGCCCATGCCGAAGTATTGCCGGTTGATGACAATGAACGCGGACATCTCTCCGCCCATGCCGAAGCCAAATATAATGGCAAACATGTAAAACTGCCACGGATCATGGGCCCAGAAGAGCATGGCCACCGAGATGCCCTGGATCGCGTAGGCCAGAATCATGATTCCCTTGGCGCCCCACCGGTCGGCCAATATGGGTGTGCCAAAGCGGCTGGACACGCTAGCCAGGGAGTAGATGCTGATGATCCATGCGGCGGCTTGGAGGGAAAGGCCTTGTATCTCTGTGGCAAAGAATACCACTCCAACAATGACTATGGAGTGACCTATGCAGCCGAGGTGATGTATGGCGATGAGGTTCCAGAACGCCCGGGTATTGCGGGCATGCTTCAGGAACACCGCGCTTCGGATCTTGGCCACGGCTGGATCTTTGATCGGCGCTGGAGGATCATCCTCACGGGTGCCGTAGGGTTTCTTGTTTACGTCGGCAGGGTCGCCGTGAAACAGCATGACCAGGGAAAAGACGATGATCCCGCCCACCACGGCGATCATCACAAAAGCCGTCTGCCATTCGGTGCTGGCGAGAAGCAAGGCCAGCGCCGGGGCCATAACAGACCCCCCCATGCTGCCCCCCGACTGTTGGAGGCCAACGGCCAAACCGAGGCGCCTGCGAAACCAGGCGGCGACTGTCGTGGGGATGTTGACTTGGAACAGTGCCTGAGATATCCCCAGGACCAGGCTGTAGTAGAGATATAGTTCCCAGACCGTGGAGATGGTGCTGAGCAAGAACATGCCGCCCACGTACAGGGTTGATGCAACCAGGAGGGCGCGGCGAGTTCCGTATCTATCGGCTATCCAGCCAGCCGCCGGCGCCAGCAACGAGCTGACGAGGCTACGGAAAAAGTAGGCCAGGATGATGGCGGTTAGCGTCCACTCAAATTCGTCTTGCAGGATGACGATGAGTATGGCAAAGGCCTGGCTGATGAAGCTGTTGGTCACCTGGAGAACGGTAGCCATGCCCACGATCAGCCAGCCGTAGTGGAACCGGCCGTCTTTTTGGAGGGTGGAGTTATCCTGAGATTGCATTGCCATTATCGGCCCCGGAACTGGAGCCTGATAACGGTCGAGGAATCTACAGGACCTTTAGATATCGACTGCCCCATATTCTGGTTAGCAGTTATCGTACTTTCGGGTCATAAAGGGGCTGATGGCCCCTGTTTCCAGGTTGTACCGGCAGCGGCCCAACCCCCGTAGGTCCTGACCGTAAACGTGAATCTCCACCGTGGGCCGGCCGGTAAAATTATCCATCTGGTGGATCTCGTCTACATCTGGGATCAGGAGGGTGATCTCCCCAGGTTTGAATTCAGACTTTCGATCCTGCTCCAACCTGGCAAATCCCTCTTTGGACTGGTCGTCTACCCGGCGGAAGCGGGTTTCGGTCAGGGTGTTTTCCACCACACCGATCATGCCCCAGGTGTGATGGTCGTGGGGGCCGACGTGGTCACCGGGGCCCCAGACCACGGTGGTTATCGATAGGCCGCTGCTTCCCTGGTGCAATAGATAAGTGCCGTGGTTGGCCCCGGCGGCGGGGACGCGAAATTCCGCCGGAACAGCATCGGGATTGCGGATCAGTTTGTCCAGGTAAGAGGTCCCGGTATCAAAGAGTTTGCCCTGGTCGGGCTGGTCTCTCAGCAAGGCCTCCATATCATGCACAAATTCGTCTATCGTATAGGTGGCGGTGGTCATGCCTGTCTTCTCCTTGCGGTTGGAACCACTGGAACCGGGCCTGGACGCTCGTCTTTACCCACGAACGCGCGGTGCATTTTATTATGGTTAGGGGTTACCTAGGTGTCAAGTGATATTGATTGCCCTATTATATTATGATTATTGCAGGCCAAAGACGGTGGGCTTCGATCGCGGTGTGCCTGTGACCGGGAGGGGTGGGAGTACGTGCGCCCAAGGCCTGAGCCTGGCCGCCGAGCCGTGGGCTGGAGCCGCCCTGTGTTAAGATAGACGGCAACGGCCGATGATGGCTTGCTTGCGCTGCATGGACTCATCCGAGGCCGCTCTGCACTTCATGGTTGAATCCGCAAACCCGTAAAAGGCCGCCGCTATGGATGACGAGGAATTTGCCTCCCGGATCCAGGAAAAGATCGAGCGTTCCACCGGACAGTCCATCGAGTTGCGCGTAGACCACCAGGAAACCGGACAGCTACAGGTGGAGTTTAACCGGGAGGTCCCGTTGGTGGTGGTCGGCGCTAACGTTTTCCAATTTTCCGGGTTCGCGCGGATGTGTATCGAATACGCCGTGGCTTCCATCCGGGCGCAGCGCCCCATAGATGTGCTGGAGTTCCATTTGCTCCTGGCCCGCAACTAGTGTTCACGCCAAAGGAACAGCAGCCGCCCCCTCCGCCGGCGGACCTGCGCCCCTGGTATTACCGCAACTGGTTCCTCATTCCCGCCTTTGTCTTGGGTTGGCCCATTGTCCCGGAGACATCTATCCTGTGGCCCTTATGGGCGGTGCTGATCATTAAATCTCCCTGGCACAATGGGATCCTCTCCGGCGGGCTGGCTTGGGCTATGATTATGACAGGTGGGTACTTGCTGGTGTCACGGGCGGGATCAAGTCCCGGCGCTACTGCGGCGCTGCTCCTGCCCGGCGTGGCGTTAACGGTGTTGACCCATGTCCATTGGTCCAAATACAAGCACATACTGCGGGCCGCCACCCCGGCCGCTGTCGAGGATTCAACCCAAGATTCGCCTCCACACGCTTCAGGCGAGGATTCGCCGGAGCCAGCCTCGGATGACGCCGCTCCACGGTTCCACCCTACTAGAGGACGCCGGCGGAGCCAAAGGGCCCGAGGTTACCGGTCCGGCCGGCGGCCTCCTCCTCCCTCATCTTGACCTGCCAAGCGTCAAGTATCGGACCTAGCCGGTGGAATGATCCGTTCGCCCTGATCTTGTCGAAGGGTCCGCCTGAGGCGGATGATTCGACAAGCCTGTCCTGAGCCTAGCCGAAGGGCTCACCCCGGCCGATATTGGCAACGCCGGCTGGCAGCGGGCAGAGATTTGCATGCTTCAAAGAATCTGTTCATTCAATCAAGAATGGAGGCTGTGTTAGATGTCCCAGGAGGAAACGCCCTTCCGGCGTGGGATGGTGGTGGTGGCTCATGCCGATGATGCCGAGTGGGGCTGCGCCGGCACCGTGGCCAAGTGGTGCGCCGAAGGTTGGGAGGTGGTCTACGTACTGTGCACCGACGGCAGCAAGGGCAGCGACGACCCTCTGGTAACCAGCGAAGAGCTGATCAAGATCCGCCGCCAGGAACAGCTAAACGCCGGGAAGGTCCTGGGACTGCGCAAGGTGGTCTTTCTTGATTATCCGGACGCCTTGCTCCAGCCCACTCTGGAGCTGCGGCGGGACATAGCCCGGGAGATACGGCGCTACAAGCCCGATGTTTTGATCTGCATGAGCCCGGTGCGGCGGCTATCCGAACACGGCTACATGGGCCATCCGGACCACATGGCCTCCGGGGAAGCGGCTATGTCCGCCGTTTTCCCGACAGCGCGGGACCGGCTAACCTTTCCCGAGCTGCTCGAGGAGGGCCTGGAACCCCACAAGGTCCGAGAGGTGTGGGTGGCGGAACACGAGGAGCCGAACCATTACGTGGATGTGAGCGAGCACATGGACACGGCGATCGAAGCCTTGAAACAGCACCAGACCCAGGTCAGCGAAGAGGATGCGGACACCCACATGAGGCAGTGGCGCAACAGCACCGGCGAAAAGGCCGGATTCGAGTACGCCGAGGCGTTCAAGCGCATCCAACTGGACTGAGACCGGTCGATTGCTGTGTCGCAGCCCGGGTCGATACGCTCAGGACAGGCGCTGTGCCAAGTCCAACGCCTAGTTGCTGAGACAGCCGTTATTAAGATCCGTTCGCCCCGAGCTTGTCGAAGGGTGTGCCTAAGGCGGGTGGTTCGACAAGCCTGTCCTTGTATCTTAATAGCGGCGGGGTAGACCGTACTGTCCTTGGTCCCAAGACCGCAGCTCAGCGTGGATCGCCCCGCCGGGATTATCCAAGAGCCCGAACAGTTGCCTGGGCCTAGAAAAGCCCGCATCGTGCAAGGAAGGGCCGGGGAGGAAGAAGTGCAGGTTGATAGTAAGCAGGTGTTCGTCGGAATCGATGTATCCAAGGATTGGGTGGATGTGGCTGTTCGCCCGACGGGGGAGGCTTGGCGCTGCGCTCAAGATGAAACAAGTATCGAAGCCCTTGTTCAACGGCTCCGAAAGCTGGGGCCACGGCTGGTGGTGCTGGAAGCCACCGGCGGCTATGAGGTTCCCCTGGTTGTGGCCCTCGGTACAGCGAACGTCCCTGTCGCCGTGGTCAATCCCCGTCAGGTCCGCGACTTCGCTCGCTCCCTGGGGAAGCTGGCTAAGACAGATCGTCTCGACGCAGCAGCCATCGCCCATTTCGGCGAGGCCAGCGGGGCTGTGGCCCAACCCCTGGCTACCACAGAGGCTCGAGAACTGGAAGCCCTCGTTGCCCGCCGGCGGCAAGTCATCCAAATGAAGGTCGCCGAGCAGCAACGCCGCCAGCGAGCGCTGCCCGTGGTCCAGCAGAGCATCGATCGGGTGCCCGCCGTCCTGCAAGGGGAGCCGCATGACCTC
>JADFJS010000133.1 GCA_022566155.1 Chloroflexota bacterium
AGAATGTGCTTCTCGAGGGCATGCTGCTGAAGCCCAGCATGGTGATCTCCGGCGGCTCGGCGGCCCACCGCGCCGATCCCGAAGAAGTTGCCGAGCGGACCATCGACTGCTTCAAACGAGTGTTACCGGCGTCCGTCCCCGGTGTAGTCTTCCTCTCCGGCGGTGAGCCGGACGGTTCGGTGACGGCTAATCTAAACGCACTAAACCAGAGGGCCGCCAAGGTTGATGCGCCTTGGGAGCTCAGCTTCTCCTTCGGCAGAAGCCTGCAGGGCGCGCCGCTGGCAGCCTGGGCAGGAAAGGCCGAGAACACGGAGGCCGCCGCCTTGGCTTTTTACACCCGGGCTAGGCTCACCAGCGCGGCCCGGCAGGGCGCTTACGTCCCCGAAGATTAGGAGATGTCCACCGCTTAAGCCGGGCATTCCCAAGCAAACAAACAAGAGGCCCGCCCCCATTACATCGGGGCGGGCCTTTTTCTTCTTCTACGCCTCAGTTAACTCCAATCAATCATCTAAATCGCGCTAAGGCTGTGGCGTACCCTGTTCCTCTTCTTCATGATTCTCTTCTTCGTGGTCATCGTCGCTGAACTCTTCGGTCAGCTCGGAGATTTGGTGTTCCGCCTCCGACAGGTCACCTGCCTTTAAGAGGTCCAGGACCCCGCCGCCGATACCGGCCTCATGCGAGTCCGGTTCAACCAGGCCCAGGTAGTGCTCCAGATGATGAGTAGCGTCGGCCGCGTCCTCCACTTTGATCGATGTAACGGCCAGCCGCAGGTGCACTTCTTCCTCGTGCAGCCCAAGGTCAGCCGTCCCGGCCAGCATCTCCTCGATGATGTGCTCGGCATCGTGTAGGTCTCCGGCTTCAAGTGCCCGCAGTGACTCATTCATTCTGGCCAGGTGGTCGCCTTCCACCAGTTCGACGATGTGACTTATGTGGTGCATAGCTTCATCTTTGGCCTCATCCTTCAGTGAGAACAGCGCCATCCAATGGTGCTGGGCGATGGCGTCAGCGATGCTGACCGGCGCCATATGGCCATGGGGACCGGAAAGGCTTGTGATATACGACGCTATCTCCGCCAACTCCTGGTTCGACACCCGGTCGGGAGGAAATACGGGCATCAGCCCCATGGGTGCCCGGACCTGGCGCCGGACCTGGGCCTCGGAGTGACCCGGTAGAGCTGGCGCGATCTGACTACCCTGGCCCATTTCGCCGTGACAGGCCGCGCAACCCTTACTGACGAATAACTGCTCACCAAGTGACGCTGGTTGTCCTGCCGAGGGCGGCGCAGAGGTCGGGGTAGTTGTAGGAGTAGCAGCGGCGCCACAGGCGGCCGCCAGCATCAGGACCAAGGCACTGAACGATCCTAGCACCAATAGCTTGGTCATTCCGGTCTCCTTTCGGCTGGTAAACGGGTAATTTATGCGAACGTTGTTTAAATCGTCCTATCAGCACCACTGGCCGGTTCGCGCAAACGGTGAATTCGACCCAGTCCGTTCGCGGTGAGATTATTGTACCACTGGTGATTGAGCCGCCCAATCACGCAGGTTGTGTTATGGCTTGCGAGAGGCTACTCCAACAGAGCTATGGACAGCTCTTGAAGTTGGCTTGGATCAACAGTTGCCGGCGCGTCAAACAACAGGTCGGTCCCACTTTGAGTCTTGGGAAAGGCGATCACGTCCCGGATAGAAGGGCTGCCGCAGAGGATCGCCACCAATCGGTCGATGCCCGGCGCTATACCTCCGTGGGGCGGCGCGCCGTACTCGAAGGCTTCCAGTATCGCGCCGAACCGGGAGCTGATCTCTTCATCGGAGTGACCCAGGATCTCGAAGATCCTCTCTTGTAGCCGGCGTTTGTGTATCCGGATGCTCCCGCTGGCCAGCTCGGAGCCGTTGCACACCAGGTCATAAGCCTTGGATTTAATGGCTCCCAGGTCTCCGCCGTCCAACGCCTCTTCCTGCCCATCGGCGGGTGAGGTAAAGGGATGGTGGGACGACTCCCAACGCTCGCCGTCCTCGTTCCACTCGAACAATGGAAACTGGGTGACAAAGGCGAAAACCAGCTCATCGGCGTCCGCCAATCCCAGTAGGTTTCCCACATGGGTGCGCATGACGGCGAGCCAGGAGTTCAATCGCGGCTGGCGCCCCGCCATCAATAAGATCAGGTCCCCGGGGCCTGCTCCCATCCTATCCGCCAAACGCTGGTGCCACTCGGCGGGCATGCGGAGCCCGGCAGACTGGAGTATCTCCTCCTCGGTCTGCTGCCCCACGGGACCGTTGCCTCGGTAGCGGATGTGGCTCAGTCCTCCGGCACCAGCTTCCTTGGCGATGCCCTCCAGCTCCCGGACCTGGGAAGTGGATAGCTGGGCCTGGCCTGGTACGACGAATCCCTTGATGCGGCCCCCTCCCTCGACGGTGGAGAGAAACACCCGGAATTCGGTCTCGCCGGCCAGGTCGGACACGTCGGTCATCTCCAGGCCATAGCGGAGGTCCGGCTTATCCGAAGCGTAGCGGTCCATGGCCTCGTCATAACTGATCCTGGGGAAGGGTTTCCTGAGTTTCTTTTCCGGGGTGACCGACTCGATCATCGCCGTGTATAGTTCTTCGGTCAGATTCAGGATGTCGTCTTCCTCGACGAAGCTCATCTCCAGGTCCAGTTGAGTGAACTCCAATTGCCGGTCGGCGCGTAGGTCTTCGTCACGGAAGCAGCGGGCGATCTGAAAATAACGTTCAAACCCGGCAACCATGAGCAGCTGCTTCATCTGCTGCGGCGACTGGGGAAGAGCGTAGAAGCGGCCCGGCTGCATCCTGCTGGGCACCAGGAAATCCCTGGCCCCTTCGGGGGTGCTCTTGAGAAGTATGGGCGTCTCTATCTCCAGGAAGCCGCGAGCGTCAAGGAAATCGCGGATGAACTTCACCACCCGGTGGCGCAACTTCAGATTACGCTGCATCTGGGGACGCCGCAGGTCCAGGTAGCGGTATCGCAGGCGCAGGCTCTCGTCGGCCTCAACATCGTCGGTCAGGTAGAAAGGGGGTGTCAAAGAGGTGTTCAGTACCACGGCTTCCGTAGCGACGATCTCCACCTCTCCGGTGTCTAGGCCGGGGTTCTCGGTGCCCGATGGGCGCGCCCGGACGGTGCCCCGCACCTGCACAACCCATTCGGAGCGCAACTGGTCGGCCACCTGGTATGCCTCGGGCGACTCCTCCGGGTTGAACACCACCTGCACCATGCCGGAGGCGTCCCGCAAGTCGATGAAGATAACCCCGCCGTGGCTGCGCCGGCGGTTTACCCAACCCGCCAGAACTGGTTGCCCGCCGATGTGTTCCTTTCTAAATGCGCCGCAATCCGCGTCTCTGAGCACCCGTTGCCTCCAGTATTTTCGATAGAGATAGATAATGGAACTTATATGATATGTCCAAGATGCGCCAAAGGCAGCAAAGACTCCAGCGTGTCCCCAACCGGTAGCTACCGGACATCATGCCGGGCGATCTTCTGGTCAAACAACCCGGTGGGAAGGCTCAAGTCCCTGGAAATAGGTCCAGGATGTTCTGAAAGGGACTTCCCTGAGCGCTCAATGCGCTTTCCACCGTGGCCGCCAGTTCCTCGGGGTCGCTGACCGGCGGTAGACATAACGTATCAAGACAGACCTGCGCCTGGGCCGGCGTATCCGCGTTATCCGACAATACCGGCCTGATCTCCAGATTCGGATAGGGAAGCCGTGCCGCCGCCCTCAGCATCGCCATTGTACCCTGGTCCTGGGCGCTGCCTTCGATGGTGATCTCCACCGGCGAGTTCAGCAAGTGATGCACCGCCAGACCGTAAACTGCCGAGAACTCCCCGTACTCGCGGTAAGATTCTACAAAGGCGCTGAGGGTCGCCTGCGCCACTTCCCGGTAGTCTGCGTTGCGGGTGGCCTGGTAGAGATTTAGCAATGCCAAAGCTGCCGCCACGTTTTCCGGCAATGGCTTCTCCCGGACCTGCAGGTAGCCGATGGCATCCGTGTCTTCCTCAGTGTCGAAAAAGCCGCCCTTGTCCTGGTCGAAGAACCGGTCCACCAGGACCGCGCCCGCTCCTTTGGCGCCCTCCAGGTAATCCTCCCGGCCGGTGTGGTGGTAGGCGGCCAACAAAGCGTCTAATAAAGCGGCCCAGTCGGCCAGAAAGGCCGGGACCGGGCTGGGGCCTGCCTCCGTATACACGTGGGACAATCGTCCTTCCTGGGCCATCTTCGACAACGGGGCCAGGACATCCAGCGCTGATTGGCCGAGGGCGGGGCGCTCCAGCTTCCAGGAAGCGTCGAGAAGGAGGATTACAGCCCTGGCGTTGGAAGCGGTGTAACATGCGTCGTCCGTGGCCGGCGGCGTCTGACCATCGCGGGCGGCCATGGGTAGGCTGAAATACTCGGAATGGGCTCCCTGGCTGCCCCGGAAGCCGGGGACCGCATCGCTGTACAGGTGGGCGGTCATATAATCGATGGTCTGGCAGGCGACCTGGCGGTAATCGTCCCTGTTCAGCAGCAGATAGGCGTCGAGGTAGATACCCGCCAGCCCCAGGTTGTCTTCCAGTAGCTTCTCAAGTTGAGGCTCCGACCAATCGGCATTGGCGCTGTGGCGAAAGAAGCCTCCCTCTTCCCCGTCGTAGAGAGGCCCCTTGGCCATGCCATCCAATGTTTTCTCCAGCATAACCCGGTAAAACTCTTCTCCGCTGGTCCGGGCTAGGTGGAGCACGAACTGCACCACCGAAGGGTTGGGGAACTTGGGGGCCGTGCCAAATCCACCGTTTTTTGCATCGTAAGCGCCGGTGACCACGCGGGCGACCATGTCCACCAGGACCTTCTCCACCTCCGGACCGGCGGCGGGATGGCGCGCCCGGTCCCGGCGCTGGTGAAGAAGCTGACGAGCCTGGTCGTAGAGCTGGGTCTTCTGCTCACGGTAGGCGGAGGCCATCTCCGACAGCATGGCCAGCAGCTGGTCCGGCGGCAGGTAGGTGGCTCCACCGATCAGGCCACCGTGGCTCGTTAGAAAGGCGGTGGTGGGCCAGCCGCCAACATTGTATCGAGTGTTGATGTCGGGGCGATGTTCGCTGTCGGCTCGTATGGCCACGAATTCCTGGTTGATGAATCCGGCAACGTCTGTGTCCTGGTAGGTGGTTTCATCCATCACGTGGCA
>JADFJS010000134.1 GCA_022566155.1 Chloroflexota bacterium
GTGTTGGGCGTTCACGATGATACCCTGGCCCGGCCATACGATGCCGCTAGCGGGAACGCGATCCCTGGCTTCCACCCTGACCACGCTGGACCCGCCGGCGGCGACCGTCTCGGCCAGCGCATCGGACATGCTCGTCAGTACTTGTGTCAAAATCATCCTCCCAGTTAATCGGCGTTCCTTGCATCGCCATGCCGCAACCAACGATTATTTCTGTATCAACCTTAACCCCCCGGTGAAAAGACCGCATGACCCGTTTGGGGAGGTAAATACCCGGCAAAACGGGCAGGTACAGATGGGTCGGGTTACAGAAGAATCAGCCCCAAACGGGTGGCCCGCGTGACGGCTTCGGTACGGCTCTGGGCGCCCAGCTTTCCCAGGATGGAGTTGACGTGGAACTTTACGGTGTGCTCGCTGATACCTAGCCTGGTGGCGATCGTCTTGTTGGGAAGCCCTTCGGCCAGCAGCCGCAACGCCTGCAGTTCCCGTTGAGTTAATTCGGGCAGGGGCCCCGTTGGTAGAGACCGGGCCGTGGGAGTGGCGCCGGACAGGGCTGGGTCCAGCACCACCAGACCCTGGGCCGTAGCGGCCAACGCGGGGAGCAAGAGTCCGGCGTCCACATCCCTGAGCAGTAGCCCACCCACGCCTGCGGCCCAGGTTTCGGCGGCGTGAGACTCATCGGGTATCAGGGCCAGCACCGGTGGCGTGTTCTCGGGAAGTTGGGCGATGCGTTCCAGATCGCCGGCCGGATTCCAGCCCAGGTCCCATAGGACCACGTCGGGGCGGGAGGCTTCCAGGACGATTTGGAGGTCTTCGTCTGCTCCGGCCTGGTCGACGGTCAACGTCCCAGGCTGTTGTGCCAGGAGGGCCGCCAGTCCGGCCCTGGCAAGCTGATCGCCGGCGACGACCAACACCCGCAGATCGTTCACGGTTGCCGGGCCCTACCCGTGGCTCAGCATGTGCACCACCAGATCGCCCACCTGGACCGTGGTTGCCTCGCCGCCCAGGTCCGGCGTCAGCACCTGTCCCTCCTGGAGGCAAAGGGCCACGGCGGCGTCCACCCGTAGGGCCGCTTCCGGTTCTCCCAGGTGATCTAGCATCATGGCCACCGCCGAGATCGTGGCCAGAGGGTTGGCGATCCCGCGGCCTACGATGTCGAAGGCGGCGCCATGCACCGGCTCGAACATGGACGGGTGCTGCCGCTCGGGGTTGATGTTGGCGCTGGGCGCCAGTCCCATGCTGCCGGTAACAACCGCGGCGATGTCGGACAGAATATCGCCAAATAAGTTGGAGGCCACCACCACGTCGAAGCTCTCGGGCCAGCGCACAAAGTCCATGCAGGCCCGGTCCACCAGGAGCGACTCGGTTTCCACCTGGGGATACTCGGCGGCCACATCCTGGAACACCTCGTCCCAAAAGACCATCCCGAACGCCTGGGCGTTGGACTTGGTTACCGAGGTCACCTTGTTCTTTTTGTTGCGTCGCACGCAGTTCTCGAAGGCGGCGCGGATGATACGCTCGGTGCCCCGGCGGGTGAACACGTTACTCTGGATAACCGTCTCGTGGGGAGTGCCCGGATACAGACGGCCGCCAACGGGCGCGTATTCGCCCTCGGTATTTTCACGAAAGATGACCATGTCGATGTCTCCCGCTCGCTTGCCGGTCAGAGGAGACGTGACACCGGGGTAAAGATAAGCCGGACGGATGCATACTCCCTGGTCGAAACCACGGCGCATGGGCAGCAGCAGGCCGTGGAGGGTGACGTGGTCGGGGATATCGGGATCGCCCACCGCGCCGAATAGGATAGCGTCGGAGGGACTCAGCAGTTCCAATCCATCCTCGGGCATAAGTGCCCCGGTCTCCCGGTAGTAGTCGGATCCCCAGGGAAATTCGGTGTACCGGAAACTCAGGCCGGGTGTATCGGCTGCCAAGGCGTCCAGCACCTTTCTTCCTTCGGCCACCACCTCCGGTCCCACGCCATCACCGGGAATCACCGCTAGCTTGTATTCGGCCATGGAATATGATCCTCCTTCAGCAAGGGGTTTTGGTCAGCATCAACTCGTGGCGCCGGCCCCTCACCACTTGTCACGTCTCAATCGTCTCCGGCACTCGTTGCAGTCCCCCACCCAGCAACCGGAAGTGGTGTACTTCCTCGGCGTCGGGAAAGGCCCGCTGGGCCTGGCGATAGGTAGACTTGCCGCGGCGAGGTCTGGCGTCGAGAAGGATCCCGATGATGGCGCCGCTATGGGCAACGTTGACTCCAACCGCGCCTACTTCCTCGGCGAAGGCCATCACGTCGGAGAGCCTGGGCTTGGGCAGCACACTTAGGCTGGCCTGGGCGCTGATGGAGGCCCCCCGGCCCACCATGACCGGGTCACGGGCCGCGATCCCGGCACGCACCAGGCGCAGCGCTTCATCCGTCTCCTTCCGCAGCGACTGCCAGAGCGGCCGGCGGTCCACACGGTTGAACTCCAGGGTATCCACCGTGCCGCCGAAATCCAGCGCCACGATCTCCATGGGTGGGGGCGGGCCCAGGGACTCCACTATGTGGCCTTCCCGGTGGTCGAAGAGGGTTATGCCGGGGAACATGATTCCGTCCGTGGGCTCCACCGTCAGGGCTATCTCAGCCACCTGCTCCGGGGCAAGCTCCCGGCCCAGGGCCAGACCGGTGGCGGCTATGGTGGCGGCCACGTCGGCACTGCTGCTGCCCAGGCCCTTGCTGCGGGGCATCGGGTTGCTTACAGTGAGCCGGGCGCCCAGACATCTCCGGCCCAGGAAGTCCAGAGTAGCTTCTAGCGCCTGGAGGGACTTGGGGCAGTTGTCCGGGGATTGGATGCCGGCGCCATTCTCGTATAGCTCCACCGTGACCCGGGCATAGAAGTCGATGGGGCAGGTCACCAGGAAATAGTGTTGCTCCAGCATCCCCTGGGCAAGCTCCCCGCAGACGCCGGGAGCACGCACCGTGGCCCGGCCGATGGCTGGAAATTTCTCCTGGCTACTCGAAAGATCTCGACCTAGGGAATGCGCAGTCATGGGCAAAGTCCCTTCATCGTCGGTCCGCTGCCTTTGATCTCAACGGGGATGCCGGCCACCACCAGCCAGACGCGGCCGGCGGCGGCGGCCACCCTCTGGTTGACCAAGCCCAACAAGTCCTGGAACCGGCGGCCCAGGACGTTGGGCGGCACCGGGCTGAGGCCAACCTCACTGCTAACCAGGAACCAGGCCTCGGGCCAGTGAAGTTGTATCTCAAGAAGATTGTCCAGGGCTGCCAGGGTCAGCGTTTCCGCCTGGTCCCCCTCCACCTCATGCTCCAGCAACATATTACTCACCCAGGTGTCCAGGGAATCGATAAGCACTGCCGGAGGCTGGTCAGAGGCCGACCGTATGTTCTTCAGCTCTCCGGATAGGTCAAGGGGCTCTTCCAGGGTTGACCAGCGGGCCGGGCGGCGCTCCCGGTGGCGGCGGATGCGCTCCTCCATCTCGGCGTCGGTAGACCGCCCGGTGGCCAGGTAGAGGATCGGCCGGTTCAGGTCTCTAGCCAGGCTTTCGGCGTATTCGCTCTTCCCCGACCGGACACCTCCCAATATCAGCGCCAGGTGTGGGTCCATTACCCGGAAGTTTCGTGCCCGGAAGATTCGGTGGCTTCGAAGTCGCGGACCAGGCCGCTCATCTGGTAGATCAGGTCCATGTTCAGGCTAGACCGCACCCAATCTGCCAGCTTGTCGTATTCCTGGTCGATGGATTGGTCTCCCGCTAGGGGCGGAAGCGTGACCTCCTTGGCGCGGGCCAGTGCCTGCAGGATGCACCGGCGCAACTCTCCGTTATGGAACAGACCGTGGATGTAGGTGCCAAGCACCCGGCCGGAGGGGTCAAGGGCGCCGTCGAAGGCGGTATCCTCGGTTACCGGCACATCGGACCGGTCGTCGATGCGGAAAGCCGCGCTCATGTTTTCGCCGGTGGTCCTACCCATGTGAATCTCATAGCCATGCAGGGACAGGCCCTTGGCTCCAGCCAGTAATCCGGTATCCTGCAAAACCTTGCCGCGAACCCGGTGCGTCTCCTTATGGCCGGCGAAGACGGTGGACATGGGCAGTAGTCCCAGGCCTTCTATCTCCGCGACGGTGGACTCTATACCTTCCGGATCGTATAGCCTGTTCCCCAGCATCTGGTAGCCGCCGCAGATGCCGATGACCGCGGTACCCTCGCCATGCAGGCGGCGAATGGCGGAGACCAGACCCTGCCGCTCCATCCAGGCCAGGTCGGGGATCGTTGTCTTGCTACCGGGCAGGATTATCAGATCGGGACGTCCCATGTCGCCGGCCGAGTTCACGTACCGCAACGAGACCGCGTCTTCCCGGCTCAGAGGGTCGAAATCGTCGAAGTTGGAGATGTGGGGTACCTGCACCACGGCCACGTCCAGGATCGCCCGGGACTGGTTCCGGACGGGCAGGTCCAACGCCACCGAGTCCTCTTCGGGGATATGGATGTCGTTGAAATGGTGGATCACGCCGGCTACCGGGATGCCTGTCTTCTTCTCCAGCCAGGTGAGCCCATCGGTCAATAGGCTCTCGTCGCCGCGAAACTTGTTGATCACGAAGCCCTTGATCAGCTCGCGTTCTTCCGGTTCCAATAGCTCCAGGGTGCCCACCAGAAAGGCAAAGACCCCGCCTCGGTCTATGTCGCCGCACAACAGAACAGGTGCGTTGGCGTAGAGGGCCACCTTCATATTCACGATCTCGGTGGCCTTCAGGTTGATCTCGGCGGGGCTGCCCGCGCCCTCAACCACGACGATATCGAACTCCTGACGCAGGGTGTCCAGGGAGGTCCGCACCGACTCCCAGAGCTGAGGCTTGAGGGCGAAGTAGTCCCGCACCCTGGCCGAGAGCATGGGGCGCCCCATGACCACCACCTGGGAGATGTGGTCGCCTTCGGGCTTGAGGAGTATGGGATTCATCTCCACCCGGGCTTCCACACCGGCGGCCTCCGCTTGCACCGCTTGGGCCCGCCCTATCTCGCCACCGCTGGCGGTGACATAGGAGTTGTTGGACATATTCTGGGCCTTGAAGGGCGCCACCCGGAAGCCGTCCTGCCGGAAGATGCGGCACAGAGCCGATACC
>JADFJS010000135.1 GCA_022566155.1 Chloroflexota bacterium
GGGGTTGTGCACGCGGAGATATCTGTCGCTAGCCGGGTCCAGAAACTCGCTGAACTGCTCAACCATTTTTGCCTTTAAAGCCTTTTTCGTTCCGCCTTCCTCCTTGTTTTGGTGCGCGGCTCCGCGTCCACCCGCAGCAAACCCTCCAGCGGCGGCGTGTCGGTGGTGAACCGGTTTACCCCGACGATGATTCGATCGCCAGACTCGACTTCCCGGCGGTGCTGATAGGCCGATTCGCCGATCTCCCTTACCTGGAATCCCTGCTCGATGGCGGCAACGGCCCCGCCAAAATCCTCTATCCGTTGGAGGTACTCGTAGGCCTCCTGCTCCAGTTGGTCGGTCAGGCTTTCCACGTAGTACGAGCCGCCAAGCGGGTCCACCACGTCGGCAACGCCGCTCTCGTAGCCCAGTATCTGTTGGGTGCGCAGGGAAAGCTGCACCGACTCTTCCGAAGGGAGGGCCAGCGCCTCGTCTCTGGAGTTTACGTGGAGGGACTGGGACCCGCCCAGAACGGCGGCCAGCGCCTGGACCGTGCACCGGATCAGGTTGTTGTCCGGCTGTTGCGCGGTGAGGCTGACGCCGGCGGTCTGGGTGTGAAAGCGCAACATCATGGAGCGGGGGTCCTGTGCCTTGAACCGTTCTTTCATTATCTTAGCCCACATCCGCCGGGCGGCGCGGAACTTGGCGACTTCCTCAAACAGATTGTTCTGGGCCACAAAGAAAAAGGACAGCCGGGGAGCGAAGTCGTCCACCTCCAGGCCGGCGTCCATGGCGGCCTGGACATAAGCAATGGCGTTGGCGAAGGTGAAGGCCAGTTCCTGGACAGCGGTGGCGCCGGCCTCCCGCATATGGTAGCCACTAACGCTGATGGTGTTCCAACGGGGAACATCCTGGGCACAATATTTGAACACGTCCACCACCAGGCGCATGGAGGGCCGGGGAGGATAGGCATAGGTTCCGCGGGCGATATACTCTTTCAAGATATCGTTCTGTATCGTGCCGTTAAGCTGGCCGGGGGACACTCCCTGACGCTTGGCGGTGGCGATGTAGAGGCACAGAAGGATCGATGCGGTGGAGTTGATGGTCATGGAGGTGCTGACCTTGTCCAGGGGAATGCCTTGAAACAGGGACTCCATGTCCTCAAGGCTACAGATGGGCACCCCGACTTTCCCGACTTCCCCTTGGGCCAGAGGGTGGTCCGAGTCGTACCCGATCTGGGTGGGCAGGTCAAAAGCCACCGAAAGCCCCGTCTGCCCTTGTTCCAGCAGGTAGCGGAAACGCTCGTTGGTGACGGCGGAAGTGGCGTAGCCGGAATATTGCCGCATGGTCCACATGCGCCCGCGGTAGGTGTTGGGCTGGACGCCGCGGGTATAGGGGTATTCCCCGGGATAGCCCAGGTCACGTTGAGGTTCGTGCCCCCCGGTTGCCAGGTCCTCCGCAGTGTACAATGGATCGATCTCCAGGCCACTATCGGTGCGGAATTCTTCCTGGCGCTCCCCAAATCTCTTGGTAACAGGCTCCAACGTCTCTTCCCGCCATTGTTTTTTACTTTTGCTGGGCATAAGCTGCCTCCACAGAGTCCTGCGGCTGCTCAGGCGCATCGAAAACCAGGGCGCCGCATCCCAATTGTACTGCCACAAATGGGAAACCCTCAAGCACCAGGGCTGGTGGGATCGCTGTCTATGCCTTTATGGTCAACGGATATTCCCTGGCTGCCCTTGAATGTTAGGCCATAGAGCTGGGATTGAACTCGATACCGGAGTTATATATAGGCATGAGATACCGCCGCTGGAGTTGGAAACAAGCCAGAATTCTAACGGGAATTCTGGCGGCGCTTTTGTTTGCCGGTCTTGCAGTGCTTAGTATCAAGGTTGCCTCCGCCCAGACCGATCTTTGGGCGCGCCAATTCGCCACCTCATTTGAGGAAGATGCAAACGGAGTCGCCATAGACGATGCCGGCAACATTTACGTCTTCGGCGAAACCGGCGGCATCCTACCCGGTCAAACCAGAGGTGGAGGGAGGATCGACGCCTACATTGCAAAGTACGACACGGATGGCGATGTCCTCTGGGTCCGCCAGTTCGGCGGCGTCGGGGAAGACTCGGCGCTGGCGGGAACGGTGGACGATACAGGCAACTTGTATGTAGTGGGCCAGAGCCCCGGAGAGCTGCCCGGTAGACTATTTGTGGGAGGATTAAGCGGCGCCTTTGTTCGCAAGTACACCGGCGATGGTGACGAGCTTTGGAGCCGGCAGTTCGGGACAGAGGTGTCTGCCAAAGCCAACGGCGTTGCCGTGGCGGCGGCGGGCAACGTGTACGTGGTGGGCCAGGTCGAAGGCGCCTTGCCAGGGCAGCGCCACATCGGAAATAGCGACGCATTTATCCGTGCGTATGACGACTCTGGCAACGAGCTCTGGACCCGTCAGTTCGGTGCCTCGGGCGGTGATTTCGCCCTGGACGTGGCGGTGGACGAAGGGGGAAGCGTGTATGTGGTGGGTTGGTCCAGGAGCAAGGTCGAGATGCCGAGCCAGGGGTCCGTCATCGAAATGATGGCCTTTATCCGTAAATACGACCCGGATGGGATCAATATCTGGCATGTCCGTATCGAGGGCTCGGGTCTTGCCACGGCCACCAGCGTTGGCGTGGACGGATCGGGCAACGTCTATTTGGCGGGGTGGATCAGCGGGGCGCTTTCCGGCCAGATCCAAGTAGGCGAGACCGATGCCTTCGTGGCGAGATACGACCGGGACGGGGTTGAGGTTTGGACGCGGCAATTTGGCACCGGCGATGAGGACCGGGCCGAGGGCATCGACGTAGACGGCGAAGGCAATCTGTACGTTGTTGGCTGGACCAGGGGACGATTCCCAGGGCATGCAGGCTTGGGTGAGTTGACCATCCTGGTGCGCACCGATGGCTTCGTGTCCCGGTTCGACAGCGACGGCCGGGAACTGTGGACGCGCCAATTCGGGACCAAACACACCCAATCCTCCAGTGGTGTGGTTGGCGACGATTCGGGCAACTTGTACGTGGTGGGCCAGACCATGGGAAGCATCTACGGGGAGACCTATTATGGAACCACCGACGCCTTTATCGTGAAATTTCGGGGCGCACCCGATCAGATAGTTGGCGGGGGCGAGTCCGGGCCGGCGCCTTTGGCTCAAGCCGATGGTACTTCCACGGAGGTCCCACCCGATGTAGCCACCGCGCTCCCGGCCTCGACTGCTACCATTCCCGCACCTACTCCCGCGCCGGCGGTTCCCGAGCAGTCTGGCGGCGGAGGATGCAACTCTGCGATCGGAGGAAACGGGAACGCGGATATTGGGTGGCTGCTTCTGTTTCTGGCCGGTCCAGGGCTAGTGCTGGTCAGGGCCAAGGGCCGGTAAGCTGAAGTAAGGGCACACCGGAGCGACGATCAAATTGGCCCGGCCGGGATAGCAAGGCAATCGCGTCTTACACCAGGCGTTTTCCTAAATGGCTCCAAGAGATCGTGAAGAATGGCGAAAGAGGCCCCGTTGGCTCACCACCGTCATTCCGCCGCAGGCCGGAATCCAGCCGCGCATTCTTAGCAATAACGAAAATCTAGGTAAAGGAACAGTTCCTAGGTTCCGGCTTTCGCCGGAACGACGAAAGGGACGCCGTCGTCGGGATTTGGCATACCTCAAAGTAGGGAAACAATACGCGATCGCCCTGGCCGGGATAGACCGGTCTGGCTTCGGGGATGCCCTTAATAGAGCTGGGTGTCTGGATAGAAGTCGCTCCACGCGAACCAGAAGGAGTAGTTGGAGGTCAGGCGCGTAAGCACCTCTCCGGCCAAGGGGCCGTCGATGGCGCGCCCGGTCAACGCCTGCCATGTGCTGCCGGTCTCCAGGTCTCGGATCAGGAATGGGTCTCCCGGCACAAGCTCGAAGGTCAGACTACGATTCTCTAGTCTCCGTTCGAATATTGCGCCGGTTTCAGAGATACTTTCAAAGACCACCAATACCTCTTTCCCGGCCCAGAAATCGTTGATCACGGGCTGGCCGGTCATGACCCGGAAGGGATAGGCTTTGGCCGCGCCGTCCTGGACGACGCCCAGAACCAGGTCTTTTCCCGATAGGCGCTTGTCCTTATTGAACTCGCCCAGGATACCGGCGGAGCCTCCCCGGTAGTATCCTTCGTAGGTGTCCCGCTGATACCGGCCCAACTTGTCCAGCACCAGTGTGTCCGGGTGTAGCTCCAACCACTGCTGCCAGGTCGTCTGGAGGGCCGGCAGGATCTCCAGGGAGGTGCCGCTCAAAGGGCCCTTGACGCCGCGGCTCAAGAACTGACTCCAGAGGGTGTCCGACTGGTGGTCGTACATCACCAGGGCGTTCTTGATGAGTTTCCCCGACACGCCGAAGGTGTGGGTGCTCCCGTTTATGTCTCGGGCATATACAATGCCCGTAAAGCAGAGAGGTCACCAGGTGACGGCGACCGGCACACCCCCAACCGTATCGTTGACTATCTCGTGGCGGCTCAGCATGTTCAGGGGATAAGCCCGGTGGTCGCCGTCGATTGATAGCCCGATCACCCTTTCGTTGGCCTGCATCTGGGCCGAGGCATTCTCTGGGGAAAGAAACTGGGGGTCGAGGATGGCCGGGATACCGTCTTTGCCCAGTATGGTTATTATCTTGAGGTCCACCGCGACCGTACCAAGGCCCGATCCCGGTGCGGCGGGCAGATTAACGGTGACTGTTTCGCTACGGAGATTGAGGAACGTGCGGCGTATCTGCGGCATGAAAACCACCGCCAGCGCTAACCCCCCGAGCATAAGGGCGATAATGTAACCTGACTTACCCAAATTCCCCCGGATCCATCGGCTGGTCTTATCTTCGCGAAGATGGGTGAACTGATAGATTTGATGCCGATGGTTGGAAACAGATGTTGGGCCAACGCTCGTGAGGGGATATTTGGGTCGATTCGGCCTGTTTCAGGATAATACTAGGCCTCCTGCCGCCGTCTCTCCGTAAATGCCTTCGGTCAGCTCAGCGACACGATCGCTTCGATCTCCACGTCCAGGCCG
>JADFJS010000136.1 GCA_022566155.1 Chloroflexota bacterium
CGGCGTCTGGTCGAAGAAGTTGGTCACCGCATCTTTGGAGCTACCGGCCTCCACGTATGCCATCATCTGAAAATTGTCGTAGGGATTTCCCAGTTCGGAAATGAACCGTCCCTTCATCGCGGCCAATACCAAAAATGACGGCATAATTTGCCTCAGGGTCTAGCAATCAGCTATCAGATCTGCCGTTCTTATCCCCTCGTCCCAATGAATAATCACGTGGGAATCTTGGGGCGTCAGCTCCTGACGACTGATAACTGATAACTGAAAGCTATCTCGTAAATATGTGCACCGTGGTCACGTCGCCCGCGCCGGAGCACTGGGCCAATCCCACCTTGGCATCCGCTATCTGCCGAGGACCTGCCTCTCCCCTTAGCTGGGTAACGGTCTCGTGGATCATGCGGATGCCGGTGGCGCCGAAGGGGTGGCCCATGGCCAGCAGGCCGCCGTCGGTGTTGGTGGGGATGCTTCCCGCCAGACCGGTGCGGCCCTCCTGAGTTGCGACCCAGGCCTCTCCGTAGGGTAACAGGTGGAGGGCCTCCAACTGTTGCAGCTCTCCGATGGTGGCGGCATCGTGGACCTGCACCAGGTCCACATCCTCGGGGCCCAGACCGCTCATCTCGTAGGCATCCAGGGCCGCGGGCTCGGTGCGGTAAGGACTGAATGCCGAATGGTCGCTGCCCCGGCTATTGTATCCGCCCGAGCGCAGCACCGCCCCGGCTACCTTGATGCAGCGGGACTTGTCGATTCCGTACCGGTCCAGGGCATCGCCGGCGCACAGGATAGCCGCCGCGGCGCCCTCGCTGGTGGGGCAACACTGGTACAGCGTCAAAGGGTCGGCGATGGGGCGGGAATTGAGCACCTCTTCCAGGGTGTAGGTCTGCTTGCGGTGGGCGTAGGGGTTGAGGGCGGCGTTTTGCCGGGACTTGACCGCGACTTGGGCCAGTGCGGCAGGCGGCGCTCCGGTGTCCTCCATGTAGCGGCGCATGCGCAGCCCATACCCGGCCATCATGTGGTCGGCGCCGATGTACCGGTCCGGGCTCTCGTCGGCGGTCACGGTTACCGGCCCCCTGGGCACCTTCTCCGCGCCGAAGGCCAGGGCCATGTCGAATACGCCGGTGGTGATGCCCCAATAGGCCTGCCAGAAGGCGGTGGATCCACTGGAGCAGGCATTTTCAACGTTGATTATGGGTATTCCGGTGAGACCCAGCTTGGCCAGGGCCGTCTCCCCCACGGACATGCCCTGGTAGTAAACGTGGCCAAAGTATGCCACTGGCACGTCTTTCCACCGGACATCGGCGTCTTTGAGGGCCTCCAGCACGGCATCCAGGGCCAATGCTGCCAGGTCCTTACTTGAAAACCGGCCGAAGGGATGCAGGCCCACCCCGGCAACCATGACTTCCCGGCCCGGACGAAATTGGGTCATTGTATTCCTTCCGCATTGGAGTGGGCATACACAAGTTTTCTTGGCATTATTCGGCCAGGTTAATCTTGATACTGCTTTCAGTCCTTATGATGATCCGAAGATGCTCACGTTGTTCCAGCCGGCCGCCATTTGTAAACGACCCGGTCCGCACCCGATTCTTCTCCCCGCACCTGCCGCAGCGTTAGCTCCACGTTTATGCCGATCTTCAAGTCTTCGGCTGGGCAGTCGACCACCTCGGCCAGTACCTGGGGTCCTTCTGGAAGCTGGACTTGTCCGAGGGTGTAGGGTACTTGACCGGGCCAACCTGCGGGCGGTACCCGGACTATGGTGTAGCTGTACAATGTCCCATGTTGGCTAAGGTCCACTGGTTCTAGTTGGTCCGAAGTGCAGCCCTGGCAGAAGGTTGCAGCACCGAAGACGTGGGTCCCGCATTCACGGCACCGGAAACCCACCAGCACCCCTTCGGTGCCATCTTCATTGGTCAGCCTCAGCCGGTTGGAGTCAACGGATACAGGCATGGTTATGGCAGGCCTCCCTCGGATGGAAAACCCAGCTTAAACCCGGCAACCGAGGGTGTCAATGAAAGCCCGGGGCGCCCCATTGACCCGGTGTCGGCTACATGGTAGTTTGGGGGTGCTTGGCGGCGGGCATGCCAGTCACAGATACTACCGCAGCGCCTCGCATGATGTTAGTTTGCTTTTTGTCCTTTCCCGTCGGTAGGTGGAAGGCCAGTATGGGGGCGATACCCCTCACATTATTCCTCTCCCCCAATGGGAGAGGAGGTCGCCTAAAAAGATTATCAAGACGTTTTGGCAGGCGTGCCTGGACGCGCAGAGGTTATATTGAGCAGCGTAGCCGGGAATGAATCTCCAGGGGAGCGAAGGCCGTGGGAGATGTCCCTGGGGGAGTTCTTGGACGCGGCGGCCCGGCGCAATCCCGACAAGATATTCGTGGAGATGTCCGGGCACAAGCTCACCTACCGCCGGTTCCATGACGGCGTTTTGCGTGCCGCCGGCATGTTCCGGGCTTTGGGCGTACATAAAGGCGACCGTGTCTGTCTGTTCATGCCCAACTGCGTGGAGTACCTGTATAGTTGGTTCGGCCTCGCCTTGTTGGGCGCCATCGGCGTCCCCATCAATACGGCCTACAAGCGGGACGAAACCGCCTATATCCTGAACGACTCCCAGGCCATAGCCATCGTGGCCCACGAATCGTTGCTGCCGGTGGCTCAGGAAGCCGCCGACCTGGCCCCCGGGATCCAGCACAGGTTGATGGTGCAGGGTGATCCGCATCCAAGTACCACTATTGACCCAGGCTGGTCCCCCTTCTCCGAGCTGCTATCGGCCGCCACGCCTCTGTCTTCGTTGCCTCCCGTTTCACCCCAGGACGTTTCCATGCTCGTCTACACCTCGGGCACCACCGGGAACCCCAAGGGTGTCATGGTGACCCATCTGATGTACGTGTCCGCCGGCCAGGGGTTCGCCCATTGGACCCAGGCCACCTCCGACGACCGGTTCTTCACCTGCCTGCCCTACTTCCACGCCAACGTTCAGTATTACTCCACCATGGGTACGTTGGCCGCGGGGGCAACCCTGGTGGTGGTGGACCGGTTCAGCGCCTCCAGGTTCTGGGACCAGGTGCGGGAGGCCGAAGCCACCATAGTCAACTTTATCGGTATGATGATGCCGGTACTGGCCAAGCAGGACCCGGCGCCCAACGACCGGGAGAACCAGGTCCGGCTGTTCTACGGATCGCCTGCCTTCTCGCCCGATTTTCTCGACGCCTTCCAGGAGAGGTTTGGCACCGCCGTCATCGTCGGCTTCGGCATGACCGAGACCTGCTACGGGACCATAGAAGGCATCGGCCAATCCCGGCGCAATGGCTCCTCGGGAAGGCCTCGGCAACACCCGGACCCGGCATTCATCAACCAGGTCCGCATCGTCGACGACGCCGGTGAGCCCGTGGCGTTCGGCACCACCGGAGAGATCACCGTCAAGAACCCGGCGACCATGTCCGGCTACTGGCGCAACGAAGAGCAGACGCGCCTGGCGCTACGGGAGGGTTGGCTGTTTACCGGCGACCTTGGTTGGATGGATGAAGATGGGTTCCTCTACTTCGTGGACCGCAAGAAGGACGTGATCCGCCGGCGGGGCGAGAACATATCCTCCCAGGAAGTGGAGGACGTGATCAAAAGACACGTCAACGTGCTGGACTGCGCCGTCATCGCCGTCCCATCGGAGCTGGGAGAAGACGAGGTCAAGGTGTATGTGTCGCCCCGTCCCGGCTCGGACCTTACGCCGGAGGATGTGGTCTACTGGTGCGCCGAGTATCTGGCCTATTTCAAAGTTCCCAGGTATGTGGAGTTCCGGGAGGAATTGCCCAGGACGCCCAGCCTACGAGTGCGTAAAGACCTGCTGCGGCAGGAACGTGAAAACCTCATCGAAGGGTGCTTCGACCGCGAGGCCGCGGGAATCCGAATACGTTAAGCAAGCTATAAGCAGTCAGCCATCAGCGCTCAGCAGCCCCTCGTCCCCTGATCGCTGACTGCTTATAACCAAGGAGCTGTAAATGGCGGACCGCAAGTATTGGCTCTTCAAATCCGAGCCCACGGCTTACTCCTTCTCCGACCTGCTCAAGGAGCCGGACCAAACCGCCGAGTGGGACGGTGTGCGCAACTACCAGGTACGAAACTACATGCGTGACGATATGAAGGTTGGCGACGGCGTGCTCTTCTACCATAGCAGCGCCAAGCCCCTGGCAGTCGTGGGCACCGCCAGCATCGTCAAGGAAGCATACCCCGACAATACAGCGTGGGACCCAAACGACAAGCATTTCGATAAGAGAAGCACCCCCGATGACCCCGTGTGGCTGATGGTTGACATAAAGGCGGAGCAGGAGTTCGCTCACCCGGTAACCTTGCCGCAGATCAAAGCGAATCCCCAACTGCAGGACATGTTGCTGGCGCGCCGGGGCATGCGCCTATCCATCCAGCCGGTAACGCCGCAGGAGTGGGAGGAGGTGGTCGGACTGGGCACCCAGGGCTGACGCCCAATCGGCGATAAGGAGAGGAAACATAATGGACTACAACTACGAAACCTTGCTTATTGACCAGCAGGACTCGGTACTGACCATGACCCTGAACCGCCCGGAAACCCTCAACGCGGTCAACAGGGTCATGAGCGGTGAACTGGAAGATTTCTTTGGACGGGTTGGCCGGGACGCTGATGTGAACGCGGTGGTGCTTACCGGCGCCGGCCGCGGCTTCTGCTCCGGTGGCGACATCAAGGCCATGGACGAAAGGGGTGGCGCCATGGCCACGCCGCAACGGTCGATGGGCGCGGTGTCTCAAAGCGCACGCCACCTGATCCACAACATCCTATGGGTGGAGCAACCGATAATCTGCGCCCTTAACGGCGTGGCGGCCGGCCTCGGCGCCACCATCGCCCTGTTCTCCGACGTCATCTACGCCTCGGACCGGGCACGGATCGGCGACACCCATGTCCGTGCCGGGCTGGTTGCCGGGGACGGCGGCGCGGTGATCTGGCCCCTGCTCATCGGCGTGGCCAAGGCCAAGGAGCTCCTGATGACGGGGGATTTCATCGATGCCCAGGAGG
>JADFJS010000021.1 GCA_022566155.1 Chloroflexota bacterium
CCGGGCCATCTCACCCCGCGCCTGGGCTGCCAGCTGAACGTCCAGCTCCGCTTCGATACTCTGCAATAGCTCCGGAGAATCGGTGATCAAGATGGCGGTGGCCATCGGGTCGTGTTCCGCCTGTCCTATCAGGTCGGCGGCGCAGAAGCTTGGGTTGGCCGACGCATCGGCGATGATTATGGTCTCCGTGGGACCAAAGACTCCGTCGATGTCCACTTGGCCCTGGACCAGCCTCTTCGCGTAAGCCACGAAGATATTGCCCGGCCCGCAGATCTTGTCCACTTTGGCGATGGACTGGGTACCGTAGGCCATGGCCCCGATGGCCGGTACGCCGCCCACCTGGTATACGGCGTCCACGCCGGCGATCTCGGCCGCCACCAGCACCGCCGGGTTCAGCGGCTCCCCACCGCGGCGGGGCGTGGTAAGGATGATCTCTCCAACACCGGCAACCCGGGCCGGGATCGCCGTCATCAAAACGGTAGAGGGGTAGGCGGCTGTCCCTCCCGGCGCATAGAGGCCTACGCGGTCGAGAGGCCGAACCAGCTCTGCCAGCCCCCGTTCCCGGTCTACCCAGTCTCGGGGCATCACCGATTCATGGAACTCTGTAACCCGGCGCGCGGCCAGCTCCAGGGATTCCCGCAGCTCCTTCGAAACTTGAGACCGGGCCTGCTCCATCTGTTGGCTGCTGACTTTGAGCTCTCCCAGGTCGGCATCGTCCAATAGTTTGGCGTAACGGCGCACCGCATCGTCGCCTTGGCAACGAACATCCTCCAGGATTAGGCTCACCGACTGCTCAGGGGTCACGCCGTCGCCGAATACGCGGTGGGTCTGGGCCAGCACCGTTGCGGGCAGGCCACTGAAGTCCAGCGGATCAGTACGGGCGAGGACCTCGTCGGCGTGGTCAATGCCCCGAATCAGCCTAAGCTTCACCGAAAAACTCCCGCGCCTGGAGAACCGTTTGCTCCAGGGCCTGCTTCTGGTATGCGGCGACGGTTTCCGCGGGAATCTTTGTGTAGATGCGCTCCAGGCTCTGGGGCATCTGCTCCAGGAAACCGTCCACCGCCTGTTGCACATCATCGTCGTCCCGGTACATCCGGTTCAAGGCGCGCTTCAGCCGGTCCCAGGTAAAGTCCAATCCCATGAACCGGCCCACCCACTCCTGCCACTCCAGCAGCACCTCCGCCCCCAGGAAACTCACTTCCACTTCCTGGCCGGCGCCTGTGATAGCCTCCACGGCCTGGGCGAACCCACCCATTTCCGGGGCGGACTTGCGGTCCATGTCCAGCTGCAGGGCACGGTCCCAGATGTGGGCCTCCACCGCGCTGGAGGTGATTGTCTGGTCTTCTAGCTGGGGATCGAAATGGGGCCGGAACATGGTGGTTATCCATGTCTCGTCGGCCACCAGGTGGCTGATGTAACCCAAAACAAAGGCCCTGGTGGCGGGCGTCAGGCTATCCGGGTCGGCCAGCTCGGGGTGGAGCTCGAACATGCGCCGGGCGCCACTACCCACTTCCTCCACCGAGAGACCGGCGAAATGGGTTTGCTCTCTGGGCCACTTGGTCATGGCGCGAATGTCGGGAGCGGTGGAGCCCAGGTACAGGCTGCCCACGTGGTCGTGGGCGCTTCCCCAGTCCAATCGTTCCGCCGCCTGGTGCGCCAGATGTATATGCCATGGCAGGTTGGGCATGGTCTTATGATACCCCGGCGGCGCCGGGATTGTCGAAGATGTGATGGTAAGCCGCCGAGTAGCCGTCGAAGAGATAGCTCACCTGGGAGGCCGCGATGTCCACGCCCCCACAGGTTCGCAGGTGGTCCACGGCGTCAAGAAGCTGCTCCTTTTTCACCAGCAGGCTCACGCTGTGCCAGTCCTGTTCTTCCACATTGTAGACTCTGGCGATGGCCGGGCCACGCAACCCCGCCAGATCGGGTCGGGCCAGGATGGTGGCGCTCACCTCCTGAGCGGAGCCGCCGCGAACGTTGGCCGTGATGCGGTAGAAGGGCTCGGCGCGCAGATGGGCCTCCATAAGCTCCATGATCGCCCGCGCCAGACGCAAGCCCTCGACCGAGGCGGAGATAAGGGCCGGGTTGCCGATCAGGCAGGCCTGGGATACCAATATCGTCCCCTCTTCCAGTGTCTTGAGGCGGTTTTCCCGCAGGGTGATTCCGGTTGAGGACAGATCGGCGATGAGGTCGGCGTATCCCGCGGCGGGAGCGGCCTCCAGGGTGCCGCTGGCGGGCACCAGGGTAAAGTAGTTTATCCCCTGCTCAAACAGGTAGCTGCGGAGCAACCGCGAATACTTGGTGGCGATCCGTAGCTGCTTGCCTTGTTGGTGGAACTCCAGCGCCAGGTCGGCCAGGTCGGCCACGGTGACCACATCCAGCCAGGAGTCGGGCACGGCCAGCACGAAGTCGCACCTGCCGTAATGCAGGTCTTCGATGAGAGTGGCCGCCCGCTCATCGTCGCCGTGGGACTCAAGGTACCGGTCCAACCCGGTGATACCCAGGCCGGCGCTGCCCTCTTCCACCTTCTGGGTAACGTCCGCCGCTCGCTGGAAAAGGACCTCGACACCCGGCAAGGCCGGAATGGTGGCGGTATAGCGGCGTGCGCTGGGACGGCGCACGGGCAGCCCACAGGACGCGAGAAAATTCAGGGTTGGCTCGTGCAGGTCTCCGTCGCTGGGCAAGACCATATGCAAGGCTGCCTTGCCCGGAGAGGGGACTTGACCTGCCGTTTCTCTAGAGTTGGTGGCTCGTTCGCTGGCCATCGTGATCCACCACCACCACTTGGGCGATTCCTTTTGCGGCCGCGTATTTCAGCGCCTCCGACAATCCTCGTCCCTCGATATCAAACTCCGATTGAATACCCTGTTGCCGTAATTCCCGGCAGGCGCGCAAGGCTTCGCGGTGGCTGCTACTGTCTTGGGCGACCACCAGCGCCCCTGGCGGCACGGGGATAGCCACGCCGCCGGAATCCGGTCCGCTCGTCAAGTGCAACAGCGCCTCTAGCGCCTCTAGATTGAAGGCGAATCCCAGGGCCGGCACCGGTTCGGGACTGCCCAGCGCCCGGGCCAGTCCATCATAACGTCCCCCACCGCCAAGGCCGGAGGGCCATTGCGGATGATTTATCTCGAATATCACGCCGTTGTAGTAGGCAAGACCCCCGACCAAACCGAAATCCAATCCCATATTTCCGGCTATGCCGGGTTCCATCAATAGCAGGTCCAAGACCTCGTTTAGCCGGTCCCACGGGGTTGTGTCCGCGCCGGCGCCGCGGAGCACGGTCAGGACTGCTTCCATGGCGGGACCGGGTTCTCCCCGTACGGCCGCCAGGTCGGAGGCCACCTCCAGGCCGCGCCGCAGGCTGCTCTCATCATCCGTGCCTCGCACCTTTCGCAGCAGCCGGTCTACCACCTCTTCGGGGTTGCGTTGGCCCAACTGGTCTGAGGCCGACCATTGCAGAAGCCCTTGGAGCACTCTACGCGCCTGCCCGTCGTCAAGCTCCTTTACCGCCTGGCCCAGATGATTTTCATCGTCGGCTACCAAGCCGGTCAAGTTCAGACGCTTGGCCTGCTCCATAACCGCCGGAACGGCCTCCCGGCTCTTCTTGAGTAGGGGCACATTACCGATTATGAAGCTCTGCGCCCGCTCGGAAAGGCCTACCGAGTCCAACAAGCTGTGAAGCACATCCAGGTCGGCCAGTTCCAGGCGGCTGCCGGTGATACCCAGATGAGCGGGCACACCTGCCGCCAAGCTCAGTAGCTCAACGTCGGCCAGGATCGCTGCCGAGCCCAGCAGTTCGGCCCCGACCTGGGTAAACTGACCGGTGCCGTCGGCATGCGAGGGGTCGTAGCGGAACACCGGACCAGAATATTGCCAACGGGCGGGCAACTGCATCTCAGAGGCGTGCTCCAGATAATGGCGCATTATCTGTGCGGTAAACTCGGGGCGGAGACTCACCGAGTGGCTTCCAGGGTCGGTGAAGCTGTACATCCGCGAGGCCAGCTCGCCGCCGGACTTGCGGAGGAACAGCTCGGTGGGCTCCAGGATGGGGGTTTCCAGGCAGCGGTAGCCGTAGCTGCCAATAAGATTTAGCAGGAGGTCCTGGATTTTACGCTTTTGGCTCCAGGACTCCTGGGAGATGTCCTGCATTCCCTGGAGCCGTGTTACTGGTCTCATTAGTGGTGGCCGTTATTGTACATCAGCGCTCTAAATGGGTTCAACGTTGGGGCCTGCCGGTTAAGGGAGGTTCGGCCGGCCAAACCATTGGTTGGCGGCCAAGATGTAAGTAAGGAACCGTCTGTTGCTACGGCGAGCGATTCAAAATGGGTTAGGGATGGGCGTTCAGGCCTCCGTCCACGTAGATCGCCTGGCCCGTGGTATAGTCGCAGCCCTCGGTGCACAGGTACACCAGCAAAGGTCCGATGTCCCGAGGGTGCCCCTTGCGGCGCAACGGTGTGTAACGGACCAAAAGCTCCTTCTGTTGTTCCTCCAATGGGATGTCCTCCACGGTAAACCAGCCGGTGCCCAGGGCATTGACCCGGATGTTGTGCTCTCCCCATTCCACCGCCAAGCATCGCGTCATCGAAAGGACCGCAGCCTGGCTGGCCGCGAACGCGGAGCCGTTGATCATTCCTCGCTCGGCCAATCCCGAAATGATGTTGACGATGCGCCCGTAACCCCGTTGAATCATGCGGCGGCCGGCCTCCTGGCAGATCTGAAATGTGGCCAGCACATTTCGGGAATGCACCGTGTTCCACTGCTCGGCCGTAATCTCGCCAAAGGGCTGGGCGAACATGCTGCGGGCGTCGTTGACCAGGATATCCACCTGGCTGTGCTGCCGGTCGAAGGCGTCCATCACCTGGGCGATACCGGCCGGAGTAGCCGCATCGGCCACCACGCCGCCGTGGGGCCCGGAAGAATTCAGTGCTTCCAACACCGGTTCCAGCAGCTCCGGCCGCCGGGCTACCGCGAACACGGATGCCCCAGCTTCGGCCAGCGCTTGGGCCAGGATGGGCGCTTGGTCTCCACCGGCGGTGGCCAGGATGGCTACCCTGCCGGATAGGCTGTATTCAGGCAAAATAGGCATGGTGAATCTCCCTTGATACTGACCGCTCTAATCTATGGCTCCAACGGAATAACCGGCGCGTGGCCCGTGGGAGCCAGGCCGCCGGCCAGTCCACCACCGTCGACGATGACCATCTCCCCGGTCATATAGTCGGATGCCGGCGAGGCCAAGAACACGGCGATAGGACCCAGGTCCTCTGGCTTGCCCAGCTTGCCGATGGGCAGAAACTGGCCGGACCGGGGCGTCGACCTGCTCAGACTCGAGTCCTCAACCTGCTGAGTCGGAATGAAGCCGGGAACGATGGTGTTGGCGGTGATGCCGTAGGGCGCCAGGTTGAATGACAGAACCCGGGTGAGCTGAATCATGCCGCCCTTGCTGCAGCAATACATGTAGATGTCCCTGCCGGCCCGCAATCCAAATCCGGACGACACGTTGATGATCTTGCCGGTCCCGCGCTCTGACATGGGTTTGGAGACAGCCCGGGAGCAATAAAAAGCCCCGGTGAGGTTGATGTCCATGGGTACGCGCCAGTCCTCGTCGGTGATGTCCCAGATGGGCTTGCGGATATTTCCCTGGACTGCTCCCGCGTTATTGATCATCACGTCGATCTGGCCAAAGTGGTCCAACGTGTCTGCGATGAACTTGTCGACCTGGGCCGAGTCCGCCACGTCGGTGGAGATCGCCAGCGCATCTCTGCCCAGCGCCTTGACCTCGGCGGCCGCATCGTCGATGGGCCCCTGGCGGCGGCCCCCGATGGATATGTTGGCGCCGGCCCGGGCCATGGCCCGAACCATTGCCAATCCGAGGCCGGTTCCCCCACCGGTGATCACTACCACCTTGCCATCTAAACTCAGGCTTTCCAGCATGATCCTCTCTCTATTCTGGTGATACTGCTAAAGGGCCAAGATTCGTCGCAGAACGGCGTGGCCAGGCACCCAAACGGAATCGACGCGCGCCTGGGACATTATTCGATCGGGCTAACAACCAATGTCCCGCAGAGACACATCGCCGGTCGTTAAGGAGACCAGCGTCCCGTCGTCCAATCGGAGCTGGAGATTGCCGATATCGTCCAGGTCCTCGGCTATTCCCACGTGGACCTCGCCCCTCCAGTCGACCTGGACCCGCTGTCCCAGGGTTTCCATCAGACCGCGCCACTCCGCCAGCGGCGACACGCCCTGGACCGCTTGAATATAAAGGGAGTCCAGGTCCTGGAGTAGCTGTCTTAGAAGGTCTTCTCTGGGAACGGGCCTGCCGGCGTCGCTCAGGCTCGTGATCTGCCCCGCCAACCCTTCGACAGAGGTGGTGTCCAGGCCCACATTGATACCTATTCCAAGGACAGCATAGCATACCCGCTCACCGGTCACCACGCTCTCCACCAGGATGCCGGCCACCTTTTTTCCGTTCAGAAGCACGTCGTTGGGCCATTTGATTCGCGGCTCCAGGCCCGCAACCTTTCTGATGGCACGGGCCGTGGCTACCCCGCCCAGGATGTTGACCAGGGGCAGGGTCTGGAGAGTCGGGCGAAACACTACGGAGATGTACAGGTTACCCTGTTGAGAGACCCAACTCCGCCCCTTGCGGCCACGGCCTGCGTTTTGCGTTTCCGCCACCACCACCGTTCCCTCTTCGGTCCCCGCTGCCGCCAGCTTGGCAGCCTCGTCCATGGTGGAGGTGAGCTCCTGGAAATACAGTAGACGCCTCGCTACCAAGCGTGTGAACAGGCCGCCACGTACCGCAGCGGAAACCAGGTTGGCGGGCACGCTTAACCTCCAAAGTAGGTTTCAGACCCAACTCGAAAACCCAGCGATGATACCCAGCGGCACTGTTGGTGTCAACCTCACGGGGTCAGGCGGAATAGTTCAGTTCCCGTCTAACCGGTGATCACGGTAAAAGGCGATCTCCGTTGGCGCCTCGTCGATCGGCCGGGGGCCGGCCCCCTTAGCGAAAAGGTGCTATTACCCTGGCCGGGCGGATGCTCGACGCTTAGCCTAGATCATGGGCATGGGGCAAGCTTTGGCCGGACTGACGTCTGGCGGGCGCTGGAACACCCAGGCTTTTCGAATCTGGAGCTCAAGGAGAGACACAATGGCGAAGGTTAACAACACGCAAGACCGGGAACTGATGGAACCTATGACCCTCTCTTGGGAAGCGTTGCCGGAGCTGGCCAAGGACCGTTGGGAACAGGCCGTGGGTTACGACCTTGCCGTTGAGACGCAACTGGCCAAGGCTAAATCCACTCGCTCCGAGGCTGAACTCGAGCGCCAGCGGGTGGCGAACGAGATCCTGGAGGCCACCCGGGAAGTATGCAAGTCGATCATTATCGACAGCAAGAGGTCCCTGGCGAAAGCCCGCCGCGCCGAAAGCGAGGCCGAGGACAGACTCCTGGAATCCCAGAACGACCAGGAGCAGTCCCAAGCCCTGAAGGTCGAGGCCGAATCAATATATGAAAATGCACGGCAACGGGCCGAGGAGCTCGTGAAACAGTCGCGGGCTGCCGCCGAGCGCGAATCGGCGGAGATCAAGCAGCATGCGACGCTAGAGGCGCAGCGGATGCTGGCGCACGTGGAGGGCATCCGCAGGGCCGCCAAGGAAGAGTTGGAGGCGCAACGGATATACGTGGAAACCGCCAGGCTTAGACTAGAGGCGCGGGGTATCCTGGCGCAACTTCAAGAGGAATTGGCCAGCACCGAGAATATCGCGGGCAACGGCGCAAACGGACACGGCTCAATCTCGGAGATGCCGGAAGAGTGGCCCCCAGTGGACGCGGACGAGCCGATGCCGCACCAAGAAGAGGCCTCCTCGGAGGTTGCTGCTACTACCGCTAATGAAGAGAAAAAAGTCTCCCGGAAATCGGGCTCCTAACGTTAGCGGCACGAAGATCAGGGTGCACGCCCGCTACCAACCGTGTTCCATCCTATCCTGGAGTACCGGAACCAGGTCGGCGATGGCTATCCGGATCTGGTGCATGGTGTCCCTGTCGCGGATCGTCACCCGTTGGTCGTCGAGGGAATCGAAGTCCACGGTAACGCAGTAGGGGGTGCCGATCTCATCCTGCCGCCGGTAGCGGCGTCCGATGCTCTGAGCGTCGTCATACTGAGTCGTGAAGTGCCTCCGCACCATGGCGTAAACCTCCCGCGCCTTGGGCACAAGCCTGGCGTTGCGGCTGAGGGGCAAGATCGCCACCGTTACCGGGGCCAACGCTCGATGTAGGTGTAGCACCACGCGCACCGTGTCCCCATCTGGCTCCTCGTCGTAGGCGTCCAGCCAGAAGGCCAGCACGGCACGGTCAACGCCTGCCGCGGGCTCGATGACGTAGGGGTAGTAGCGGTTGTTCTCTGCTTCGCCGCCGGTCGCATCGGCGTCGAAGTAGGTCAGGTCCTGGCCGCTGGCCGCGGCGTGTTGCCGCAGATCGTAGTCGGTGCGGTCGGCGATCCCCTCCAGCTCCGCCCAGCCCCAGGGGAAGCGGTACTCGATGTCGTAGCAGTCCTGGGCGTAGTGGGCCAGCTCATCGGGTTCATGGCGCCGCAGACGCAGGTTTTCCCGCCGCACGCCGTAGCGGACGTACCATTCAAACCGCTCGTCCACCCACCTTTTCAGCCATTCGGCTTCGGTACCCGGTTTCACGAAGAACTCCATCTCCATCTGTTCGAATTCACGGGTGCGAAAGGTGAAGTTGCCGGGAGTGATCTCGTTGCGGAAAGACTTGCCGATCTGGCCGATGCCGAAGGGCAGCTTCTTGCGGGTGGTGTTCAGCACGTTGGCAAAATTAACGAAGATGCCCTGGGCCGTCTCCGGGCGCAGATAGACTTCATTCGCGGTGTCTTCCAAGGGACCCATGTGGGTCTTGAACATCAGGTTGAAGCTGCGCGGGTCGGTCAGTTCTCCGCCGCAGTTGGGGCACTTATCGCCCTCCAGATCGTCGGCTCGTATGCGCAGGTTGCAGCTACGGCACTCAACCTGAGGGTCGGCGAAATTCTCCACGTGGCCGCTGGTTTCCCACACTTTGGGGTTCATCAGGATGGCGGAGTCCAGGCCTACCACGTCGTCTCGCTCCAGGATAACCGATCGCCACCAAGCCTCCTTGACGTGGCGCTTCAGCTCCACCCCCAGAGGGCCGTAGTCCCAGGTGGATGCCAAGCCGCCGTAGATCTCGCTGCTTTGAAAGACGAAGCCGCGGCGCTTGGACAGGGACAGTATTTTTTCCATGTCAGCATAGGGAAGGGATCGTGCCAACTAGAGCCTCCCGTGATTCGGCTATCGGCGGTCAGGACCCAGTGTGGGGCGCGGCCGATAGCAAATGGATCGGATTAGAGGGTATCAATTCACCGCGGCCTATGTAAACATATCGCGGCATCCCCGTGGCCGTACAATGTCGCCCAAAATTGACGAGGGTTTGAAACCGAAAACGGTTGTTGTTCGTATTATGGCTAAAGTGCGGCTGGGAATACTGCATGGATGGCATGAACGACTGCCGGCACCATTGGGTGATTGACACCGCCGACGGACCAATGAGCCGCGGCGTATGCAAGTACTGCCAGCAGGTGCGGGATTTCGAGAATTTCGTTGAGGCAGATAAATGGGGTTATTTCCATCTGGATGGGCGAGAACCGGTGGAGAAGAAGGTTGGCCGCCGCCAGTCAAAAGAGTCCACCTCTTGATGCGGGTCCGCGTCACGGTGACGGCCATCCCCCCGATAAGTCACCACACGGCATCGAGCGGTGGTCCGGGATCGGCGGAGTCCTTAAGTGAAAATGTCCCAGGACGCCGATAGTGAAGAAAAAAGGACTGATCCAGGCGCGTACCGGGCTTAAATCCGGGAGTTAGGCTAAGCGGCGGAACCGCCTTGGCGCCGGCCTGGCGGCAGTGCAGACGGCACCTGCAAACGCACCGCCTGGGCGAGGCTGTCGGCCTGTAGGTCGTCCAACTTCACGTAGTGAGCGTCCATGGCTTCGGCGATGGGGCGGGCCAGCCCCAGCTTTATGAAATCCAGCTCCGTGTCTATCACCAACGCCGGAACTTGGCGCTCCCGGACCAATTCCGCGATCGCCTTGGCCTCGGCGGCTGGAGTCGGTTCTTCACCGGAAGGTGCTTCGCCGGGGACTTCCGGTTCGCGGGCGGCGAATCCGGAACGGACGTTGGCCCGGCCGTCGGTCAGGAGCACCAGTAGCGGCAGCACCTGCTTGTCTTTCATCCGCTCTATCTCCACCACCTCCAACGCCAGGTGCAGACCGCGGCTCAATGGTGTGCGTCCGCCGGTGGGCATCTGCTGCAGATGGACTTGGGCCAGGTCCACGCTGCCGGTGGGAGGAAGGATAACCTCAGCGCTGGTACCGCGGAAGGAGATCATGCCCACCCGGTCCCGCCGTTGATAGGCGTCCAGCAGGAGGGATAGTATAGCTCCCTTCACCGCTACCATACGCCGCTGGGCGCCCATGGAGCCGCTGGCATCCACTACGAACAGGATCAGCGCCCCCGTCTTGGTCTCCCGCACCTTCTCCCGCACATCCCAGCGTTCGATCAGCACCGCGGGTTCTCCAGGCGGCTTGTCGGGGTCAAGCTCTGACGACGGCTGACCGGTGGCGGCCGATAGCTCGGCGCGCCGCCGCATCTGATATGGTGCCGCGGCCCTCATGGTGGCATCCAGCGCCAGGTCTCTGGCCTTTCCCTGGGGCGCTTTAGCCCCTACGTAGCGCCCATCGGAAGAGGCGCTGACCGTCCTGGCCCGGCGTCCGGTGGCTCTCCTGACCCGCTGGTCGGGCGGCTGCACCTGTAGAGAGCGCAGGGAGAACGGGGCCCCGACCTCAAACTGCTGGTCCTGAGCCCCGGTTGAGGCGGGCTCGCTTTCTTCCGGCGGATCCTGATCCTCCGGCGGTAAGGCAGATGGGTCGGGGTCGTCGCTTTCCTGGTCTGCCTGGGACTGGCCATCGTTTGCCTCGGGCTCACGTGGTCGAGCCGGGCTCTGGTAGTCATCGATCAAGGAATCGAGCTGTTCGGTGAGTAGTTGTGGTTGCTGGAACGGCTGACGTCGTTGCCGATGGAGCAGGGCCATCTGGGCGGCTTCCCGAACGTCTTCCACCGACACTCTGGTCCTGCCCTCGTAGGCGGCTATGGTGCTGGCGGTCTTGTACATGACGATGTCGCCTCGCAAGCCGTCCACATCGTATGCGGCGCAGATGTCGGTGATCAGCTCCAGGATGTCTTCGCCCACGATTACCTGGGGCAAGATCTGCTGGCTGCGCAGTATGCGCTCCCGTTCCTCCTGCTCCGCCGCCTGCCATTGGGACATAAATTGGAAGGGATCGGCTTCATAGGCGATGCGGCGGCGAACGACTTCCCGGCGCTCCTGGGCGGCCATCGTTCCCTCCACTTCCACGGCCAGGCCGAAGCGGTCCAGGAGCTGGGGACGCAGGTCGCCCTCCTCCGGGTTCATGGTCCCCACCAGGATGAAGTCGGCGGCGTGGCTGATGGAGATCCCTTCCCGCTCCACGTAGTTGCGGCCCATGGCCGCGGCGTCCAGCAGCACGTCCACCAGGTGATCGCTCAGCAGATTGACCTCATCGATGTACAGGATTCCCCGGTGGGTCGCGGCGATCAGCCCCGGCTCAAAGCTGCGGGTGCCCGTCTTGATGGCCTGCTCGATGTCCAGGGAACCCACCAGCCGGTCCTCCGTAGCCCCCACCGGAAGGTCCACGATCCGCACCTGACGGCTTATCAGGGAACCATCGCTGCCACCCTCGCACCATTGGCAGAGACCCTGCCGGGCCTCGGGAGGGCAGCTGTAGGGACAACCCTGAACCACCTGGACCTCGGGCAGCAGGGCCGCCAGAGAGCGCACCGCGGTGGACTTGGCGGTGCCCTTCTTGCCGCGGATCAGCACCCCGCCGATCTTGGTGTTGATGGCGTTGAGCAGCAAAGCCCGCTTCATCGGTGTCTGGCCTACGATGGCGGTGAAAGGAAATCGAGGTTCGCTGGTTATTTGCACGGTTAGAACTCCTGAACCTGCCGTGGGCCGGCCTTTGCCGGCAGCGGCCAACTTTTCGTCCCACATTATGGAGGCGCCGGTTGCCCTCCATTATCGGTATGCGATTCCGCCCCGTCTAGAAAGAATTCCAAGCGCGGCTTGCCGGTATGGTCGTCGTAATTGATCGTTACGCCCACGCCGAATACTTCTTTAATCATGCTTTGCACCAAAACCTCGGCCGGCGTGCCCGACGCAACCACACGTCCTTCGCTCATCACGTATATTCGGTCGCAGTAGGCCGAGGCCATGTTCAAGTCGTGCATGGCGGCCACGGCGGCCAAACCATCGTCTACGAGGCTCCGCACCAGATCCATCACCTGGAGCTGGTGCTGAATATCCAGGTTGGCCGTGGGCTCGTCCAACAGCAACAGGCGAGGCTCCTGGGCCAGGGCCCGGGCTATCAGGACCCGCTGCCGCTCGCCGCCCGACAATGTATTGATCTCCCTGGCCGAAAGCCACTCCGTGTCGGTGATTCTCATACCGGCACGAGCCACCTCATGGTCGTGTGCGCCCTCAAGCTGAAATGGGCTCAGGTGTGGGTTCCTCCCCATCAGCACCACTTCCAGGCAGGTAAAGCCGAAGTCCAGGGACGTGTTCTGTGGCAGATGCGCTACTATCTGCGCAACATCGCGAGGTGACATTCGAGCCAGGTCGCGTCCGTCCAGGCGAACGGTGCCCTCCTGGTGGGCCAACAATCCGGAGATGCACTTGATCAGTGTGGTTTTGCCTGCGCCGTTGGGTCCTACCAGGCCGATGAACTCCCCTGCGCCGGAGGTTACCGAAACCCCATCGAGTATCCTCTTCGCCTCCACCTCGAAAGCCACGGTCCGGGCATCCAACAGCGTGTCCGCCGGAGGATGGGGATTCTGTTCCAAGCTCTTTACAATGGGTTTTTGCCGGCCAAGCCAACTCAGCATCTTAGCCAATATGCTATCCGTATCATGACTCGTCATCTATCCGAGTTGTCGTTGATAAATTCTAGTATCTTGCTCTCATCAAGTACGTCAAGCAACAGCAACCTCCCTGGTGCGGCCAGGGCGATCTTGGCATCCATCGTGGGGTAAGGCGCCAGGTAGACGTGCGCCGGGAAGCCCTGCACGATCTCGGTAAGGCTCTCCACCAAACCGGGCTCGCATCGGTAGTCCACGCAGTTGTACTGCACTAGCATGCTGCCTTTTGGATGTCCGGGGTTGCGTTCCATGACGTGCTCTTGTATCAGTCGCGGGATCGGCAGGTTGTTGATCTGCTGCGGCGGGAAAGCTTCCAGGTGGGCGGGTGTGAAGGCGGTGGGAGGCAACTCTTTCCCAAATGTGCTCCTGGTGGTCATAAACAGGACCAGGCCTCCAATCGCCAGCGCTACTACGGCAATGCCACCAGCGGCCATAAAGAGACGCCGCCGCATGTTGTGCAGGCGCGCCCGCCGCGATTCTTGCTGCCGCCGCCTGCCTACATTCTGCCTTCGCTGATACCTTTCGCCGCGGTCTGCCACTGCGACCTCCAATCCCGACTAACGTTCAGCCTGATAGCGAACTCCGATCCAGGCCGCCGCGAACACTAGCAAGGCTATTACCAGTGTTGCCCCTGTTTCCCCTGCGTGCCTATTTCCCGCATCGTCGATTAGATGCTGCAGGTGCGTCCCAGCCCAGAGAGCCAGCGCAAGGGATATAAGGCCCAATATCAGGCTCGTTTTATGTAACCCGTTTCGCCAACCCATTTAAGATCTCCCCATCACCGAAATTCACATCGTTGTAACGACGGACCCAGGCCCATACATCGGTTGGATGCTAGACTTTCAACCGCGGTTCGCGGCCGCGTTACTGGGAGTGGGCCTGAAAATCCGGGAACTCCACGCCCGCGAACTTGTCCGGCCAGAGGATCTTCGCCACCTCTTCCACGCCGCGAACCCTCCAGTGGGATAGATTATATAGGTACTTCCTCTGTACGCCATAAATCTGCTGATTGTTGATGGCGTCCACCAGTAAGAGCGCCGGGTTGTCCAGCAGAACGTTCATGGCGTCGTTTTCCCGGACTTCATCCGCCGACAGGATCATCACCTCGGGATTCATGGCGACGATTCCCTCAACCCCGATCTCCTGAAAGCCTTCGAACTCCAGGCTGGGCAGATTTATGCCTCCGGCACTGTTGATGATGTCTTCGTTGGAGGTCGTCGAGCCTCCAGTCCACTTGCTCAGATACCCCAGCATCATTACGCCCGGCTTATCCTCATTCGGCACCGCGCCGATGGTATCCTCGACAAACTTCACTCGGCGTTGGACTTCCTCGACGATAGCCTCGCCACGGTCCACCTCACCCAGTATATAGGCCATAAGCCGCACATTGTCGGCGATGCCGCTGATGGTATCTTCGAACTGAGTTTGGACGACGGTTATACCGATCGATTCAAGCTGTTCGACAAACTCCGCTTTAGCAAAGGAGCTGACGATCACCAGGTCTGGGTCCAGCAATAGGATCCGTTCCACGTCACGCGTTATGCTTTTGTCGGGGATCGTGTCGGCGATGGCCACTATATTCGAGGCGTCGGGATTATAGGCGTGCCTGCCGATGCCGGCCACGCGGGAGATGTCCACCAGCGCCACCAGCATCTCGGAGTGACCTAACGACGGCGTCACCACAGCCTGAGGCTGGCTGGTTATCTCTACAATGCCACGCTTGGTTGAAACCAGGCGGGGCCAACCTAGATTAGTGGGATCAATGATTCCCGGCGCGGCGACTGCTGCCGGGGTCTCAGGGGTAGGCGCAGGTTCCGTTGGCGTTGGAGCCGGGGCCAACGTGGGATCGGGTGTGACGGTTGGTGAACCGGCCGCCACTACTGTCGTGGGTATGGCGGTGGGTACAAGAGTCGCCGTGGGCGCAGCGGCCACCGCTTCCGTCGGGACGGGTGTGGATACAAGAGTGGGACTGAGGGTCGCCGTGGCCGAAGCGCCGCAGCCGGCCGCCAGCATGGCCAGGACAGCCAGCCCAACAAATATGATTTTTGTGCCTAAGTTTTTAATCATCCTAACATCTCTCAAAATAACGAATTAAGCGGCCAGGGGCTAAAGTAGATTTGCCCGCCGCCGGTTTCTGACCAGCAATAATATGAAAAATGGCGCCCCCACAAAGGCGGTGATCACGCCCACCCGTAGCTCTGCCGGCGAGATCACGGTCCGGGCTATGGTGTCGGCAACGATCAGAAATATTGCCCCACCCAGGGCGCTCACCGGAAGCAAGATTCGATGGTCGGGTCCGACGACCAGACGCATCATGTGGGGCACGATCAACCCCACAAACCCGATTATCCCGCTGACTCCCACCGCCACACCGGTTACCAGCGACGCCACCACCAAAAGTATCTGCCGGACGCGATGCACCCGGATACCCAGGGCCTGGGCGCCTTCCTCGCCAAGCAGCATCAGGTTGAGCGCCCGGGCGAAGGCGTAGATCACGACAAGTCCTCCCAGCGTTGGGCCGATAACGATCCTCACGTGCAGCCACAGGCGAGCGTCTAGACCGCCGGTCAACCAGAACAAGATCTCCCGTATCGCGTCCACGTTTTGAGTGCTGAGCAGGATGAAGGTGATCACGGCCGAGAGCAGGGAGCTCAAGGCGACGCCGGCCAGGATCAGGATACCCAGCGTAAACCGGCCACCTATGCTCCCGATCCCATAAACGACGAAGGCCGCAATCATGGCGCCGCCGAAAGCAGCGGCGGGTGTGACCAGAACGTGGGAGGCCGCCGCGCCGGTGACGATGACGATCACGCCGGCCAGCGCGCCCCCGCTGGAGACGCCGATAATGCCCGGATCAGCCATGGGGTTGCGGAACAGGCCCTGAAGCGTCGTACCGGCAATGGCCAGGGACATACCCACCAGGCCTGCGGTGATGATCCTGGGCAGCCGTATCTGGTTTACAACTATTTCCGCCCGCTGCGTGTATTCCGCACCCGCATCTATGCCCAGGTCCGCCAGCAGAATGCCCAATACCGCAACGAAGGGTAAACCGACCGGCCCCTGCGAGGCCGAAATCACCACCACCAGCAGCAATAATGCCGACAGCGTGGGGACCGCGATCCCCAACTTGGCCTTCAGGCTCAAGGACTGGATGTTGCGGGAGAACCGACCCATTGATATCGCGGACTTGGCCAACGTGCTCTTTCTTATCCTCATTTTCGAATTGGGCGCCCTCTTTGGGCCCGGCAACAAAAAAGCCTGACCCGGAAGGTCAGGCGTTAGATGGCCATGACTAATACCTCCTTCCGCGAAGCGTATCAAGTCGGGCCTGAGGCAGGTCTCCTGGCTTCTGGCTACGCTGGCCGTCCTTGCCTTCCCATCCGCCTGAGGCGGACAGTGGCTCCGCTCTCAGCGGATTGGAACGGCTTACCAGTTACAGTGGCGGGACCGTGCCGGACTTGCACCGGCTTCCCTTTTCAGCCCGCCTTAGGCGGGCAACCTTCAGGCTACGGTGTGTCAATCTTGAGTTTAATTTTCCTCGCTAATCTTCCTCCCGGAGCAGATTGGGGTCCGCTATCGGCCGCAAGCGTTACCCGGCCCTTAGCTTTCTCTCTGGGCACTGGCAACCGCCTGTGCGGAATTGGGATCGGCTCCGGCTTTTCGCCGGTACCATTCCAGAGCCAGCCCGACACCTGTAGCCAGTAGCGCCCACTGGAGAAACTGGCCCACCATGGTCAGCGTGCGAAACAGTTCCAGAAGGTCTATGGGAACAGGCACCGGGTCGGGATTGCCCGGTATGGCAAAGACGATTACCAGCGCGAATATAGCATAGGCCAACAAGGTCATTCCGATATATCGGTACCGTTGGGTAACCGATATCTGCAGCGATCTTACGTACTGCATGGCCACAAGCACCCCGGCCATACCGGCCCCGGATAGGATCATAAAGACGGTTTGCCACAACTGGCGGGAGGTCAGGGTGCTTTCGTCCCCTACCCCGGGCGGATTGAGTGGATAACGGATGAATGGGAAGAGAGACAATGCCCAAAACCCCAGGGCGCCCACCGTCAGCGCCACAATCATGGGTTGCCAACTTGGCACTACCCGGCGCAAGAGGGTGAATCCGCCGGCGAACAGTAACCCCATGATGGCGCCGTAGATGCCGGTGCCGACGGCCATGCCAATCCGCTGTACCCCCAGCGACACAAGGGCCCCCTCATCGTCCACAACGCCGCCATTCGCTGCTGCCGTCCGCTCTTGTTCCAAAACGATGGCTCGTTCCATGACCGGGACGGTAAACAGGTTGTGGAATCCACCCACAAGCAGACCGGACACAAGACCTGCCACCAAGACTATCACCAGCATCCTGGGCAAGGGCACACCTCTCTTAGATGGTCAAACGTGCAACTCCAACCGGGATATACCGGAGAGAGCCACACTTACCGCGGAATCAGCCGTGATCTCCGTGAATTGATCGACGACTGGATTGGTTGGCCTAGTGGCACATCAGAGCAACGTGTCTGGCGTGGTGGAAGAACTCATGGACGTAATTCATTGTTCCGCTGGTGTCGCCCAACGCAGCAGCATGCACGCTGCCATCGACGAAGCCGACCATATACAGCAGCAGTATGGCCCCCAAGACCCAGGGCATCCACTTCCCGATTTCCCGGTCGCCCAGCGCACCCCGTAGTACTCCGACCATTGTCATCTCCTTTGCCTATCGCTGATTTTTGCCGAAAAAAAACCTGGCTAAACAGCCAGGCATGAGAGACCTATTCGACTCATACCTCCGTCCGCGAAGGGAATTAAGCCATACCTGAGGTAGGTCTCCTGGCTTCTGGCTACGAGCGGCATCCCTGCCTTCCCAGCCCGATTCAATCAGGGCCAGTGGCTCCGCATTCGGCGGGTTGGGGATGGCTCACCAGTTACAGTGGCGGGACCGCGCCGGACTTGCACCGGCTTCCCTTTTCAGCCCGCCTAAGGCGGGCCACCATCAGGCTGTATTAGATTGTTAACGCCGGTATTCTAATATCTTCCCGAATCGGAGTCAATGGCTTGGACGGCCGGTAAGTGCAGGACTGCTTCTACCGCCGCACGAAAACGAGACCCTCTTCCCGGCCAACGTATCGGTCCCGCATCTCTTCAAAGGCTTTCAGACGGTCCGCTTGAAGCTCGGTCCGCTTGAAGTCCGCGTCCAGATACGGGTTCGGGAAATAGCTGCGCACCAGGGTTTCTTCCTTGTCGGGCGTGTCATTGGAAAAACGGACATAATAAGACAGGAGGTCCCCGTGACTCTCGGCGATGACAAACTGGATGCCGGTGACATGGTCCAGCCCCAGGTGAAAATGCCAGTTGTCCGCCTCGATGGTGATATTTTGGCCGCTGACCTCCGGCTCCTTTATACCCTTGGAGTCGTTCTCGCTGACCACGTTTCCGCCGCCGATGACCCACATCATCTGGCCGTTTTTGACTAACTCTTGGAGTAATTCCAACGCCATTTCCACGGAACATCTCCTAAACGCCGTTGCAGGATCGCGGTGTAAGTTTACTCCTTTTGCCACCTTTTCCACCACATCAAATCTCTTCATCGGTGTCACGACCGATCGCTAGTCCCGCGCCGTACCCTCCTGGCGCGCTTCCAGGTCCGTTTCCAGTTGCAGGTACATCTCCTGAAGTTTCTCCCGCATCTCCGGCGGAGGTTCTGCCCACATGCCGCGTTCGATGGCCTCCAGCAGCCGCTCCAGGATGCTGCGCAGGGCCCATGGGTTGCTGTCCTGGAAGAACTTCTGGATATCCGGGTCCAGGACGTAGCTTTCGGTTACGTCCTTGTACATCCAGTCCTCTACCACCTGGGCGGTGGCGTCGTAGCCAAACATATAGTCGACCGTGGCCGCCAGCTCAAAGGCGCCCTTGTAGCCGTGGCGCTTCATGGAATCGATCCACTTGGGGTTGACCACGCGGCTGCGGAACACTCGCCGGGACTCTTCCTGGAGGTCGCGCACCCTTGCCCGGGAAGGGTCTGAGCTGTCGCCGAAGAACTGGCGTGGGTCCTTGCCGGTCAGGGCGCGGACCGTGGCGATCATGCCGCCGTGGTATTGCAGGTAGTCGTCGCTATCGAAGATATCGTGCTCCCGGTTGTCCTGGTCATTGGCTCCCAACACTATTTGGCTGAACCGCCGCCGGAACTCGCTACG
>JADFJS010000137.1 GCA_022566155.1 Chloroflexota bacterium
GCGTGGCATATAGGGCGGCTATCTGCGGCCAATCGGTTTCATCTGCGAGGCGCGCTTCGCCGTGGAGGGCGGCAATGGCCGCTTGTATCTGGTATGGTCCGGGCCGCCGCATCATGAGGCCTCGCTCGACCAGGCCCGTGCCCTCCAGGATCTCGTTCTGGTCCCACAGCGTGCGGTCCTGGTCTTCCAGGATAACCAGGTCTCCCTTGCTATCAACTCGAGCGCTACTGCGCGAGTCTTGTAGCAGCATCAGGGCCAGCAAGCCGTAGGCTTCCGGCTCGTCGGGCATCAACTCCAGCAGCACCCTTCCAAGTCTGATGGCCTCGGCGCACAAGGGTTGGCGAATGAGGACGCTTCCCGATGTTGCCGCGTACCCTTCGTTGAAGATCAGATAGACCACGGCCAGTACCGCCTCGGTCCTTTCCGGCAGAAGATGATCGGGAGGTACACGATAGGGGATCCCGGCGTCCCGGATCTTGCGTTTGGCTCGGACCAGCCGTTGGGCCAAGGTGGCTACCGGCAAGAGGAACGCGCGTGCTATCTCAGGCGTGGTCAGTCCACCCAGCGTCCGCAGGGTAAGGGCGACCTGGGCATCCAACGCCAGCGCCGGGTGGCAACAGGTGAAGATCAGACGTAGACGGTCGTCTTGCAGCGAAGAACCATCGGTTTCTTCAAACATCTCGAGTCCATCGGTGTCGTGGCTACGGTCTTCGGCCAGCGCGATGTGTCTCTCATCCCTATTTCGATCCCGCCGGATGCGGTCGATGGCTTTGCGGCGGGCCACGGTGGTTATCCATGCCGGCGGATTATCCGGCACGCCGTCCCTGGGCCACCGCTCCAGGGCCGTTGCCATGGCATCTTGGAGCGCTTCCTCGGCTTTGTCAAAATCGCCGAGGAAGCGTATCAAGGTAGCCAAGATGCGGCCGGACTCCTCCCGGAACGCCTGCTCCACCGCCCCCCGGGTGCTGTTCATGGGCGGTAATTTCGGCGGCCCCGGGTTAATAGCGGGAGCAGGCGCCGCAGACGATAGACGTTCATGCTAACCAAACTCCATTATCGGGCGCACCTCGATCGAGCCACTGGTGGCGCTGGGGATCTTCGCGGCCCACGCGATCGCTTCATCCAGGTCCTTGGCTTCGATCATGAAGAACCCACCCAACTGCTCCTTCGTCTCGGCGAACGGGCCGTCGGTGGTCAGCGTCCTGCCGTTTCGAACCTGTACCGTGGTGGCGGTAGTGGTGGGCTGCAAGGCTTCGCCGGCCAGCATAGCTCCGGCGCCTTGCAGCTCTTCCGCGTACTTCCCGTAAGCCTCCATGATAGCGCCCATCTCCGCTTCCGACAGATTGGCCTCGGCTTGTTCGTCCAGGTATATCAGGCACAGATACCGCATGATGTTCCTCCAAGTGTGTCTAATTTGATCCCGGAAGCATCTCTCCCTGGATCATTAATACGACGAATGGCGCCTTTCAAAATCGACAGTTTCTCGGAAGCGATCTGGACCTTTCGAAGGAATGTACCATAAAGCAGGTGCCAGCCACATTCGGTCAGGGATCGTCCGGATTGGTCCCCTGCCGGGCGGCTTGACTGCCCCACTCGGCTTGGGTAGCCTGGGATCGCAAAGGGTTGTCACCGGGAAAACGCCGGCCGAGCCAATCGGCGCCGGGTGCAAAGGACACGTGCTATCCACAAGTGGTATCCAAGGGGGAGTTCCAATGTCTGAGATAGAGTCAAATCTTGAAAAAATGGGGTACCGATTGCCGCCTCCGCCGCCATCGGCCGGCAATTATCTGCCGGCAAACCGGAGCGGCAATATCATGTGGTTGGCGGGCGTTGGGTCGAGAACGGCCGACGGCGGTGGGACCACCGGCAAGCTGGGGTCTGATCTGTCCGTAGAAGAAGGCTACGAAGCCGCCCGCTGGTGCGCCATGAACCTTCTTTCACGCATGAAGGCCGAGCTTGGCGACCTGGACCGGGTTTCCCGTATCCTGAAGGTGGTGGGCATGGTAAACAGCGCCCCCGACTTCACCCAACAGGCGCGGGTGGTTGACGGGGCGTCGGACCTTTTCGTTGCGCTGTACGGGGACCGGGGACGCCACGCCCGGTCCGCCCCGGGCATGGGCGCCTTGCCCGGCAATACGGCGGTCATCGTCGAGTGCGTCATCGAGGTGGCTGAGGAGTAAGGGAGGCTCATCGAGCGGCGCGAGGTTCAAGAGCATTCCATTCACCCGGCTGCAAGGGATCAATTTGAAGTCACACCGTCTTTATAATGACCTGGCTTATCTTTGGCCTGTGATCAGCCCTCCGGAAGAATACGCCGAGGAGGCCGGTTATTGGCGCGGGGCATTGCGGGACAGGCTGGGTCCGGGCGAGCATCGGATACTGGAGTTGGGCGTCGGTGGCGGCCACAACCTATCCCACCTAACCTCGGACTTCAGCGCCACCGCGGTAGATATATCGCCGCAGATGCTGGCCCTTTCCATCAAGTTAAACCCGGGCGTCCAACACCACCTTGGAGACATGCGCACGGTCCGTTTGGGCCAGACCTTCGACGGGGTCCTGATCCACGACGCGATCTCCTACATGCTCAATGAAGGCGATCTGAGGGCCACCTTTGCCACGGCCAGGATTCATCTGCGTAGAGGTGGTGTGCTCCTGGTAGCCCCGGATTGGGTTCGAGAGGTGTTCAAGGGCACTACGGTTCTGCACTGGGTCAGGAAAAAGGGAGATGTTGAGGTAACTATTCAGGAATATCTCCACGACCCGGACCCTGCCGACACCGAGCTGGAGTCTATATTCACTTACACCATAGATGAAAATGGAAACCAACGGGTGGAACGGGACACCCACATAATGGGGCTGTTCCCGGTCAACACTTGGACCACGCTCATGGAAGAGGCCGGCTTTGAAGTGGAAACCCTGAGACTGCCGGCGCAGGACGGCGGTTACGGCGCTTTCTTGTTTGTTGGAACTTTGCGATCGCCGCAGGGGGTTGTATCTTGAGGCTGGGCAGTGAAATCCGGTAACATCGGAGGAATGGCGCCCCAGACAGGACTCGAACCTGTGACGCCGGGCTTAGAAAACCCGCGCTCTATCCGCTGAGCTACTGGGGCAAAGTCGATTGTGGGTTGAATCTCAGTGGCTAACCGCACGCTTGATCGTGGCCTCGCCAAGGCCTCGATCCGCCGAGAGCCCACCGGCGGTACCGCCACGTTATCCAACTCTATCTTAGAGAACACGCTCAATGAGTGTCAAGAAATTCTGTGGCGGATAGGGCTTCATTTTGGCTGGGGATAGCGGCGGCGATCCGGCCGGTGGCTGAGAAACAGAATCCAGATGCGTTGAAATGGTTTGCTTTCGGTGAATCGCTCTGTCAGAATGGAATCTGATAGGCAACCCATGCCATCGCTTCTCGGATGTATCTCGGCCTGCCGGACCCGCCTGTTCGCTTCCGAAGCCGGGGCACCGATGCGATCCCCACGAACTGATCGGTTCGGAAACCAGGACTGGGATTAACCTAATCCCACAGGAGAATCGCCAGATGACCAGCCAGTTGTTTATCCTCCACCGGAAACCTACCGCCGAGTACATGATCGCCGGTTGGCGGCGGCAATGGTCCGATGGCGGGCAGATCTCCAGTGGACTGCCCCGGTATCTCATTCAGAAGTTGGATGCCAGACAGATAGGTGAATTGGGAGAAGAAGTCTCCAAGATGTGTTATCCGTTCCAGGTCCCGGGCACCCATGACACCTACCGGCCCCGGGTGGCCTACCAGGATGGGCTCCCTAGTCAGGACATGTACCGGCGAAACTATTTCTACGATGCCGGCAACGGCCTGATCCTGTTTTTGGGGGAGGAGCCCTGGTTCCGGATAGATATCTACGGGGAGGCGTTCTTTCAAGCGATAAAAGAGCTGGGCATCAGCCGGACGGTGGCCGTGGAGGGCTACAACGGCGCCGCGCCACCCGATATGGAGCGGAATGTTAGCTGCGTTTACAGCCAGGCCACGATGAAAGAAGATCTGGAGAAGTTCGGACTTCGGTTTTCCAGCTATGGTAGCAGGGGCCGGAATGGCCCTACCATTGGCATGGCCCTGATCACCATCGCCCACCACCAGTACCCCGATGTGGAGATGTTCCGGCTGGGCGCCATGGCTCCCATGTATCCTTTCTTCACCGCCAGCAACGAACCCGTGGGCATCACCAGGGACCATCGGGCGTTTTACGACATTATGCGTAGGGTGAAGTCGATGTTCAAGCTGGACATCGACCTGTCGGAGCTGATGGGTCTGGGGGAAGCCGAGTCCCAAGAGTTGAAGGAGACCCTGGACAAGATCAGCGGCACCAATCCCGGCGCCAAGGAGATTATCGAGCGGGCGAGGTCGGAATACCGGGTCAACCCCTTCATGGAAGCCGTGGACATGGATCCGGCCCTTGATAAAACCCTGGAGGATATTCTGAGGAACGCGCCGGAGAACCCCGAAGGCCTTTAACGGCACGAGCCGAAGTCCAAGGCCAGTACTCTGTCAACCTAATCACGCTATGCGACCAATCACCCCCATCCTGACCTTCCATCGTGAAATGGGGAAGGGACTTGTCCTCTCCCCTTGACGGGGGAGAGTTAGAGTGGGGGGTGAGCTTCGGAGGAACACTACCGGAATCAAGTTGACTGACTATTAGTACTATTTCTAAATGATACTTAATCTATTGATCAGCACCCCCATCCTAACCTTCCCCCGTCGAGGGGGAAGGGATTTGTCTTCCCTCCCATTCCGGAGCAAAGTTCAAGTGGAGGTGAATTCTATCTTTCACTTTCACCTGGATGCCGTACCATTGCGCTACGCCTGGCGGCATCAAGGCGCCTTCCGGTCCTAGATCAGGCCCTCTTCCTGCGCCGCCTGCTCCAGCAACTCCCAACCCTCGTTCATAGCATGCACATATATCTTGCATGCCTCTGCGTCCAGGACTTCCT
>JADFJS010000138.1 GCA_022566155.1 Chloroflexota bacterium
ATAATCATCGATCGAACCTAGAACCCATCCGCCGCCGTGGTAGTAGACCAGAACGCCACGGGGACGCTGGATCGGAACGAGGATGCGGAGTTTGGCTTGACCATCCGGCCCCTCAATGGTGCGCTCCTCCACTCGTTGCATCTCTGGCGCGGGCCCGGCAAGTTCAGCGAGTTTAGAGAAAGAGGCGCGTGCTTCACCGGGTGTACATTCGTGTATAGGCTTTCCACCGCTTTCAGCAAGCTGTAGCAGAAACCGGGATGTCGCGGAGTCGAGCGCCATAAATTCCCCTATGTTTATTTGCCTGGCATACCCAGACGCTCCGATGTAGGCTTTGATTCTACACCTTTGGTGTAGTTCCGGCGCGTATTTGGGGCTGCCGAGGGTCTCCTGGCGGGCATCTGGGCTCAAGTGCGGTATGCCCCTGCCGGCCAAAGGATGAGCCAAGGGGGGAACCAAAGGGGATCGGCGTTCACGCCCGAGTTTCAGCGGGACCACGACGCTGCACGCCGTTCCTTGACACCCCGACGGAGCCTGGCCTATGATTTCGGACACGTGGGAATGAAGGAGTAGGCATGAAAGGTCGCGTGGTCGTCCTCAAGGAGTACCTCAAGCCCTTCGAGATAGAGGAGTACGATGTACCGGACCTCGAGCCGGGCGCCATCCTGCTCAGGATCACCCAGGCGGGCATCTGCGGCTCGGACCTGCACCGCTGGCGCGGCGACCAGATGAACGTGCCGCTGCCCCCAACCGGCTTCTGTGCCGGCCACGAGGGCACCGGCGTTATCGAGAAGCTGGGGCCGGGAGTCACCGCCGACTGGTTGGGCCAGCCCATCAACGAGGGCGACAGGCTCATGTACGCCGCCATCAAGCCGTGCATGAGATGCTACCAGTGCATCAACGGCAACCAGAACTGGTGCTCCGGTCCTCAGAGTCCCCGTGCCGCCGGAGAGTGGCCCTACTTCCATGGCACCTACGCCGATTACTACTACATCGGCCCCAACCAACCGGTGTTTGCCGTGCCTCCGGAGCTGCCAGACCATGTGCTCAGCTTCGTCAATTGCGCCATGGGCACCGTAACCGAGGGTCTCAGCCGCGCCGGGTGCAAGGAGGGCGACTACGTGGTCATCCAGGGCGCGGGCGGCTTGGGCCTCAACGCTACGGCCATGGCCAAAGACATGGGCGCCCACAAGGTCATTGTGCTCGACCGCTTGGAGAACCGGTTACAACTTGCGCAAGAATTCGGCGCAGACCACACCATCAATATTGAGGAGTTCGATACGCCGGAATCCCGCAAGGAGCGCATCCGGGAACTCACCGATGGCCGTCTCGCCGACATCGTTATGGAGCTGGTGGGGCAAGCGGAGCTATTGATCGAGGGGATAGACTTACTGACCTACGGCGGTACCTTCGTGGAGATCGGCGACATCGTGCGAGGCCGCAAAGTTGCACTGGACCCGTCGCCCATCACACGGGGGAAAAAGGTAATAGGTTCCTCCATGTACCGCCCCAGCCTGCTGCCGGTGATGATGGAGATGCTGGTTAAAAATCTGGGCAGGCGGCCCTACGAGAAGATCATCAGCAACGTCTTTCCGCTGGCCGACGTGAACGAGGCGTTTGAGCAGGCCGAGTGGGCCAACCGGGAAACGCCGGTGACACGCGCCGTGCTCGTGCCGTAGTACTTTGTTTTGGAACTAGCCGTTAGTATCATCCGTTCGCCCTGAGCTTGTCGAAGGGTCCGCCTGCGGCGGGTGGTTCGAAGGGCTCACCACGAACGGTATTAGTAACGCCGAATATTGCGGGGGAGTACTAGGCCCGGCGGCGCGGTCCGCATACCAGGGTGGGCTTTCAGCCGGACGGATACGTTAGACAGTCGAACCGACACGGAGACAAGGAGGGGTTATGAAAGGTCGCGTGGTGGTCCTCAAGGAGTACATGAAGCCTTACGTCATCGAGGAGTACGACGTACCAGACCCCGAGCCGGGCGCCATCGTGCTGAAGATGACCCAGGCAGGCATCTGCGGATCGGACCTCCACAGTTGGAGAGGGGACCAGTCTCCTGATCTCAGACCCATGCCGCCCGCCGGCCGTGCCGCGGGCCACGAAGGTACCGGTACGGTTTTCCGGCTGGGTCCCGGCGTGACCGCCGACGCGCTGGGCCGTCCTATCAAGGAGGGCGACCGGCTGATGTACACTGCCATCAAGCCGTGTAACCACTGCTACCAGTGCTTGAACGGCGACCAGAACTGGTGCCCAAACCGAGGCGGGGCGGGCGAGGCGGGTGAGTGGCCCTACTTCACAGGCACCTACTCCGACTACTGCTACATCTCCCCCAACCAACCGGTATTCGCCGTTCCCGACGACCTGCCCGATAACGCGTTGGGGTTCATCAACTGCGCCATGGGCACTGTTACCGAAGGGCTGCTCCGCGCCGGTTGCAAAGAAGGTGACTACGTTGTCATCCAAGGCGCGGGTGGATTGGGGCTGAATGCCACGGCGATGGCGAAGAATATGGGCGCCCACAGGGTGATAGTGATGGACCGGCTAGAGAACCGCCTGCAGCTGGCCGAGCAATTTGGGGCGGACCACACCATCAATATCGAGGAATTCAACACTCCGGAAACGCGCAAGCGGCGCGTCATGGAGCTGACCAACGGCCGGGGCGCAGACATCGGGATGGAGCTGGTGGGACGCGCGGAGCTGCTGGTGGAGGGCATAGACTTTCTGGCCAACGGCGGGACCTACATCGAGATTGGCAACATCGTGGCGGGGCCAACCGTGGATTTTGACCCGTCCACCCTGCTGCGGGGCAAGAAGATCATGGGCTCCACCATGTACCGGCCCAGCCTGCTGCCGATGATGATGGAGATGATGGCGCAAAACCTGGACCGTTTGCCCTTCGACAAGATCGTGTCCAACACCTTCCCGCTGGCCGAAGTGAACGCGGCATTTGAGCAGGCCGAGTGGGACAACCGCCAGACTTCTGTTACGCGGGCCGTGCTTGTTCCCTAGCTCCTTTGTATTGCAGGCCGGATTTGGCGCAAGGCACTCGGGCGATCAAGGAATAGGGACCCAGATATGATGCGAAAAACGTGACCTACCCTCTCCTTTCGGGACTGAGGGTCTTGGAACTCGGCGAGTCCATTTCCGCTCCATACTGCGGGAAGCTACTGGCGGACATGGGCGCTCAGGTCGTGAAGATCGAACGGCCCGGAGTCGGAGACCAGGCCAGGGAATACGGTCCCTTCTTGAACGACGAGCCTCACCCGGAGCGTAGCGGTCTCTTCCTATATCTTAACTCCAACAAGCAGGGCGTCACGTTGAATCTGGAAACGCCCACCGGGAAAGAGATGCTGGCCGCGCTCCTGGCCGAGTCCGATGTATTCGTCCACAATCTCCATCCCCTGGACATGGACCGCCTGGGTTTGGGCTGGGAGGACCTCCGGCCCCACAATCAGAAAATGGTCATGGCATCCATCACTCCCTTCGGCCTGACCGGCCCCTACCGCAACTGGAAAGCCTACGATATCAACCTGGCGGCCGCCGGCGGGATCTGCGAAGGCCTGGGCAGCGAGGACCGGGAGCCGCTTACTTTCGGAACGCCCGAAGTCGGCTATTTCGCCGGCACAGCTGCCGCATCATCCATCGTCATCGCTCTCTTGGCCCAAACAGGTGACGCCCAAGCCGGTGAAGATACAGGACACGGGGGCCAGCACATCGACATCGCCGAAGTTGAGGCGATGGCGGGCATCTACAACGGCCCCGAGGCCCTGATGGCCGTCTACGAGTGGCGCGTCACCCGGCGCACCGGGCACCATGCCCTGGATTTCCCTTACCCGAACTGCATCCTGCGTTGCAAAGACGGCTATATATTCGTAGGGTCTCCCGAGGGCCGCCAATGGCGCGGGCTGCTGGAACTGATGGGCAACCCCCCGTGGGGCCAGGAGCCCCGCTTCCGCAACCGTACCGTTATGAACAACGAATACGCCGACGAGGTGGACGGTTACGTCGAGGAATGGCTGCTAAAGTACACCAAAAGCGAGCTGTTGGAGATGGCGCTGGAACACCGCCTGCCGCTGGCGCCCGTTCGTGGCTTCGACGAGGTGCGGGGCGACCCAAGCCTGGCCAGCCATTTCGTAACCATTGACCGGGCGCATACCGGCCCGGTGGCGTATCCCGGCACCCCCTTTCAGCTAACCGGCCTTGACCAGGTTCCTCCGGCTCCCGCCCCGACCATCGGTCAGCACAACCGCGAGGTCTACTGCGGCCGGCTGGGATACACTCCAGAGGAACTGGTCAAGCTGTACCAAACCGGAATAATCTAGGGAGGCTGTCTTCTGCCTAGCTTTGCATCGCCGAAATTGTGAGACATTCACGCCCACAATCGTCTTTCCGGCGGAGGCCGGAATCCAGGGAACATTCAACTGGGTCCGCCCCAGGCAGATGACGGACCGAACACAAAGCCATATGGCAGCCACTTAGAATAGGGAGGCCCGGACCACTTGGCCCAGGAATTGAACCAAGAAACTCAGCGATCGCGGCCTGGCCCACTGTCGGGCTACCGCGTTCTGGATTTCGGCTGGGTGTTGGCAGGCGCCATCCCCGGGATGGTCCTGGCCGATATGGGCGCTGAGGTCATCAAGGTCGAGACCCGCCAGCGGATGGACTACATGCGGCTGGGCCGGCCCATCATCGGCGATGAGCCGGACCCAGAGCAACACCCCATGTTTCACAATGTTAACCGGAGCAAATTCAGCATCGCCCTGAATACCACCAAACCGCAAGCCGTCGACTTGATCAAAGAGCTGGTGGCGCACTGTGACGTGGTCATCGAAAATTTCTCCCCCGGCGTTATGGACAGGCTAGGCCTGGGGTACGATGTCATGAGCGGCATCAGACCAGGGCTTGTAATGGTGTCTCTATCGTCCAAC
>JADFJS010000139.1 GCA_022566155.1 Chloroflexota bacterium
GGTCGTGCCGACCACCTGCTTCGCCACCCGGTCGGCTTCCTGCTCATACTTGTCGCCCGCTGGGCTTACAGTGAGCTTGGCCTGCACACCTTCTGTTCGCTTTCTCTGAATATGGTCAACGACGCGCTGAACGTAGCGATTACCATGCTGTCTCTGGATCTGCCGGACTATGGCGGCCCGCTGTCGGGAGTACACGGGACGAGACATGCGGGAATCGCCCAACAAGGCGACGTGTTGATCGAAGGTATTCTGTCCGAAAACGGACCGTAACGAGAGTTCGGGCATGGGATTTATCAAGTCCGCAGCGGGTTCAGGGTCAGACGTCGTCTGCTTAGGGGAGGAGGTCCGGTCCGGAGACTTGTTTTTATCCTTGCCTGATGTTTCGCGGTTCTGACTGGTTCTAGATACCGGCATAGGGATGCCCCTGATCACGTTTCACTCGCAGCATGGCACAGTAAACCCTAGCACATTGAAGTAACACACCGTGTCTGTTAAACGTATGTTGAAAGGTCTTTTGGCGGTGTAGCGGTTTGAGACTTTCTGAAGACTTGCGTAACCGAAGCCTGAATGTCTGCGACTTGTCAGCATTTCGCCGGGCTTAAACGATGGCTCATGAGTACACTTGAATCAATTCAAGCTGATATTACCCAGATGGAATCCAGTGCTTTCATAAACACACCATTCTGGGATGGCACAAGCTATGTGGCCACTCGCCGATGTTTTCAACGGCCACTAATCGCACTCAAATTCGCTTCATCTAAAGCTGCAGCGTCTCCAAACGACTTGGAAACCCAGATCGGGTACGAATCGCGCCTCAACAGAGCGAACAATTGAAAAGACCTCGTTGGCTGACAGGCGCAGCAAATCAACCGTTCTCAAAAGGGTGGCCCTCGTGGCACACACGATTGTCGACGGCGAGGTCAGCCCCTTTGAGTACGAAGAGCCGGTGAGGGTGACCTTCGTACTGACGCAGTCCGACCTCGATCTGGCCGATGGCGACACATCGCGGCTGCGGGTCCTCCGGTACGACGAGGAGACGTCCGAATGGCAACAGATTCCGGTCGTTTATGAAGCGGACCCTCCTCCCGCGGGACAGCTGGTCGCAAAGCTAAGCCATTTCAGCACCTACGCCGTGGCCGTCGTGGCCGAGCCTGCGGCTCCGCAGTTCTCGGTGCCGACGGAGGTCTCGCTGGTCGAGACGCGCGCCGTTGAGCCGACCGCCACTCCTTCGCCGACAGCCGTGGCAGTAGAGACATCAACGCCCGTGCCCGCCGCTCCTACGGCGGTCGTCGTTGCTCAGGCGAGGCCTACGCCGCAGCCGACCGCGACTCCGCGGCCCACGGCGACTGCCTTGCCGCCCGCACCAGCGGTTCCAGCGGCTCCCGCGCCGCCGAGCCAGCCACCGACGCAACCTGAGGCGCCGCCGGTCGTCGAGGAGTCGGGCGGCATAGGCACGACTACGCTGGTGATACTCATAGTCGTAGGCATCGCGGTGCTGGCAGGCGTCGGGGTCGTCGGACGGGGCCTGCGATCGAGAAGACAGCAGGCGTAAATTAGGAGATACTCGGGTAGTAGCCACCAGACAAATATCAAATGCCGGGTATGGTGGGTTCGGCAGGAGTCGTTGGAGGGCGGACAGTAGGATTTTAAGGTATGCAATCCCTTTAGCCTAGCCACTGAATGTCGCTACCAGGAGAAAGGGCCTCCACCGAATGATGAGATAGTAACTAAGCCGCTAAAGCCACCTCAATTCCGTGTTTCAGGGGGAGTTCAACCCTCGAGCCTGTCTCAGAAGTCGGTAACGCGGCGCCAACGTGTGGAAGCGGCTAGAATGGAAGCGACTTCGACCAAGGAGGCGTCGCATGCCGCTTCGACCGATGAACCGAGACCAGGCCTGGCTACTACCTCCCACACTCGATGAGCTTCTGCCCGATGACCACCCTGCGCGCTTCGTGGCCGCATTCGTAGACGGCCTAGACCATTCCACTTGGGCCGATATGGGCATTGGTCTAGAGGGTGATGCTATGGGCGCTCCAGCCTACAATCCCCGTGCGCTGCTCAGCATCTGGCTCTACGGTTTCATGACGGGTATACGGTCGTGCCGGAAGCTGGAGGCGGCTTGCCGAGATCAGATCTCGTTCCTGTGGCTCACCGGTTGGCAGCATCCGGACCACAACACCCTGTGGCGGTTCTATCAAGCTCACCGACACGCGATGCGCACCCTGCTGAAGCACACCGTCCGAACCGCGGTGGGAGTGGGGTTGGTGGATCTGGCGGTGCAGGCGATAGACGGCACTAAGGTGGCAGCGAACGCCGCAGGGGACAGGACATACGATGAAGCTGGCCTGGAGCGACTGCTAGCCCGGACTGATGCGGCTATCCAGGAGTTGGAGGCACAGAACGAAGGAGGCGATGACCCGCCTCCACCACGGCTCCCGGAGGAGCTCCATCAGGCGCAGGTCCTGCGGGAGCGCGTCCACTGCGCCATGGAGCATCTCACTCAACAGGGGCTTAGGCGAGTGAACCTTACGGACGAAGATGCCCGGCTGATGAAGGGGCGGCAGGGGATCATGCCCGCTTATAATGCCCAGACGATGGTCTCGCCGCTGGATCCGGCACAGGCATCGGGGAGCGGGATGCTGATCACGGCGGCTGATGTGGTCAATACGGCGGCTGACTCAGCCCAGCTGCCGCCCATGCTGGAAGAGTCGGAGGAGATGACGGGAGCGAGGGTCCCGGTCACCCTGGCGGACGGCGGTTACCATACGGCGGCAAACCTGGAAGCCGGCGCACGCCGAGGCGACGTGTTCGTGATGCCTGAACGTTACCACCCGGGGGTTCAAGGTCCCTACTTTAAGGACCGCTTCATCTATGACGCCGCGACGGACAGCTATGTGTGCCCTCAAGGACAGCGGCTCCCCTTTCGCGGGCTCCGCAGGAACAATGGCAAGATGCCAGGACCGTTCCGCGTCTACCGCGCTTCGAGAACCGTGTGTCGTGTATGCCCAGCCTACGGGGTATGTACCAAAGATAAGCACTCTGGGCGCGCCCTGTGGATCGGGCCCAGCGATACCCTACTCCGTAAGCACCGGCAGTGGATGACTACGGAGGTGGCCAAGCGGTGGTACGCCCGGCGCAAGGGACTGATCGAGCCGGTCTTTGGCATTCTTAAAGAGCAGCTGGGGGCACGGCGGTTCCTGCTGCGTGGCTTGGCTAACGTCAGGGCCGAGTTCATGATGTTGGCAACCGCCTTCAACCTGCGTGTACTGTGGCGGGCCTGGGCTTCCCATCAATCACAGGGGCCAGCCGAACTATCGCTAGCCAACCTGCCGGCTAGGATGTGAGAGCCGAGGGCCTCACCGTCACAGTGGAACTCGATCTCAGCCCTGTGGGTCGCAAAGCAGGCTCACATGCCCTTCCCAAAACCACTTACAACCAGCCATCAAAACCCGATCTCCATTCTGAGACAGGCTCCCTCCCCCGTCTCCCCGTCTAGAAGAAGGCCTTGCATGATGCAGAGCAGTCCGCTACATCCTCGTGAGCGGTCCTCGGGAAGCGGAAAGACTCTTCTGGCACGGTCGATCCAAAACATATTGCCCCGAAATGACTCGAGAGGAGGCCGTTGACGTAACAAACATCTACAGCGTAATCGGTCTGCTCCCCAGCTCTGCGCCATTCATCGATGAGTGACCGTTTCTCGCGCTCCACCACGCGATTTCCAATGGAAGTCGCCGTACTGTTCACCGCCCTACCTGTTCAAATTTCGCACTTCTCCATTCCGCGAAGCACTGTTCGCACCTAGTTACCCCATCGGCCAGTCCCACAAGTATTCCCACCCCAACGATTATTCGTAATATGCCCACAGCGCGAAACTGAATCTGAAGTCGTTAATTTCATGTGCAATCGGATATTTGTGCGGTCATGATATTGATCATGTCGGCAATCTCACGAAGCTCATGCCATTGCATGGACAAAGAGAGCTACTCCAGAAAGGGCACACTCTCATCTATGCCGTCAATATATCTTTTGGGTCGTTGGACCCAATAAATTGCGTGTCTGGATCGATGTTCGCATAGGCACGGTTGTAGGGATAGCATCCGACATCGGATGAAGATCATAAAGGGGCGTAAGCTCCGCCGATGGTTAACTCTGGTCAATATCCGTGGCCAAGTTGTTCTTCATAGGGAGGAACATATCCAACATCATGCCGTCCTCCTCCCGCACAGAGCTGAGTTGCTTATCGACATTCCATCTACGCTGTATGGCCGCAATATTCATCTTATTAACACCCGTGGTTCTACCACGCGCCGCAGCCAATGGGGCTGGATGCCACACAGACATAGCTATGCCCATTTTACTGTTTTAGCCTGTTTCAAGTATTCAAGATGCTATCATTATTGATACATTATGCAGCCATTATGTGGTCATGACACTGTAGTTATGTGGTCATAACGTTGAACTTACGATATTCCTGTTTCAGGGGGAACAGAAGAGAAACGTCTCCTCCGGCGGTTATTTGCTATCCCCTTCTCTGGAGAAAGGATGTGCGACAAGGCCAGCGTTGGCAGCCTAGATATATGACCATAACAGTTTACGATCGCCTGTGGATCAGATCTTGACATCACCTCTTCCATGTGAACCTTGCCTCCGTTCAGAGTCGTAAACGGACCAATACACGCCTTCCCCCCAAAATAGCTAAGGCAATTTCCCAAGAAGAGGCCGGCGGCACGTGAACCGCGCCTTCGCATGCCATGAATTGCAATCACTTGGCTCCCTCATGTCCAGGAAACGTTAGTGCCTGTTAAAGGCCCGGAGGAAGTTTCGCACTGTGGGCATATTACGAAATTATCCGAAGGTGTGAAATACTTGAGGAGCTATCCATTGGGGCGAAAAGCTGCGAAGAAGGCT
>JADFJS010000140.1 GCA_022566155.1 Chloroflexota bacterium
TGTGCCCTCGATGGCGCCCCTGCGCTGGGCCTTGACCACCGGGTCGGCGTACTTGATCAGCTCCTCAGCGTTGTGCCAGGCCTGCTCATTCGTATCCCCAAGCACCAGGTGGGTCCGCAGTCCGAAATACGGGGTGCGGCCGGTGGTCTGATACTGCAGACGCAGGTCATCCAGCCGCCGCGCCGTGTCCTCCAGGGTTTCTATCCAGCCCAGGTGCACGTCGGCCTGGCGTCCCGATAGTGTCATCGCCCGTTGCGACACCCCTCCCAGGTAGAACAGGGGCGGGTTATCCCCCGGCGATGGCGAACAGTAGGCCCCCTCCAGCCGGTAGTGGGCGCCGTGGTAGGTGACAGGACCCGGTTCTTGCCAAAGCTTGCGGCAGGCAACGATGAACTCCTCGGCGCGTTCATACCGGGTGTCATGGTCGATGACCTCGCCCAGCCGTTCCAGGTCGCCCTGGATCCCACCGGGAACGATGTTGATGTCCAGGCGTCCTCGGGAGATCTGATGGAAAGCGGCGGCCATCTGGGCGAAGAGGCCCAGCGATATGAAACCGGGCCGTACCGCCACTAGAAAACGGATGCGCTTGGTCACCGCCGCCAGCGCCGTGGCCGTGGTCCAGGTTTCCGCCAGGGGCTCGCCCTCGGCGAAGAGACCGTTGGCGAAGCGGGTGGGTATCAGCAACGAGTAGAAACCGCAATCCTCCGCCGTCTGCACCACCTCTCGTAGATAGTCGAAATCCGGCGGGCGCTCGGCGATCAGTGTGCCTGCCCGGGTCCCGTCACCGTCGATAGGTATGAACCAATCAAACCGGGGCTCGGGTCTACCATGCTCTGTGCTCACCAGGCGCCTCCGTTGTCACTATTTGAACGCATCATCCAGTACAGTTTCCGTGCGCTGGATGCGGGTACATGCTACGTTTCCTCCAGTCCAGGGTCAAGTGAGCGAATCGGTCCCTGGCAGCCATCATTGCCGGGATATTTTACCCTCGGAGCTTGGCACCGCACCCGGTCCCTTGCTTCCCTCGCCCTCTTCCTTCTCGTACCACATCACCATCACCACACCCGCCACCAGTATGCTCATCATGTCGCCGGGTACCCAGAGGAGCATGCCGCCGAGCTGTTGATCGGTCAGCAAGGATATGTTGAACGGTTGCTCCACATCGGCGTAGCCCGAATATATCGGTTGTCTGGCAAAGGTGATGGCCGCTCCCAGGAAGGTATTGGGTATGATGATCAAGCCCTGGTACAAGACGCGAAGGCCGTAGTGCAGCCGCGAGCGATGCGGCTTGGGGTCGATCACCAGCCAATAAAACAGCAGGCCGGAGCTGAGCATGGTGAAATGCATCAGCTCATGGATCAGCGTGTTGCGCAGGGCCAGGTTGTGCGGGCCGGGCACTTGCCAGAAGCCGAGAAAGCCCAAGAATAGGACGGTGGTCAATACAGGGTTGGTGATGAGGTCATAAACCCCGCGGGCCCAGTGGTTCTTGACCACCGGCTTCACCACACCCATGAGCGCCCAGGATGGCAGTCCCCGCAGAATCGGCGTCAGTGGCGCCCCCAGCAGGAGCAGCAGCGGCGCCACCATGCGCAGTAGGAAATGCTGGACCTGGTGAAAGGACAGCATGTGCTGGGCTAGCGCGTCTAGAGGGGACTGAAGGGCCAGGAATATGGCCAGCAACCCGGAAAAAAAAGAGATGCGTTGCCAGGCACTCACCGGATGGCTGGGACGCTGCCATCGGCCCAGGCCGGTGACGTATAGATAGGCGGCAACGAAGAGCAGCAGGGTCGGCAAAGGGTTGGGGTTCCATGCGGTCCAGGGGCTCTGGCCGGCCTCTATGCCCTCATGGGCGTAGACGTTGGGCGCCCCAGCCAGCAGCAGCACCGCTACTGCGATCGCAGGCCAGGCTAGCAGCCAGAGCCTTGAGGGCAACTTGTCTTTCCACCGCAGTATATGGGCAGACTTTGCTAGCGCAGCGGTCCCGTCACTTCCTCCGTTACGCTGCCGCGGTGCGCTCATGGGCCTCAGGTGTCCTGTCCGGCGTTACTGGGGTCGCCTTCTGAAGCCACACCAACCGCTAGCCGTTGCCGCTGCGCACGGCGGGCGCTCCACCAAACGTAGCATGCACCAAGCAGCAGCAACACAAAGACCCCGGCGAAGACTATGCTTCCCGAAGTGAAGCTTTGCGTGATCGGGACTTCCAGAGTGGAGGCCACGACCTCTTCCCTGCCCAGAGGACTCGTCACCTCCACCGCCACCCTCCAGGTCCCGGGGGCGTCCAGCACTATACGAGCTTCGTAGTGCTCCGGCAGACTGGGGACGTACATGGCATTGGCCCAACCTTGTGTGTCGTTCAAGCTGCCCTTGAGGCGCACCACCACGCGCGCATCCCTTACCGGTTCGCCGGTGGCGACATTCAGCACCGTGATGAAGAACCTTGCCTGGCCGAGGGACAGATTGGACAAAGAGGACACCACGGTGATGTCGTAGGGGCCGGCCCTCACATTAACCTCAGTTGTGCCGGTCTGATTAGTGCCACTCTCTTGGGCGTGGACCGTGCCGGCCAACATCCCGGCCATCACAGACAGCAGGAGCAGGGGTATGACCAGGGCTAGAGCCCTCTTAACAAGCATTGAGACAGCTCCCACCAGACTCGGGCGGACTCCCTGCAGCAGGGATTACATCAGTCATTGTCATCAGTTTCTGTCATCTGGTTACAGCACCAAGTTTAGGCGAATCGGCAGCTTTTAGAGCTGAAATGTCTTCTTCCAGATCCCAGGGGAACTCGTTGCATGCTCCATAAGAGAACGCATCCGAGCATTATCCGGATCTATGTCCCGTTGGGCGGCCCACTCCGGGCTGTCGGAGACCCCTTCGTTTTCAAACTCGTAGACCACGGCGTACTTGGGCTCTCCTCGGACCGCCTTCCAGCGCCGGCCACGGATGCAGCCGGGCACCTTTTCGTAGTTGGGCACGTAAACCCCGCTGTACCACTTATTCCACTCGTCCTCATGCTCTGCCGGGATAGCCATGCGCCCAATCTGAAGCGCCGGGGCCATATCGCTCTGGGCGATATCCGAAGAAATTGCCTGGGGATAGATCATCTCGTAGACGTTATTGCTGAAATTGGTGCCGATGACCCGAGGCCCGATCCTCTTGGCCCACTCGGTGGTAGGCCGGCTGGTAAATGCTTCGCTGCGCACCACATCCGCATTCTCCAATTCGTAGAATGCCAGGTGCTTGGGGCCGCTTCTTATGGCCTCGTAGCGAGCGGCGTTGAGCACCCCCGGCACGGCGAGCAGCTCCGCCAGGTGCTCCTCGTTGTACCAGTGGTTGAACTCTTCCTCTTTGTCCGCAGGCACATCCACCATGACCATAAACATTGCCGGGCCTTTCTTGTCAGCCATGCGCTCTTCTCCTGTCCGGTTTTATCCTACTCTTGTAACGCCAACCCGCCGCCCGCTTCTTGCGTTGGCGTAGCCGGCCATATTCAATCCTGGAGCAACGACCGCCGTAGCCGCTCTAGCGTACCATCGGATACACCGTGAGTCTTGACGTAGTTCTCAACGCCGCCGTGAACTTCCCGCAGCTCGGTGAGCACCGCCTCCATCGCCTTGGGTTGGGGATGGAAGAACTCGGGGGCAATCTTCTGCATGTGTTCGTTGCCCGGTAGCGCGCCGATACGTTGCATGATGGCGTCGACGTTCTTGATGGTGAGGAAGTAGTCTTCCATGATGGTTTCTTCGTCCACCCCAAGCAGACCCAGGACCATCGCGGCGCAGATACCGGCGCGGTCCTTGCCGGCGGAGCAGTGGAAGACAGCGGGCAAGCCCTCATCCGCGGCCAGCGTGGTCACAGCCTTGGCGAGTTGCCCGCCGCTTTCGCGGATGATCCGGAGGTACATGTCCCTATTCCGGGCTACCGGGTCTTCCTTGCCGGTGGCAGTCCCGGTCTGCCACTGGATGAACGGCACGTGGTGGAATTGGACGGAAGGGGGAAGCGCCGGTCCGGGCCCGCTCCGCTCAATCTCGCGCTCGGTCCGCAAGTCGATCCGGGTTATCACTCCCAGCTTGCCGTAGACCTGTTCAACGTCCTCAGCGGTCATCGAATGGATACCATCGCTGCGAAATAGCTTGCGCCATCGGACCTTGCGTCCCTCTCTGGTGGTATAGCCTCCCAGGTCCCGAAAATTTAAGGGGCCTTGCAGGGCAATGAATCTTTCCGGGGTGACGTCGGCCATCTGTTTCTCCGATGAGTGAATCTAGGCATGGAACCGATCCGGCGGTAGCGCCGGGGATGTTTCCAAGTCCGGGCCATTATATCATTCCATCTCCCGCATCTTGCCTTCTCCGCTTCGATTCCGGCGGCGGCGGGGGCGCTGACCCGGCCGGCGTTGGAGCATCCGCATAATCCGAGACAGGATATGGTAAAATCCAGACTGTCACTTCCAGCGCCTACATAACAATGAAGGTGGTTCACAATGACGTCCAATATCGTCCTATCCACCCAGGAATACAAAGTGGTTGGCACCCGGCCGATCCGCCACGACGGCACCGACAAGGTTACCGGCCGGGCCAAATACGGCGCGGACTTCGACGCCGCGGGAATGATCCACGGCAAAGTGCTGCGTAGTCCCCACGCCCACGCGCGGATAAAATCCATCGATGCTAGCAAAGCCCTGGCCCTTCCCGGCGTCATGGCAGTGATAACGGGGAAGGATATGCCGGTGTCCGGCATGGATAATCCAAGCAGGGCCGTACGGTTCAGCAGCGAAAACCTTCTCGCCGGGAGCAAGGCGCTTTACAAGGGTCATGCGGTGGCTGCGGTGGCCGCCACCAACCCGCATATCGCCGAGACCGCCCTGTCCCTGATCCAG
>JADFJS010000141.1 GCA_022566155.1 Chloroflexota bacterium
GGCGGGATTCCCGGACGGATGGTTGTGGACCACGATCAGCGATGGCGCGTTGTTCCGGACCGCGGGCCTGAATACCTCCGCCGGCCGCACCACCGAGCTGTTCACATTGCCCACGTATATCTCGTGGGTGCTGAGCACCTCGTTACGTGTGTTCAGCAGTATAACCCGCAGGTGCTCCTGGTCCAAAGTGCCCATCTCGCCGGTGACCAGGTTGGCCGCGTCTTGGGGCGTGCTGATGATGATCCGTTCCTCGGGCGCAAGCGAGATGAAACGGCGGCCCAACTCCAGAGCCGCCAGCAACTGACAGGCCTTGGCCTCGCTCAACCCCCGCTCCCCGCACAGCTCGGCAAAGGCCGCTTTACCCAACCCCGCCAGCCCCCCGAACTTAGTCAACAGCCGCGCGGAGAGAGAAATGACGTTCTCCCCAGTTGAGCCCGTGCGGAGCAAGATGGCGATGAGCTCGGTATTGCTCAGGTTCTTTGAGCCGTACTCCACCAACCGTTCCCTGGGCCTTTCTTGAGTTGGCATCTCGCGGACCGTGGGCTGCCGTGGAATGGAACTCTCGGTTGCGGTTGAAGACGTTCCAGGTGTTGTAAACGAAGTCGTCATTGGCGTGGTTTTCCTCTGGGCCAGTCTCGGGGAATGAATCATCCAGCCGGAACCAAAGCCCTGCCGGCAATGGCCCCGGCCCCATAGGAGTAAACCATTTCATTGGAGCCCAGACGCCAAATTTTTTCAAGGAGCAACTGTCAATGAGGCGCGGGACGAGCAGGCGCAACTACGCGGCGATCTCGACAGGGTCGATGGGTTCTACCGGATGGTTCTTCCGCCAGCCTTCGATCCCGCCGGTCAATACAGCGGCGTTGATGCCGTGTTCCCTGAGTTGCTGCGCCACACGGACGCTAGTTGCATCGCCGGGTCAACTGCAGTAGGCGATCACGTCCCGGCCCGGCGGGTGTTCATCGATGTATTCCACAACCCCGTCAGGCAAGACCCGCACAGAATCGGGTATTCTGGTCCGGTCATGGTCGTAGCTGGCCCTGGTCCGCACATCGATGATCAAAGGTGGGTCTGGCTCCGTCAGCCATTCCGCCAGCTCCTGGGACTCGACCATGGGGACTTCGCCGTCATGGCTGCCAAACAGGCCGGCCACCGTGGTCTCGCGCTCTTCCGCCAGAGTCTCTCTGGCTGCGAGCCGGCCGTACCACATCCCCACCGGGGTCGCCGTGCCGCCGTGGATCGCCACCGATGCGATAACCACCACACCAACCGTGGCCAACAGCAATTCAGAGCCGGGGATGCCCGCCTGCACCACCAAGAGGGCCAACAAAAGCGAATTGAGTCCCCTTGGGCCGAACCAACTTATGAACGCGTGGGCCTGCCAACTCATCCGCGCCTTGGCCAAGACTATTCCCAGCACTGCTGGGCGGATGACAAAGATCACCAATGCCGCCAACCCTAAGGTCGGCCAGATATCGACCATCCCTAGCATGCCGGACAGCACCGCGCCGAACAGCACAAAGGCCAGGAGCATTGCCATCTCAGAGGTGACTTCGCCGTATTCCAAGAAACAGTCGCAGAGAGACTGGTTGAGCATCACCACGGCCAACCCGGCGGCGAAGGCCCCCAGGAACCCGTCTCCGCCCGCGGCCGTTGCCGCGGAATAGGAAGCCAAGACCAAGCCAACGCCGAAGAGGGACTGGTGTTCCCGCCGGATGGTCAACTTCTTGTCCATCCAGTCCATGACCCAGGAGCCGAACCCACCAACGGCAAAGCCGATCACGGGCCCCAGCACCAAGAGTTTGAACAAGAAGACGACCCAGCCGCTGACGCCTCCGCCCTGATCGGTGGCCACGGCGAGTGGGTGTGGCCCTTCGCGAAGTTCAACAATCTCCCTGACGAAGGCCTTGAAACATGGCTCGTGCCTCCCGGAGGTACGGCTGCGGCGGTCTATACCTTCGCGCAGCCCGGCCTCTACGTCTATCTGAACCATAACCTGATTAAGGCGTTTGTTAAGGACGCCAAAGCGTTTATTCACGTGACGGGTGAGTGGAACAATGAGTTGATGGAACAGACGTCTGCGCCTAGAACGCTAACCAACTAAAACGTACTCTAGTGTCGTCGAGTCAGGGGAGTCGCGTCATGAGATCGAATATGACCGCCCGCTTTCGGGGGTAAAGCAGACGTTCAGAGCCCGAACTCTGGTGGCGTAACTAGCCGACGTCCCCCCATCTTCAGTAGCAGTTGGAACTAGAGTCCAGCAGTTAATGTACTCGTCTTTTCTTCCAGTTTCTTTGCATACTGTGATGGCGTTAATCCACCCAGCCCTTTCTTCGGTCTCTCCTCGTTGTATTCTTGGCGCCATGTCTCGATGAGTTCGCGGGCATGCGCGAGATGGAAGAACCAGTGCTCGTTCAGGCATTCATCTCGCAGCCGCCCGTTGAACGATTCGATGTAGGCATTCTGGTTTGGCTTGCCGGGCTCGATGAGCCGTAGCGTTACACCCCGCTCATACGCCCAGTTGAGCATCGCTTTACTGGTAAATTCCGATCCATTGTCGGTCCGAATGATTCGTGGATAAGCTCGCTTCAGGCAGATGTGATCGAGTATCCGTACCAGGCGCTCACCGCCGATGGCATGCTCCGGATGAACGGCAACGGCCTCGTGCGTTCCATCGTCGATGATGCCTAAACATTTGAGCATCCGGCCACTCGCCACCCGATCGAACACGAAATCCATCGACCAAACCTCATTGGCTGCCGAGGGACGTTCGAGCGGCTGCCGATCGGACACGGGCACCTTCTTCCGCCGTCGGCGCTTGATCTGCAGCTTCTCCAAAGCATACAGTCGCTCGACTCGCTTGTGGTTCACCCGTTCCCCCGCCTGCCGCAGCTTCAAGTAAATCATCCCGGACCCGTAGCGGCGGTGGCGTTGTGCCAGATTGACAATCTGCTCTCGCAACTGAATATTCCGGTCCGGCGCGGGCACGTACCGCAGCGAGCTCGCACTCATCTTCACCACCCGTAGCGCTTTGCGTTCCGATAGCCCTTGCGAACACATCCTGTGCACCGTCTCCCGGCGTGCCGGTGCCGTCACCACTTTTTTCGCAACGCTTCACGCGTCACCTCGTTCTCGAGCATTGCTTCGGCCAGTAGTTTCTTCAGCCGAGCGTTCTCTGTCTCAAGCGCCTTCAAGCGCTTTGCATCCGACACGTCCATGCCGCCGAACTTGTTACGCCACGCATAGAAACTCCCTTCTGAAAAACCGTGCCTCCGACACAGCTCCTTCGGTGGCACGCCGACTTCCGCTTCCTTCAGAAAACCAATGATCTGTTCTTCGCTGTATCGCTTCTTCACGTCTAACCTCCGTTGTGGGGCCAGACTCTAGATCATATCGCTACTCAATCCGGGGGAGACGTCGTGACCACGACACTGGAGGATGGCAGGAAGATGCTGATGCCCAGGGGTACTATGAGGTCAAGACCTGGTGGCAATCATTCGACGACTTTGTGGCCTGGACCAAGAGCGATGCCTTCGCCGAGGCTCACAAGAAACAGGCGCCCAAGGAAATGTTTGCGGGGCCGAGTGAGCTTATGGTTCATGAGGTTTTCCTAAACACCGATATTCGTGAGTGACTGCGGCTGGCCCGACGATCAGTTTCCCGACACCCCGCCCACATTCTCCCCTGGTAGCTTCCCCCGACCCGTGTAAGTTGGGGTCATGCACGTACATGAACTCCACCAGCTTTCCCAACTGATCGTAGAGATCGGGGACTGCTTTATGGTCAGGCGGACCCTTGCTCGGTTGGAATCCGGTGAACTGACCTTGGAGGAGGTCATCGTGCTGCTGAGGTCGCTCTTGAAAGCCGTCTGAGCCTGAGTGTCTCGGCACAAGCGGATCGCATCACTCCTCGGATCTTCCCTCCGCTGAACACTGACGCCGCATAGCCCAAGCTCGCTTAATCGTTACTCGAGCCCGGAAGACTATCGGCGAAAGCCATACTCCAGCGTGAAGTATTGGGGATCGAGTTCAGCCAGGGGCTCACGAAGTTTTTCTAGCTCGTCTTCCGGCCCGTGAACTTCAAGACGAGTAATCTCGGCGATCTCTAGTACTTGTTCTAGTAAGCCGCCTACATTCTCTAGATGAGCGAGTAAACCTTCGGCATCGGCATACCCTTCTCGGCAGTGGGCTTGATTACCGTTAAAGCTGAAACCGTAATAGAGACATTTCGGCTCTCGATTGGTCTTCTCGACGAACTGCTCACAGAGTGCGTTAAAGGTCTCTAACTGACCATCGTGAACCTTAAAATAAGGTACGATCGTGCAGCATGTATCCTGGGTCGCCTCCGCGTTCTGCTGAATCTCGACCACCAGATAAACCAGAGTGATCAGGATGGCTACGGAGCTTAAAAATCTCAGCTATGGATGATGCCTTGGTTCGGGGGCAGGTCAATTCGTCGGTTAATAATTTCTAGACACACGTGGAATGGGTATTAATTCTCTCTAATGCATTCGATAGCGGGAAATCATCGATGAAACACCAGATTTCATCGCCGAAAAAAGACGCCAACATTCGGAACACGGTGACACGACTACTGTCGGGTGTGATGATTACATTCGCGATTTCAACCGTAAAGGGTAGTTACCATGACTAAACTAGGTGTCGCACTCGTACACGGGATGGGTAACCAAGGTCCAGACTTCGCGGACGCTTCCATAGAGGAACTACGTAGCCGAATTCGCGGCTCTGGTAAGGATCCAAATCATGTGAGCTGGAAGCCGATTCACTGGGGCGGGATACTCAACGGGCGGGAGAACGAACTCTGGAGCAAGCTTTCTGCTGAGAACGATTTGGACCACGTCCGCATTCGCCGGGA
>JADFJS010000022.1 GCA_022566155.1 Chloroflexota bacterium
CTGAAGCCTGTACGTCACGTGGCGGGCCAGATCCAATTACCGGGTTCCAAGAGCCTGTCCAACCGGATGCTGCTGCTTTCTTCCCTGGCCCGGGGCGCCACCGAAGTGCACAACCTGCTGGATAGCGATGACACCCGGCACATGGAGACCGCGCTTCGGACCTTGGGGGTTTCTCTGGAGCTCTCTACAGACGGGACGACCTGCCGGGTCGACGGCCTGGGAGGCCCTTTCCCTTCTCAAGAAACTGAGCTATTCCTGGGCAACTCGGGCACGGCGACCCGGGCATTCTGTGCTGCATTGTGCCTGGGCGAAGGCGTGTTCACCTTGACCGGAGAGCCACGCATGTCGGAGCGCCCCATCGCACACCTGGTTGACGCGCTGAGGCAGCTTGGAGCGAACATTGAATATCTCCAATCGGAGGGAAATCCACCGGTAAGGATTCGCGCGGCTGGACTAAAAGGAGGCCTGGTAACCATCCTTGGGAATATATCCAGCCAATACCTGACGGCGCTGCTGCTGGCTTCACCATTGGCCCAACAGGATATCGTCATCGAGGTGGAAGGAGAACTGGTCTCCAAGCCTTACATCGACATGACACTGGACGTGATGAGACGGTTCGGCGTCGTTGTGGAGAGGCAAGGCTACAGTTCGTTCCGCGTGCCGGGCGGCGTCGGTTACCAGTCTCCGGGAAGGGCCCTGGTGGAGGGAGATGCTTCATCGGCTACCTATTTCCTGTCGGCTGCCGCCATTCGTGGAGGCACCGTTAGGGTGAACGGGGTGGGTGGCGATAGCGTTCAGGGTGACGTGCGGCACGCCGATGTTCTGGCCCAGATGGGGGCCACAGTCCGGCTCGGAACGGATTGGATCGAGGTCACCGGCGGAGACCTTCACGGAGTGGACGTGGACTTGAACCACATACCCGACGCGGCGATGACGGTGGCGGCCACCGCGCTGTTTGCCAAGGGGAAGACGGTCATTCGCAATATCTACAATCTGCGGGTGAAAGAGACCGACCGCTTGAAGGCCATGGCCACAGAGCTACGCAAGCTAGGCGCCGAAGTGGTGGAGGGGCGAGACTACCTGGAGATCACACCGCCTGTAGAGGTCCTGGGCGCGGCCATCGATACCTACAACGACCACCGCATGGCCATGTCTTTCTCGCTGGCGGCCATGGGACCGTCGGGGGTAACCATCAACGACCCCGGTTGTGTTTCCAAGACCTTCCCAGACTTTTTTGAGAAGCTGAGCTCAATCACTTTTAGCTAGTTCCTAGTTTTGGAATTAGCCGTTAGAAAACTCCGTTCTCCCTGAGCTTGTCGAAGGGTCTTTCCGTGTAATCATGGTTCAACTGGCCGGTTCTGAGCCGTGCCGACAGGCTTACCACGAACGGGATCTGTAGCGGCGATTACCTCCGATTAACGCAAGGAAGGGCTAGCTGGTTTCGGCGCTAACCAGATTCAGGAAGCGCGCCACCTGATCCGCCAGGAGAGCGTGCTCCGGAGCGGTCAATTCCGGGTCTTCCTCCATGATACGCGACGCCTCCCTTCTGGCCGTCTCCAGTAGTTCCCGGTCGGATAGCTGGGCCATGCGCAGGTTGGGCATCCCGCTCTGCCTCGTGCCAAAGAAGTCTCCCGGTCCGCGCAGCTCCAGGTCGGCTTCGGCAAGCTGAAAACCGTTATGGATGCTCTCCAGGGCGGATAGGCGCTCTTTGGCCACCTCGGATGGGGAGTCCGATAGCAGCAGACAGTAGCTCTTATGCTGGCCGCGGCCCACGCGCCCCCGGAACTGGTGTAGCTGGGCCAAGCCGAACCGGTCCGCTCCCTCAATGAGCATGACAGTGGCGTTGGCCACGTCGATCCCCACCTCCACCACCGCTGTGGATACAAGGATATCCACTTCGCCGTCCCGGAACTGACGCATTACCCGGTCCTTTTCCTTGGAGGACATCCGGCCGTGGAGCAGTCCCAGATTGAGGTCTGGAAACACCTCTCGGGATAGGCGCCGGTGCTCTTCAGTTGCCGCTCTAGATTCAATCAGCTCCGACTCTTCCACCAGAGGGCAAATGACGAATGCCTGACGCCCGGCCTGCACCTCCTTGCGGATGAAGCCGTAGGCCGCCGGACGGCGGCCTGGATCGAGCCACCTGGTCGCTACCTGCTGACGCCCCTCGGGCAGTTCATCGATGGTGGAGATGTCCAGGTCGCCGTAGAGGGTCAGGGAAAGCGTACGGGGAATGGGCGTGGCCGACATTATGAGGACGTGGGGTATCTGGTCGCCCCTATTCCGAAGCGCCGCCCGCTGCAGCACGCCGAAGCGGTGCTGCTCGTCGGCCACGGCCAGAGCCAGCCGTGGCATCGAGACCCCCGTCTGAATCAGGGCGTGGGTGCCGATGAGCAGGTCCAGATCGCCGGCGGCGGCCAATTTGGTCAATTCCCGCTTCCCGGACGGGCGCGTGCTCCCCGTGAGGAGACCGACCGAGATGGGTCTCCCCAACCATTCCAGGTAAACCGAGAACAGGTGCTCTTCCTCCGCCGGGCGGTCCAGGCCGCTCAACAGCCGGAATACCGTCTGGAAGTGCTGTTCGGCCAACACCCCCGTGGGGACCATGATGGCGCCCTGGTGTCCCGCGGCGGCGGTAGCTAGAAGCGCGGCCAGCGCAACCACCGTCTTGCCGCTGCCGACCTCGCCCTGCAATAGCCGGTTCATGGGCGGCGAGCCGCGAGCCAGGTCTTCCATGATGTCTGAAACGCAGCGCCGTTGAGCCGCGGTTAGAGTGAAGGGCAGCGAAGCGAAGAAACCCTCAAGCACCCGGTCTTCAACCACGATAGGCACGCCCACGACTCCCTGACGGAGCTGCCGGCCCCGGGAGAGACCGGCAAGTTGCAGGGTGAACAATTCGTCAAAGGCCAGGCGGTTCCGAGCGCCTTCCCAGGCGGCGGTGTCGTCGGGATAGTGGGCCTGCTGTATGGCCTCCTGCAGGGGCATAAGGCGGCCGCGGGAGATAATGTCCTTCGGCAGCAACTCGTCGATGCCGCCCAACCATTGCTCCAGCGCCTGGGCGGCCAAACGGCGAAGGTTCCGTCCTGTGAGTCCCTCGGTCAATGGGTACACCGGCACCATCCGCCCGGTGTTGATGGGCGCCGGCGCCGAATCCAACAGGTCATAGTCAGGGCCTTCGAACATCAGTTGGCCCGCGAACACGTCTACCTTGCCGCTGATGGCGAGCCTGGTGCCGGGCTTGAGGGTGCGAGCCAGATAACCCTGGCCGAACCAGAGCACCTTAAGGTTTCCCGTCTCATCGCTGAGCACGGCCTCGGTGTCCTTGCGCTTGCCCTTGAACCCTTTGGAGACCTGGCGGGCCTCCCAGACCGTGCCTATTACGGTGCACTCCAGACCCGGTACCAATTGGGATATCTTGACAATGTTGGCGTATTCCAGGTGCCGGCGGGGAAACAGGTATAGCAGGTCCCGTACCGTTGTTACGTCCAATCGCTTGAACTTGGCCGAGAGCTTGATGTCCACGCCACGTAAACGGTCTATGGGGTCATCGACAGTGAGGCCTTCCGGAGGCGCCTCAGGCGTTTGACCCGGAGATGATTGATGGGGGCCCGCAGACTTGGCGGAAGGTCTTGGCGCGGAAGCGGCCTGTTCTCTTGCGGCGGGTGATGCGCCGGATGACGCGTCAGACCCTTTGTCCTCCGTATCCAAGGTCAGAAGAATGCGCCACGCGGAGGTCCATTCTCGGCGTTCCTCGGTCGACATCGAGGCATAGTCGGGGTGAAAGAGTTGTTCCGCGGACCCGGGTTCTTTCAGGTGAGAGGCCATCTCTGGGGACCAGCGCTGCAGGAACTTGTCCAGGCCTCCCCACACCGCGCCGTTGTCGAAGCCGTGGTCCTCTTCAAGCTGAAGGATATTACGAAAGGGGAGGAGCCAGGTGGGGCTGGTTTCAGGCTGGGAGACCATGGCGAGTCCAGTATATCATGGGGCGCCGTGGCTCTCGGCTTGGCGCCGGAGGGGCACTTGTCATAACAAACGTGAAATTCTTATGAGGATCCTGTGGCCCAGGCTGCTTGGAGCCACAGGATCCTCATACGGGGATTCATTCTACGGCGCTTGGGCGGGGTCCGGCCCTCCGGTCTGGGTCAGCGCCACTCCCAGCGCGTTTGGCCCCATGTATGTCCCCAGCGTGGGACCGAAGCGAGCGTTGATCACCTGGTCCGGGGGAAGCAGGCCGGAAAGTTGCTCACGCAGCGCCGCAGCTCGCTCCGGGTCGGTGCTGTACATCACCGCCAATCGACGCACCGGCGCCAGCTCCCGCACCAGCTCCACCAGGCGGCGCATTCCCCGGTCCCAGGAGCGGGGACGCTCCACCGGGTGGGCTTCCCCGTCCTGCAGTTTCAGGATGGGCTTGACGCTGAGTATAGAACCGATAAAAGCCTGGGCCCTGCCGATGCGTCCCCCTTTTTGTAAGTACTCAAGGGTGTCCAAGAGGAAGAAGCCGTGGGTCAGCGGCAGGTCTTTCCGTACTTTCTCGGCCACCTGTTGGTAGGAATCGGTTTGTTCGGCTTGTTCGGCCGCCGCCAAGACGGCAAGCCCCAATGGGATCGATGCGAGTTGGGAGTCAATGATCTCGATGGCTGGTGACTCGCCCAGGGAAGCCTTCGCCTGTTCCGCGGAGTTAAGCGTCCCGCTAAGTTTGCCTGAAACGTGGATGGAGACGACCTGGTGGCCCTGGCCCAGGAGCTCCTCATAGACCTGCTGGAAATCCGCCGCGGAAGGTTGGGCTGTCGTCGGCAGACGCGAACCGGAAGTCAACATGCTGTAGAACTGATCGTGGGAGAGGTCCACTCCGTCTTTGTAGCTAACGTCGTCCGCCATCACATAGCAGGGTAGAACCGTGATGTGCCACCGCTGAACTAATTCAGCGGGCAGGTCGCTGGTACTGTCGGTCACCACTCGTATCGCCATCTATGTCTATTCGGCTCCCTGTATTTGTATGTTCATACAGCGTTCAGTTCCCTGCACTGTCATTATTCGGCGGCCATTATTCAACAGACGCCAGGTACTGGTAGTGGTGTTGTCCACCATAGATCAGGTCCACCTGCATGCCCGGGTGCGCCTCCTCTAGGTGGCGGACCAACTCCTCCGCCGCGGGTTGGCTGGTGTCGGCGCCCCAATAGACTCCTACCACGGCTTCCGGAGAGAGCCCCACCTGGTTAAAAATGGAGGTTAGGGCTTCTTCCGGTGAGCTACCCGAGGAGGTCAGTTCCCCGTCCCGCAGGCCGATGTATTCGCCGGCCGCCACCGGGACACCGTTGATGTTGGAGGGACGCACCGCCATGGTGACCTCGATGCTCACCACGGTATCCAATGCTTGCCTCATAGCCTCCAGGTTGTGCTCCAATGATTCCTCTGGATTAAAGCACAGAACCGCCGCGACACCCTGGGGCACCGATCGGGAAGGCACCACGTGGATCCTGCCATTGGACCCTGCCGAGGCCTGCTCCGCCGCCAACACAACGTTTTTATCGTTGGGCAGGATGATCACGTCTTTCGCCGCAGCGGTTTTCGCGGCTTCCAGTATCGCTTGCACGCTGGGGTTCATAGTCTGACCGCCGCTGATTACCCCGGCGCAGCCCGCTTCCCGGAAAAGAAGGGCCAGCCCGTCACCGGGGGTTACGGCTACTACCCCGATAGGCGCAGCGGTAGTGCGCTGATCGCCGTGTTCAGCGATGAACCCCAGGTTTTGATGGTTCATGTTCTCGATTTCGATGTGGGAAAGTTGGCCCATGGATGCCCCGTAGCTGAGTGCTGGACCGGGATCTTCCGAGTGGATATGGACTCTGATCAACCGCCGGTCGCCTCCGACTACCGCCGAGTTAATCATGTCCGTATAGTGTTGCCGGACCCCATCCAAGGAAAGGTTTTCCCCGTGCAGGATGAACTGGATACAGTAGCCCCACTGGACTTCCTGCGTAGAATCTAGGTAGTCTGTGTCGATCCGGGCGGCAACGGGTCCATCCGCCCCCTCCTTAACCACTTGGGCCGCCGACACAGCCTCCTCCACCATGCTCTCCGGCCGGCCCGCAAGGTAGCACAGAGCGCCACCCATGATTACAACCATCCCCATTCCGCCGGCGTCGACCACCCCCGCCTCCCTCAGCAGCGGGAGCTGGGAGGGAGTCCGGGACAGGGCTTGCTGGGCTGCCAGAAAAGCCGTTTCCCACAGATCCAGCGGCGTATTTTCCTTGCTGTCGGCCCACATTTCCTGGGTCGCCCGGGCAAAATCCCGGATAACCGTGAGCATGGTGCCTTCCACGGGCTGGCCCACGGAAGCGTAGGCGGCGTCGCTGGCCCGGCTGAACCCTCGTGCCAGGTCGCTGCCGTCGCAGGCCTCACTGCCGTGCAGGGCCTCGGCGAACCCCTTGAAGAACTGGGATAATATGACCCCGCTGTTGCCGCGTGCCCCCCAGAAGGCTCCCTCGGCCAGAGTGTCCGCCGCCTCGCCCGCAGTCAGGATTGAGCCTGGGGTAAACCTCTCCAATGCCGACCGCATTGTCAGAAGCATGTTGGTCCCGGTGTCGCCGTCCGGAACCGGGAACACGTTTAGCGCGTTGATGGTGTCCCGGAACCGCTCGAGGCTATTGGTGGCGGCGGAAAACGCCTGCTTCAAGTCCTCGCCCTGTAGTACAGCCATTTACAGATCAACCATTTTATGAATCAACCTAGTAGGCCCCACGAGTGTCCGATTCTAGGCCCGCCGTATTATATAACAGCCATCGACAGCCTGATTCGGAAAATAATACGGATCCGAACGGGCCCGCCCTTCAACGATCGTCACAGCCAGCGGCGAAATGTTTCTGCCCAATGGCGAATGGCAGCCACCGTGATTGCCTTGACAGGCGGGAAACCCTGCCGTAGCATGGAATACCAGAGGCATTTATGGACTACGCAGTTTTCAAAACAGGCGGCAAGCAGTACCGGGTAAAGCTGGGAGACACGCTGGACGTGGAGCTGCTGCCGTTGGCAGTTGATTCGGTGGCCGAGTTCGGTAACGTTCTCGCCGTGTCAGATGGCGGAGAAGTTACATTTGGCTCGCCCTATGTGCCTGGAGCACGCGTACTGGCGCAGGTGCAGTCCCACTACAAGGACAAGAAAATCATCGTTTTCAAGTACAAGCGCAAGACTCGGTACCGGCGAAAAAAGAGCCACCGGCAGAATTACACCCGATTGTTTATTCAGGACATCCAACTGGAACACAGCTAGGGTGCCTAGCAAACCCCACTTCCCCGAGCCAGAGGGCGGGTACAGGAAACAGCGGGAGGAAGCGTTTAATGGCCCATAAGAAAGCCGGCGGCAGCACTAGCAACGGTCGCGATAGCAACGCCAAAAGGCTGGGCGTGAAGCGTTTTGGCGGCCAGGTGGTAACCTGTGGCTCGATCCTGGTACGGCAAAGAGGAACCCGTATTCGCCCCGGTGTCAACGTTGGATTGGGGCGGGATTTCACCCTGTTCGCCATGGTGGACGGTCAGGTGACATACGAGTGGGCCGCGAGAGGGAAGCGGAAGGTCAGCGTATATCCGATGAATGGGTCCAATGGCCATGAGTGATAACCGGGCAGCCACCGGCAATGCCCGGCGCCCACGACCCAATTAAATTATCATAGTCAGGTGTTAACACAGTAAATCATGAAGACCGATATTCACCCCGATTTCCACCACTCGGTGGTCACCTGTTCCTGCGGCAACGTATTCCACACCGGCGCGACCAAGCCCACCATGCGGGTGGAGGTCTGCAGCAAATGCCACCCCTTTTACACAGGGGAGCAACGGGTTGTAGATACTCAAGGCCGCATTGAGCGGCTGCGCCGGCGATTCAACCTGGAGTAGCCCCTATTGGCGAACGTGCCGGCCGGAAAGCCGGTCGTTTCTTATATGTTCCGCCACGCATACACCGTGCGGTTCAAGGGTGAGCGGCTACGGAAACCGTCTATCACAGCCCCTCATTAACCGCTACCGATGACCGTGAAGTTGAACGTTTTGGCCAATTTTCTGCTCGACGCGCCTTCCTTGATGTGCTGCCATATCCTGTATCGGCTGGCACCTAATACCCCGGCGCATGGGGACGCGGTCCGTTCTGTCGCCAGAGTCCTTTCCGCGAGGGACTACGCTGAGTCATGACATCTCCAACAAACGGCCAAGGTGAAACTCCCGACAAGGCCATCACGGTAGGACCGCCTGCGGCCCAGAGTCCGCCTGGGTTCGCCTATGGCGGCCAGGCCGTCATCGAAGGCGTGATGATCCGGGGCCGCCAGAACTTGGGCCTGGCTATCCGCGGGCCGGACGGCAAGATCCATCTCCACCACGAGCCTCTGAGCACCTTATTCACCGGCCGTATCAGAAGGTTGCCTCTGCTACGCGGCATGATAGTGCTGATCGAGACACTCGTACTCGGCCTCCGGGCCCTTCAGCGATCGGCTAACATGGCGATGGCGGACCCAGAATCCGGCGACGCGCAGGAAATTTCCGGCTGGGCCATGGCCCTTACACTGGTGTTTTCTCTGGTCTTGGGGGTGGGAATCTTCTTCGTCCTACCCCTGTTTGTGGTATCGTTGCTGGACTCCAAGATAAGCTCCCTGGCCAGCAATTCCATTGAAGGAGCGATCCGGCTGGGATTGCTGATTGGCTATATCTGGGTTATCGGTCTTTTGCCCGATGTGAAACGGGTTTTCGCCTACCATGGGGCCGAGCACATGGCGGTACACACATACGAGGCGGGCTTACCGTTGATGGTGGCAAATGTGCGGAAGTTCAGCACGCCTCATCCCCGTTGCGGCACCGCGTTTTTGCTCACCGTGGTGCTCGTCTCCATATTCGTTTTCGTCTTGTTGGGGCGGCCCTCCATGGAGTTGCGCATCCTCTCGCGGATCGTTTTCATCCCGATTATCGCGGGATTTAGCTACGAGATAATCCGATACAGCGGTGCCCATCAGGGTGCGTGGGCTGCTCAGCTTATGGCCCGCCCAGGCTTGTGGCTGCAGCGGCTGACCACCAGAGAGCCCGACGACGACCAGATTGAAGTCGCGATCTGCGCGATGGAGACGGCTATCGCCGCCGATGGAGGCCGGGAATATGAAGTGGCCTTCCTGCCTCGTCCGGCTCGCGGGGACTGGGTCACGGCCGGACCCGAATCGGTAGATCCGCCGGAATCGGCCGATCTTGGGCCTCAAGCCGAATCCGATGAAGGTTTGGAATCTGAACCCAACAGCTAGCAGGGCAACCTGCCGCTATTTCTGGCGATGGTGCTGATTCCCAACCCGGCCGATCCTGCGAGCGCCACACAAGAATAAAGCGATAGATTGAGTTTTTTCAGGATTGAGCGGTCAATGCCGGCAGACCCTCAACGGCCACATCGACAAACAGGAAATCGAACCCGGCTTTTTCGGAGAAGTACTTGTCCATATCGGTATCGCCGATGTGGTAATACTGTTCCGCCTGAAACTGCTCCTTGACGCGGTCGAGCTGGTGTTTGAGAACGGTGAAATCCACATCGATGCCGGCTTCCCGCCAGATCCGCTGTTGGGTACTGATGGTGCGGTCCGAGCAACTGCCGATAACATATCCTTGCTGCTTGACCCGCCGCACCATCTCCAGGGTGATGCTGCCCGGTGGGTCACCTACCTCCAGGGTTCCATCGATGTCAAAGCTGATAAGTTTAGCCAAATAAATTCCTCCATCCATAGTGGCATCCGGCTTCACGCGGCATACCGGATGACCTCGAGTTCCGTCGCGCCGGAAATGTCGGCAAGAATCTCGTCGACGCGGCTCAACACTGCATCTTCGATAAGGTACTCGGTGTCCAGAACGCTGCTTAGCCAGCCGGATATTAGCTGGTCTTATGGGATACTTACTTCAATGAAACTACCGGGCACCGTGGCATCAATTGCTAGTGCGACTGCCGCGGCCGCTTTTTGAATGCGAGGCCAACTGGTAGAGGACAGCACCACGATGGCGATGCTTAGTCCATCGAAGTTCTGTTGACCGGGCAAGGCCCTGTCGGTCGTGACAAATACCTCAAAACCCTCGTTGTCTGCCCTTGCCAGCAACTCGCCGTTGGTCAGGGTACTCCAGCCCCGCTCGAAAGCTGTTTCCACTTGATGCGAGTTCAAGTATTCGCGCAGGGGTACGGGTGTCCCCTGATCGAAAAGGATGCGCACTCAGGCAACCTGGGGCACCGCGAGGCTTTTGGCGGCATGGTCAAGGACTGCCCGCACCTGCTCGATAGTGATGCCCGGGAACCACTCTACAAATTGAGCGATCTGGACTCCATCTTCCAGGTTTTCAAAGAGAGCGGACACCGGTACGCGCGTACCGAGAAATACCCAGCAGCCGCTTACACGCCGTGGGTCACGCTCGACGGTAGGACAGGATGACCAATCTAACATGTCATCATTCTATCCCGAATATAGAAACTATCCAAGGCTGAAGACGGCGGAGAGTTGCCAACGGTGCCCGCCCTACGTTTGATACCGCCATACCTGGTCCCGTGGCGGCTCGTTGGAAAGCTTGAACTGGGGCAGCGTGAACCCGTCTTCTCCGTCCATATATACCACCTCGACCCTCCGGCCGATGGCCACATTCTCTTCATTTTCTGGTTCCATGTTGCCATCGAGAAGGTTGGCGGTGAGTCGTAGCCCGTCGCCAGGGTTTGGTTGGCCGCTCTGCTCGTCCAACTCCACCAGCACGATGGGGAATGGGGCCCAGTCCCGGAAAGCAGGTACCACGGTGTGGGCCACGATCTGGTAGCTGTAGATGGTGCCTTTGCCGCTGACCTCGTGCCACTCCCAGCCGAGGGAGGTACACCAGGGACAGCCCGGTCCAGGTTCCCCCCGCAGCAGCCCGCAGTCCAGGCACTTTTTGACCACCAGCCGATGTTCCCGCGCCGCCTCGAAGTAGCCCAGATACTCGCTGTCATTTTCCGATATGTTGATGCTTTGACCACGATATTCGTACACTGGCATGGATCTACCTCCGCATTATCATGGCACTTCCCACCGCCGGGGTTCCCCATCCCATGTTCATGCTGATCTCCGCGTCCTTGACCTGGCGGCACTTGCCCTCGGAATAATCGTAGGTGTGTTTCCCCTCTTTCCAGTCGGGACAGTAGTCGTCAATGGTTCCTCTAAGCTGCCGCACGTTCTCGATAACCATGTTCATGCCGTGGGTGTAGCCCTCACACAGATGGCCGCCGCTGGTGTTGTTGGGGCGCTTGCCGCCAAGATTGATGATGCCGCTGGTGACATAATCTTTGCCCTCACCCTTCTCGCACCAACCGTAGTCTTCAAACTGGAGCAGCGTGGTGTATGTAAAGGCGTCGTAGCAGCCGGTTACGTCGACGTCGTCGTGCTTGACGCCGGCCACGTCGAAGACGCGAGGACCAACGTAGTGGCCCGCCACCCGGCTGATGGGTCCGTGCTGATAGTGAAAGTCTCCGCCGGGCTTGGTGCCCCGGCCCTGGACCCCCAGGATAAAGATGGGCTTCTGCTTCAGGTCTTTGGCTCGCTCCGCCGAGGTCACGATGATGCAGGTAGCGTTGTCGGTCTCCAGGCAGCAGTCAAGCAGGTGGGCGCAGGGCCGGATGATCCAGCGGGAGTTCATCACGTCTTCCACCGTCACCCGCTGCTTCATCAGGGCCTTGGGGTTGTTGCTGGCGTGGTTGCTGTGGGCCACCTTGATGTGGGCCAGTTGCTCGCTGGTGACCCCGTACTCCATCATGTGGCGGGTAAAGGTGAAGGCGAAGGTCTGCACCGCGCTGATGAGGCCGTAAGGCCGGCGGAACAACTCCGGTCCGGTGATCCCAGAGGCGGCCCGAACGCCGGTGCCGCCGATGCGTATCTGAGAATAGCCGTTCATGGAGCGAAAGATGGCCACCGTGTCGCACATCCCGCCCTCGATCGCTCCGACAGCCAGGCCCACCAGTGCCTCGGTGCTGGAGCCGCCGCCGGAACAGTCCATGTAGAAGTTGGGACGCAGACCCAGATCGTACTGGATTGCGGTGGAGGGTGTGGAGTCGCCGCCGTGGTAGCTCATCATGCCGTCCACGTCTTCGGGTTTGAGGCCGGCGTCGTTCATGGCATTGCGTATCGCCTCCGCACCCATCGCCCGAGTGGTGCGGCCCGACCCACGGCTGTACTCAGTTTCTCCGATACCGACTATGCAATATTTGCCGCTAAGTTTACCCGCCACTTTTCCTCCTTTGGCACGGTGCCTGGGGAACTGAGCTAATGGATGCCGGGGGATGGTTTCATGACCTGGGAAGCGCGTTACACCAGGTTCCAGCGCGGGTGCTGGTCCGCCTCGGCCTTTAGGTGGTCCACGAGCCAGGGCTTGACCGCGTCCGCCAGATAGAAGGTGGGGCGGAGAAGCTCGGACTCTTCGGAGATCATCCCCTCGGCAAGGGCCAGCGCCGCAACCTCCGAACCTGGTAAGATGCTGACTCCCACTCGCAGGTTGGCCATCGCGGGTTTAAGCTGGCGCAAGAACTCGAGCTTGCCTTCCACCGTCTCCCGCGTCTCGCCGGGTTCGCCGAAGGTCTGGGAGATGGTGTAGTGCAAACCTCCCTCCTCGCAGAGCCGGCACACCTCCAGCAACGGTTCCAAACGGTCGTTCAGGCTGGCGCCGTCGTGGGGGTCGCCACGGGTGCTGCCCATGATAACCAGGGCGCATCCCGCCTGCTTCATCAACCCCACCAACTCCGTATCGCAGCTAAAGGGCGCCATGCAGGTATTCCAGTGGAGACTGAGGTCAGCGTCGATCAGGGCATGGCACAGGGATTTGGCATGGTCCATCGGCACGTTAAAACCGTTGTCGATGAAAAACACCTTGCGCAGCCCGAAGCGCTGCTCCATGTCTTTAACTTCCCGCACCACCTCGTCCACGGGCCGGATCACCCGCCAACCGGACTCTTTATCACCCGTGGTAGGTTGGGCCGTGGTGGATGCACTGGAGGGGTAGGAAAAATCCCCCAGCTTGGTCAGAATGCCTATGCCGAAACCCGCCTGACGGTACTTCACCATGTCCAGGTCTTCCAAACGGGGGGGCTTGTTGAACTCGGAGGTGCAGCGGCCGCCGTTGAAAATGATCTGGCCTCCTTCCTGGTAAACCAGACCGGGAAGGTCGTGGTAGGAGGGTTCTCCAATCTCCAGCCGGTTCGCCAATTCGGCGAAAGCTTCGCCGGCGTCGCCCGCGATCCCCAGATCGGGCTTCAGATAGCTGAAGCACTCCCGGGGCAGGAGACTAAAGGCGGGACCGCCAAGAACGATGGTGGCTGGGCTGTTGTCCCGGATGCATTCGATGACCTCTTTGGTGATGGGAAGGGCCCACTGGGGGTCCATGTAGCTGTGGTTGCTCAGGTTGCGCACAGACACTCCCACCAGGTCGGGGCGGAACTCTTTGACCGTGGTTTCCACGTCGGCCAGATAGTCGTCGGAAAACATCAGGTCCAGGACCTTTAGCGTGTGGCGCGTCTGGTCCAGGTGCCCGGCCACGTAGGCCAAACCGATGGGTAGGGGCCGGGCCTCCATACGGCTCATCAGCCGGTGGTGCCGGTTGGTCGCAATCATCAAGATGCGCATTTCCCATTCCTCTGCAAGCTTCTAGTAGCTAGGCGTAGGCAACCTCAGCATTATCGCCGATACCCAGCCGATTTACAAACAGAGACGATGGCCCACAAGGGTTTCAGTTTGCGGCGTCAGCGTTGGGAATGCCTCAACCGTCACACCGGCGGAGGCCGGTGTCCAGGCATCAGAGCGGCGCAAAAGCTCCATGGATTCGGGCCTACGCCGGAATGACGACGCCGTGAAAAATACACTGCCGCGGGGCCGAATTGTTGACAGTTAGCGAAGTCCCGACTACACTCCCAATTGATTCACCCCGGAGACTGAATCAGGCCTGTTGCAGGTCTTCCAAGCTGCTGTTTATCAAGCGATTTTTAGGCAGGAGTCGAACATATGCCCTTGCCACGACCTCTGGAAGGCATCCGAGTAATCGACTTCACATGGGTCCGGGCCGGACCCTGGGCCGCCCGCTGGCTGGGGACCTTCGGTGCGGAAGTGATCAAGGTGGAGTGGCCGGAAAACCTGGACATGCTGCGTAACAACCGCTTTACCGTGCCCGCCGGTGTGGAGCCCGGCCCCAACTCCACCGGCCAGTTCGCCGACACCAACGCCAACAAGCGGGGCGTTACCCTGAACGTTCGCACGCCGCGAGGTTTGGAGCTGGTCAAAGGACTTATCGGCGTTGCCGATATCGTCATCGAGAACTTCAGCTCGCGAATCATGCAGCGCTGGGGGTTGGGCTACGAAGAGCTGAAGAAGATCAAGCCCGACATCATCTACGTGTCCATGGCCGGATTCGGCCATACAGGGCGGTACCACTATTACGGCACCATGGGCCCCGCAGCCCAGGCCCTGTCCGGGCTAACCTTCCTCTCCGGACTGCCCGGCGAGCCCCCGGCGGGCTGGGGCTGGTCCTACCTGGACGACACAGGCGGCATGTACGGCGCGATGTGCGCCATGACCGCCCTCAGGAACCGGAATGCCACCGGGAATGGCCAGCACGTGGACCTCTCCCAGATGATCACCGGCATCACCCTTCTGGGCCCGGCCTTCCTGGACAGCACCGTCAACGGCCGCAAAGCCAGGCGGGAGGGATACCCACCGGGGAACCGTACCGTCTGGCCCGGTTCTCCGCCGGTAAACAACTATCGTGGCCCTACCGTGGTGCCCCACAACGCCTATCGTACCAAGGGAGGCGGCTACAACGACTGGTGCGTCATCGCCTGCCTATCCGATCAGGAGTGGGAGAGCCTGGCCGCCCTGATGGGGAGCCCTGCTTGGGCCACCGATGCCAAGCTGAGCAACCTGAACGGCCGGATCGAGCACCAGGAAGAGCTGGACCAGGGCATAGAGAAATGGTCCCAGACTCTGGAGAAGTATGAACTGGCGGACAAGTGCCAGAACGCGGGTGTCCGGGCAATGCCGGTGCAGAGCTCCGAGGACCGCGTAGAACATGACCCCCAGCTCCGAGCCAGGGGCATGTACACGGAGATGGAACATCCCATGCTGGGGACGTGGAAGTTTCAAAACGCCCCCTTCAAGATGTCCAAGTCGCCGCCTGTCATCAGCCGGCCCCCTCCCATGATTGGACAGCACAACAAAGAGGTCTTTCAGGAGCTGCTGGGGCTGACCGACGATGACCTGATCGAGGGCTACCGGGATGGTTCGTTGTGGCCTCCGGAGATGCCCAAATATCCGTACCTTGAGGAGGCTGTCCGATGACCAGCCCGTCCTCGAATTCCGGAGATCCTCAGCCGCCCGGACCGCTGTCGGGCCTGAGAGTGCTGGAGCTGGCCGATGAAAAGGGCCAGTTCTGCGGCAAGCTGATGGGAGACTTGGGAGCCGATGTGATCAAGATCGAGCCTCCCAACGGCGAGAAGACACGCCGGGTTGGCCCATTCCTGGACGATATTCCCCACTGGGACCGCAGCCTATCCTTTTGGCACTACAACACATCAAAACGCGGCATCACACTGAATCTGGAAACTGCCGACGGACAGGCCCTGTTCCGCCGCCTGGCAGCGAACGCCGACATCATTTTGGAGACGCGCGATCCCGGCTATCTTCCTTCTCTGGGCCTGGGATATGAAGAGCTCTCCGCTCAAAATCCTCGGCTGATCATGTGCTCCCTGACGCCCTTTGGCCAAACGGGGCCGTGGCGGGACTACAAAACCAGCGATCTGCTGCATCTTGGAGGAGGAGGACAGATGGCGTCCTCGGGCTACGACCCGGAGGATGTCGCCGATGCTCCCCCCATAGCCCCCGGCGGGGGCAATGCCTGGCACATCGCGGCGCATTACGCTTACATGGGCATCCTATCCTCCCTCTACTACCGCGATATGAGCGGAGAAGGACAGTACATAGATGCCTCTGTCCACGAAGCATGCGCGCTGACCACCGAGGGCGCGATCGCCATCTACCTCGCCTCCGGTGAAGTAGTTTCGCGGCATACCGGCCGCCACGCCGCCGTGGGCTCCTCAACCAAGATCCAACTTGCCACCCAGGACGGCAGTTGGGTGAACGTGACCAGGTCGGGTAGCAACCTGACGCCGGCCCGCCTGCGCCTGTTGGCCGAGTGGATGGATGAGCACGGAATGGCTGAGGACCTCATGGACGATAAATACCGGGATGCGGCGTATATTCAGGAAAACGCCGACCATACGACGGCGGTGCTGGCCAACTTCTTTGCCAGCATGCCCCAAGAGGATATGTGGCGCGGTGGCCAGGAACGAGACTTTCCCTGGGGAGCCATCCGGTCCATGGACGAGCTCGTTGGCGACGAACACCTGCAGGACCGCAATTTCTTCGTGGAGGTGGAGCATCCCGAGCTGGGACGCAGCTTCACCTACCCCGGCGCCGCCGCCATCTACAACGGCTCTCCCTGGCGCATCTCCCGCCGGGCGCCTCTTGTTGGTGAGCACAACGAAGAGATCCTGTGCGGTGAATTGGGTCTGGCCAAGCAGGAGCTAACCCTGCTGGCGGAGTCCGGCGTTATTTAGGGGCTTAGCTTCTGGGAGGCGCAATGCGATCCAGATTGCCCCGCGGTATGGAGTTCCCCAATGAGGGATTCGTGCAGCAAGCTATTGAAGCGCACTTTAATCAGTTGGGTTTCGAAGTAGAGCCGGCCACACATGCCGATCTCGTTGTCGCCCATCCTCAGACGGGAGAACGATGGATTGTGGAGGCGAAGGGTAAGACTGCCAGCGTAGGCTTGGATTTCAACACCGGAATTGGTCAGATTGTGCAGCGCATGTTGGACCGAGGTGACAACTATGGCCTGGCCGTTCCGGAAATCCCCCAATTCGTAACGCAGTGCCGTCGGATTCCAGCGTGGGTGCGGCAGGCCTTGGGTTTACATTGGCTTCTTGTAGATAGGAGCGGAACCGTTCGTCGCTGCAGCCCCGATAAAGAGGTGTAACTGGTAAAGCAGGGGGCCATTGATCAAGCCACGATAGACGCTAACTTGGTCGTCGTTAAGGGCCACTTCAGGCGCGGCGCCCCCTGGCCGGATTGATGCCGCCATCGAGCTCTACACCGATGATATCGTTTGGGAAGCCCCGGCCCGTAACTTGGTGATCAAGGGCAAAGAAGCGCTTGGCCGCCAACCAATCCACGATCTGAGAGGAGGTATCACCGATGACCCTGCGAGGTAAGGCAGCCGTGTCGGATTCGCCGAATTGCCGACCCTGAGGACCTATCCGGGGCGTACAACCCATTCCCTTTGCGCCGAGGCCTCCCGTTTGGCCATCGCCGACTGCAAGCTGAACAAAGAGGATATCGACGGCCTGATCATGCGCGGCACGGACCTGACGCCCGTGGACCTGGCGGAATACATGGGACTGCGCCTGAGCTTCTGCGAGGGCATCACCCAGCACGGTTCCAGCGGCGCCCACGCGGTGGCATTGGCTGCGTCGGCTATAACCTCCGGTATGGCTAACACTATATTGTGCGTTTTCGGCGGGACCCGCGACCCCAACGTGGGCGGGTTCGGACCCGGCGTGGAGCGCGGCGCCCCTCCGGCCAGCAAGGGCACCGAGTTCGAGACACCCTTTGGCCCGTCCGCCGGAGCTAATACCGGCTACGGATTGATGAAGCAGCGCCACATGTACGAGTTCGGCACCACAGAAGAGCAGTTCGCCAAGATGGCGGTCAACCAGCGTTTCAACGCGCTGACCAACCCTAACGCCGTGTTCAAAGGGCAACCGATCACGGTGGAAGACGTGCTCAGCTCCAGGATGATAAACGACCCATTGCACATCCTGGAATCGGTCATGCCCTGTGGTGGGGCCGCCGCCTGCATCGTTACCTCCGCCGAGCGGGCAAAGTCGCTGCCGAATCCTCCGGTGTACATCCTGGGAGCCGCCGCTGGGGCGACGGCCCATGACACCATCTGGCAGGCGGAAAGACTGGTCGTCACCCCGGTGGTCATGTCCGCCCGCAAAGCCTACGAGATGGCGGGCTACGGCCCCAAGGACATACAAGTGGCCCAGTTCTATGATTGATACACCATCCTTGAGGCCGTGTGCCTCGAAGACGCCGGATTCTGCGAAAAGGGAGAGATCGGTCCCTTCTTCGACGCGGTGGACACGACCTATAAAGGGTCCTTCCCCATCAACACCGATGGCGGCCAGCTCTCCGGGGGCCAGCCCGTGGGGGGCGCCGGGGGATTTCGTCACGTGATCGAAGCCGTCCGCCAGGTGATGGGCCGCGCCGAGGCCAGGCAGGTGGCCCAGCGGAACCTCTGCATGGTGAATGGTTGAGGCGGTACCGCGAGCGTGATGTGCACGCTCATACTGGGCACCCAGGAGACGGTCTAAGCCCTCGGCCAAATGGCTCAACCAGCACCCCCGTAGGGGCGGGTTTCAAACCCGCCCCATCTCAGGACAAAGGAATCATTGAATGACCACAGAATATACAAAACCCCTGCCCCGGCACTTGCGCCCGGAGCTGACCAAGCCTTTTTGGGATGGGGCCAAGCGCC
>JADFJS010000142.1 GCA_022566155.1 Chloroflexota bacterium
GGAAAAACTCCTGCACGCTCCCTGGGTATAGCTGGTCGTTGACCTTCGATTGGTGGGCATTACCTTCGTCAAATAGCCGCTGCTGAAAATCGTTGATAGGGTCCTTCATATCTTCCGGCGCGTACAACGAACACCAGAAGGAGATGGGTGACTCAACGTACCTTCCCACCGACTCCGCCCGGACGGAAGCGGCCGTGGGACTGCTGGTGAGTTCCGTGAAGACCTTTTCCAACTCCATGACTTCCTCGAAGCCCCTGCCTTACCGCCTACTCCACCACCACGTTGATCAGCCGGCCGGGAACGTAAATGGTTCTGCTCACCGATTTGCCCTCGGTGAAGCTCTTGACTTTGGCGCTGGCCAGGGCCAGCTCCTGTGCCGCCGCTTCTTCGATGTCCGCGGGGACTTCCAATCGGTCCCTTACCTTGCCGTTGACCTGCACCACCAGCGTGATCAATTCTTCGGCCGCCGATTCGTCGTCCCAAGTTGGGAAGTCCTGCCGGTGGATGCTGCCGGAATGGCCGGACATCTCCCACAATTCCTCGGTGATATGGGGAGCGATGGGCGCCAGTAGCAGGAGAAACTTCTCCACGCACTCTCGCCATGTGGCGGGGTCAATCGCCGCCTCGGCCCAAACTTTGTTCAAGTGATTGGTTAGCTCCATCAGGGCGGCGATGGCGGTATTGAACTTGAACCGCTCCAGGTCGTTGTGGCACTTGCGGATAGTCTGGTGGAGCTGACGCATCGTAGCCCTGACGGCCTGCGGGTCGGTGGGATGTTTTTGCAGGTCATCCGGGTCGCGGCCCAGGATGTCCCACACCCGGTTGAGCCAGCGGGACACGCCGTTTATGCCAACGGCGCTCCAGGGACCTCCCTGATCCCATGGGCCGATAAACATGAGAAAGCACCGCACGGCATCGGCGCCCAATTCACCCACAATCTCGTCGGGATCGACTACGTTGCCGCGGCTTTTGCTCATCCGAGCGTGGTCTTCCGCCAGGATGACGCCCTGATTGAACAGCCTTGAGAATGGCTCATCAAAGTTTATCAAGCCCATGTCGTTCAGTGCTTTGATGAAAAATCGGGCATAGAAAAGGTGCATCACCGCGTGTTCGGCGCCCCCGGTGTATTGGTCCACCGGCAGCCATTCCAGGGCCTTTCCCGGATCGAAGGGGCCATCGCTGTGTTCCGGGCTGACATATCTCAGCATGTACCAGGAAGAATCGAAAAAGGTGTCCATGGTATCGGTTTCCCGGCGTGCCGGGCCAGCGCACTTGGGGCACCGGGTGTTCAGGAATCCCTGATGGGCCGCAAGCGGAGACTCACCGGTCGGTTTGAACTCGGCATCGGGGGGCAGCAGCACCGGCAGGTCCTCTTCCGGCACCGGGACTATGCCGCAATGGTCGCAGAAGATCATAGGTATCGGGGTACCCCAGTACCGCTGGCGGGAGATGAGCCAGTCCCGCAGCCGGTAAGACACCGCCCGCTTTCCCCAAGCGTTCTTTTCGATGTCGTCGGCGATGGCCTCCTTCCCCTCTTCGTTGGTCATCCCCTCGTATGGGCCAGAGTTGGTCATGAATCCATCGCCCAGGTAGGCTTCGGCAAGCTCACTGCCATCCCAAGAGATGGGAGCCACCACGATACGCACCGGCAACCGGTATTTCTGGGCGAAGACGAAGTCCCGGGAATCGTGGGCCGGAACGCCCATCACCGCGCCGGTGCCGTAGGTTATCAGGACGTAGTCTCCGATGAAGATGGGCAAGCGCTCTCCGTTGAGCCTGTTGACCGCATAGGCACCCAGAAAAACCCCGGTCTTTTCCGTTTCGGTGGACAGCCGATCGATGTCGGATGTCTGACGGGCTTTGGCGATGTACGCCTCTACCTGGCCGCTCTGCTCGCCGGTGGTCAAAAGGGGCACCAGCGGATGTTCCGGCGCCAGCACCAGGAAGGTGACCCCAAATATCGTGTCGATGCGGGTGGTGAAGGTGGATATCTCTTTCACTTCCAGGCCATGGCTGGAGATGTCGAAGCTGATCTCCACACCCTCGCTGCGGCCGATCCAGTTGTGCTGCATCGTGAGTATGTTTTGGGGCCAATCGGTCAGGTTGTTAAAGTCCAGCAAACGGTCGGCGTAATCGGTTATGCGCAGGAACCACTGCTCCAGGTCCCGCCGGGTGATGGGTGTGTCGCAACGCTCGCAGTTGCCGTTGACCGCCTGCTCGTTGGCTAGCACAGTATTGCAGGAGGGACACCACACGACGGGCGCCTTTGCCCGATAGGCCAAACCTTGCTGGTAGAGCTTGAGGAAAAGCCACTGGTTCCAGCGATAGTACTCGGGTAGACACGTTACGATTTCCCGGTCCCAGTCGTAGATGGCGCCGATGGACCGGAGCTGCCCCCGCATGTATTCGATGTTGCTCATGGTCCAGGTTTGGGGATGGATGCCGCGGCTGATCGCCGCGTTCTCCGCGGGTAATCCAAAGGCGTCGAAACCCATGGGGTGCAGAACATTGTACCCCTGCATCCGCTTGAACCGGGCGTGACAATCCGCGGGCGCATAGTGGTACCAGTGGCCGATGTGAAGGTCGCCGGAGGGGTAGGGGTACATGACCAATTCGTACCACTTGGGTCTGGGGTCGTCGTCACTGACCCGGTGGTGGCCGTCCCGCTCCCAGCGCTCCTGCCACTTTTTGTCGAGCGCCACAGGGTCGTAGCGCAACTCAACATGCCTGTGGATTGTCGCCATGCCGGTCACCTCGGATTGGCCGCAACTTGCCAATATATTAGCACAGAAACCCGTCACCTGATGAGGCGATTCCATCTACCAACGGCGTTCTAGCGTCCACTCTCACCCGGCGGTTCCCACCATTTGGTGCACTTGTCTTGAACCACGGATCGATCGCTAAAACCTGCCGGGGGTAGATTTGCCCGGGCGCCGTCCGGCAACCCTTTACTCCGCATACACTTGATCTCATTCGGGTGGCGCCATCATTTCCGCGCCATCCAGTTTTAGGGAAGAGACTCCCCTTAATCACATTGACACACATCACGTAAGCCTCTAGAATCCCCGTTATTCGATCATGCCGCTGAAATCATTGATTAACGGCCATCTCGTTCACCATCGCCAACGTTAGAAACTTGGCAGTCTACCGCGGACATCAGCGGGCTGTTCTAACGCCTAGTTGTGGAGATGCACCTCTCCGGCAGTCGTTCATCCTGAGCATTGCCGAAAGGCTCACCGCGAGCGGGATGGTTAACGCCAATCATCCCATGGCCCCTGGCTCGACTCCATCCTGGGCATGTTCTTGTCCGGGGGCAAACGGGCGGGACGCCCACCAGGCAGGCCCGTGGTGTTGAACCGGCGCCCTCAAGCCCGTGACACCGTCATCCGCCAGCCACGGCTGCGAGACGTTCGTCCAACAGTGGCGGAGACAGCCCCCACCCGGCGGCCTCGCCGTGTCTTCAGTTCGCCCTATATCCTCCTGTTTAGCTTCGTGATGCTCATCGTGACGGGCGGCCTATTGCTAACAACACCCGTCGCCAGCACCGCAGGCGGCTTCACCTCGCTGGACGTTGCTTTCTTTACCGCCATCTCCGCAATCACCGTCACCGGACATACGGTGGTTGATACGGGCGCCTATTGGAGCCACTTTGGCCAAGCAGTCATCTTCTTCCTGATGCTGGTGGGCGGCCTGGGGTTCATGGCCGTGGCCACGTTCCTTCTCATCCTCATTGGCCAGCGCTCCAGCCTGCAGGAACGTTTGGTGATGCGGGACACGATGGGGACCGACCGGATGGGAGGTCTGCGGCGAGTCACCATCAGCATCCTGGGAGTCGTCTTATTCATCTATGTCGTGGGCGCCGCCGCAATTTTCTGGCGCATCAACGGACTGGCGGAGATGGGCGTTGGTGAATCCATCTGGCAGTCAACTTTCCTTGCGGTCTCGGCTTTCAACAACGCCGGGTTTTCCATCTTGCCCGAGTCGGTGGGGCCGGGACTGACCGGCTTGAGTGCGGAATGGGCCTTCTTGGGATTCATGACCGTTTTGATCATGCTGGGCGGCATCGGCTGGACCGTCCTGTTGGACGTGTTCCGGCACCGCCGATTCGCCCGCCTCAACCTGGATACCAAGCTGGTCCTGGTTACCAGTGTGGGGTTATGGGTGTTGGGGGCCGGAACGTTCTTCCTGGCTGAATATTCGGAAACCTTGGCCGGCATTGGAACGGCGGACAAGGCGGTTTCCTCCGTCTTCCACTCCATCAGCGGCCGTACCGCTGGCTTTGCCGCGGTGGACTTCGGACTGGTTGACGATTTCACCAAAGTGACCTTTCCGGCGCTGATGTTCGTCGGAGGGGCAGCAGGCTCCGTGGCCGGTGGCATCAAGGTCGCCACTTTTGCTGTCATCATCGCCGCCGTCATCTCCTCGCTGCGGGGACGTTCCGAGGCCGAGGCTTTCGGGCGGGAGATCGCCCATTTCCAGGTGCTCCGCGCCCTCACCGTGGTCGCATTGGGTGTCGGGTTTCTCATGGTGGTATTGCCCACGTTGACGATCACCGACCCGGACATTCCCTTTCTGGATTTATTTTTTGACACGGTTTCCGCCTTCGGAACCAACGGCACCACCACGGGTATCGTGCCCGGCTTGAGCCTGCCGGGTAAGTGTATCTTCATGATCACGATGTTCGTGGGCCGGCTGGGCCCCTTGACCCTAGCTCTGGCCCTGGCGCCCAGAGAGGAGGCGTCGGTATATCGTTTCGCCAGAGAAAGGGTTAAAATAGGCTGACGGAGGGA
>JADFJS010000143.1 GCA_022566155.1 Chloroflexota bacterium
GGGTACATATGAAGGCGCGGGCATTAGTCTAGCGTCTCTATTGGCTCGATACCTTTTCGTCATCCCGGTGACGGCCGGGATCCAGCGAACGGTTCCCCGGATTCTCCGGAAAGACGATCGTGGGTGGGGAATGGCGTACGATTCCGGCGTTTTGATGCAATGTGCCAGACAGGCCACTAGATGATTCCCTGGCCGTGCAGCAGGTCCAAGTTATCGGGCGTGTAACCAAGTGATTCGCCGAGGATCTCCCGGCTGTGTTCCCCCAGCAAGGGGGCACGCCGGTATACCCAGGCATCGATATCCCCCTGAGGGTTGATTGGCGGGCCGGGGTATTTCAGCGTGCCGGCCACCGGATGGTCCAGCTCGATGAAGAATTCCCGGTCCACGAGCTGCTCCATCCCCAGGATGTCCTCCATGGTGGCGACGAAGGCAAAGCCCAGGCCGCGCTCCTGGCCGGCCTTGAAGATCTCCACTTTGTCATGGTCCAGCAGCCAGGGCAGCATCAGGGCGTCTACCAGGTCGGCGTTGAGCATGCGTCCGTTGCGCGAGGTGAATTCGGGGTCGGCAAGCTCCTCCCGGTCCATGATCTTGGCCACCTCCGGCCAGCGTTGGTCCGGGCCGGCGATTATACCCACGTATCCGTCCCGGCATGGATATATACCCCAAGCGGCGCGTCCGTAGCCGCGGTTGCCCACCCGGGTGAACTCCTGGCCGGAATAGCTGTACTGCATCAGGGCGTTCTCCAGGATGTTGGTGCAATACTCGGCGATGGAGACGTCGATGTGCTGGCCCTCCCCGGTTTCCTCCGCGTACATCAGGGCGGTCATGGTGGCGACGAAGGCGTTCTGTCCCGCGCCAAGCTGGGCTAAAGGCGCCCCTTCTTTCAGCGGCTCCTGGTCGGGTTCGCCGGTGATGTTCATCAAGCCGCCCGCGGCGTAGAGGTTGATCTCCAGCGCCTTCCAATCCCGGTAGGGGCCTGTCTGACCGTAGTTGGAGATGGAGGTCATAACCAGGGCCGGGTTCTCCCGGCTAAGCTCGGTATATCCCAACCCCAGTTTGTCCAGGGTGCCCGGCGCGAAATTTTCCACGACGATGTCGGCGCTGGATACAAGTTGAAGAAGTATGTTCCTGCCCTCCCGAGACTTGAGGTCAAGGGTGAGGCTTTTCTTGGAGGTGTTCAGGTACAGAAACCAGGCGCTGGATTCGCCCCTCACGCTGGTTGGAGGACTCACCTCTCCATCGGGGACAGATAAAGGGGAGAGGGCCGCGGGGAAGGGCCCTATATGCCTGATCGGATCACCGGTGCCCGGACGCTCTATCTTGACCACGTCCGCGCCCAGGGTGGCCAGCAGCTTGGTGCAGTAGGGACCGGACAGGTAGTGGGTCAGGTCGATGACGCGAAGATCTTCCAGCAGTCCAGCCATTGACTTACTCCTGCGGGATGGACCGGCCCGATACCGGCCCTGCTTTTCAACGTGGCGGTTTCCCTCGAGCGCCGGCGCCAGATCACCGGAGCAGCCACATTCTACTCTTTAGGCGTTGTCCCAGACGCTGCGGGACAAGACCCGCGTTATTCACTTACCGCCTCGCCTTCGGTCCTCCTCGAGGATGGTTCCGAGCTTTCTTCGCGTTCTTCGGCGCCGCCGGCGGGCGCCTCTTTGGGCCTCCCACCCTGCAAGATAGATAACGTCACTCCGACCAGCATCAGGATGCCCATGATCAGAAAGACCCGGTGCAAACCCATGATAAATGCTTGAGGGTTTGCCGCTACCGATTCCAGATTGGACTCAACTCCCGCGGACCCCATGGTTGCCACCACTATGGCGGTGGCAACGGCCACGCCGGCGACGTTGGCCGAGTTCCTCGTGAGGTGGGTTAGCGCCAACACAACCCCGTACCTGGACCGTTCCACGGCGCTGAGGATGGAGCTGTTGTTGGGCACATTAAACAGGCTGAAGCCACAGCTCTGAAGGATCAACACCGGGATTATGAGTCCCAGGTGCGAATTCTCGGTAAGCGTGGAGGCGAAGATGAAAACCGCCGTCGCGGCCATCGACATGCCGACCACCTTGAACCTTCTCCACCCGTAGCGGTCGGAGAGCCGTCCGCTGATCGGCCCGATTACCGCCATTGAACCGGCAGAGAAGATGACGATCAACCCGGATTCAGCGGGGCTATAGCCCTGCACCTTCTGTAGATAGAATGGCATCATGAACATCCCGGAAGTGAGTCCCAGGAATGATAGCCACCCCGCCGATACACCGAGGGCAACCAGCTTGCGTTTGAAGAGTCTCAGCTCCAGCATGGGTGACGCCGTTCTTAGCTCCCACCAGATGAAGCCGGCCAGAAGGGCTACCGAGACCAGCAGCCCACCAATGATCGATGGCGAACCCCAGCCTGCCTGGTTACCGTTGGAGATCGTCAGAAGCAATGCCAGCAGCGCGCCACCGGACAATATCGCTCCCAACCAATCGAACCGAATCCGCTGGCCTGGCTGGGCGCCCAGGTTAAACCCCCGATTGTCCAGGATGAACATGGCTGCGGCGATAACGACGATCCCCACGGGTATGTTTATGAGAAACACGTACCGCCATCCAAACTCGCCGACTATCAAACCTCCCAATGCCGGCCCGACTATCGCGCCGGTGCCAACGACGCTGGTTTGGTAACCCAGGGCCTTGCCCCGCTCATGCCCGGGGAAGATGGAAAGTATCATGACGGTCATGTTGGCCTGAACCATAGATGAGCCGATGCCCTGGATGACCCTGGCAAAAATAAGGATGGTCAGGCTGGGTGAAAAACCGGACAGTGCCGCGGCAAGCGTGTAGATGGCGAACCCGGTGATGTAGACTTTCTTACGGTCCACCATGTCGGAAAAGCGCCCCATGGGCAGTAGAAGAACGCTAACGGAAAGAGAATAGGCCACCACTACCCATTGCACAGCGGGTAGATCGGCGCCGAAATGGCTGGCTATGGTAGGCAGTGCAACGGCAGCACTACCGTGGTCCATCACCGTCATGAAGATGCCGGCGGCAATAGTGCCCAGGGCCCACCATTTGTAATGTGCACCCTGGGTGATCGATCGCAGCATCTAGGAGCTTTTAATATCCATCAGTACCGGTGGGGCCCAACTATGCCCGGCTTTGCGGGTATCACTTGGTCTTAATCCTAGCTGCAGATGCGGATATAGGGCTTGGTAAAGATGTCCCATCGGCCGCTTTCCTGGTCGAACCGGGAGTTGACGAACACCCGCCAGTTGGCATCGTCCAGGTCCGGGTAGTCGGACCGGTAATAGTAGCCGGGCCACCTGGTCTCCTTACGGTGTAAAAGATGGCGCATGTGGGATTCCCCGGTCCAGGCCCGGTGCACCAGCTCCCAGCAGCGCAGCAACTCGTGGCGGTTGCGGGCGCCCAGGTGGGCAAGGTCCTCACGAAAGATCTCCATAAGCTGAATTCCCCGTTCCAGCATCGGCCCGTTGGTTGTGTACCAGGTCGATGTCCCCCCGGCATACTCATCCATGATCTTCTGCAAACGGGCCAATCCCTGTTTGGGGGTAAAATAGTGGGGGTTGATTTCTTCCGCGGTGGAAACGCCTTTGTATGTGTCGAAGGTCTCGAAAGGCGCCCAGATGGTTTCTTGCAGCCGTTTAACCTGAGCATCGCCGGCCGCCGGTCTTTCTGGGTGGTCGATGAGGTAGTTTACCGCCGCTTTCGCCGCCAAGCGGCCCTCGGTAAATGAGCCGGAAGAGAACTTGTGAGGAGCAGCGCCGACTCCGTCGCCGGCGGCAAACAGGCCTCGCACGGTGGTCATCTTGTTGTATCCCCAGAAGTACTCCGGCGGCGCCAGGTCTTTGGGCCCGCTGACCCACGCGCCGGCTTCCCCCGAGTGAGACCCCATTATGTACGGCTCGGCCAGCACCACCTCCGACGGGGTGTCTTCCGGGGCGATGTTCTGAGAAGCCCAGGTGAGCGCCTGGGAGATGGTCATATCGAGAAAGTCTTCCCAGGCTTCATTCCTTACCTGGTCCATCTTGGCCGGGTCGCCCTCCGCCAGCTTTGCCATGGCCTCTTCCGTGCGCATGTACATGGGTCCCAGGCCGTCGCGAATATCCATTAGCATCTGATGGTTGCGCAAGGGCGTGGGGGTGGGGATGGCGGAGCCGTAGGGCTCGTATTTCTTGAGCTCGTCGGCCCGGGTGACGGTGTAGTCTTCACCCAGGGAGTTGGTTACGCGGGCATGAAAGTACTGGAACCACATGCCCACGGGACCGTAACCGTCCTTGAATCGAGTGGGCACGAAGCGGTGTTCCATCTGGGTCATCTCGGTACCGATCGGTATCATCAGCCCGTAAGCCGATCCGGTGGCGAACACGGAATACCAGGTGCGTCCCGTGCCTTCGTTAACCGACCGGGGACGAAAGACATTGGACGCCCCACCGGTGGTTATTATCACCACCTTGGCCTTGAAGACGTAGAATTTGTTCTCCCGCACGCCAAACCCGATGGCGCCGGCTATCTTCCCCGGATCGTCGTCGTCGGTCAGGAGGTGGGTCACGGAGACCCTCTCGTACAGGTTCTCGGGGCCCAGGGCTTTGCGGGCGGGTTCCGCTGTGATGGGCTTGATCGACTCGCCGTGGATGGGTATCTGCCAACGGCCTATGCGCTCGTACTCCCCGTTATCCTTCTTCCAGATGGGCAACCCCCACTCCTCCAGGAGGTGGACCGAGGAATCGACATGAC
>JADFJS010000023.1 GCA_022566155.1 Chloroflexota bacterium
GCTCCTTCGCCTTGAACAGGTGCCATAGATACGCTGCGGAGAAGTTCTGGCAGGCATAGCAGTCACACTCCGGCTCCAGCGGGTCGCTCTGGCTGGAATATCGCCGGTTCGTGATGTTTATCCTGCCCTGGCTGGTGAAGAGAGCACCGTTTCGCGCAACTCGCGTCGGTAAGACACAGTCGAACATGTCCACTCCCCTGGCCACCGCCTCTACCAGGTCTTCGGGCGAACCCACTCCCATAAGATAACGCGGCTTGTCCTCGGGTAGCTGTGCCGCCACCCTCTCCACGATTTCGTACATCTGTGCCTTGGACTCCCCCACCGCAAGGCCTCCGATGGCGTAGCCCTGGAAAGGGATGGCGGTGATCGCCCCAACGGACTCATCCCTGAGATCGGGGAAAGTCCCCCCCTGAACGATGCCGAACAGCGCCTGCTGCTGGGCCCATGGCGAGGCCTGATGGGTCTGGTAACATTCCTGGGCCCACCGGTGGGTACGCTCCATGGCCCGTTGCACCTCTTCCCTGCTCTCGCCGTAACCGATGCACTGGTCCAGGCACATGATAATGTCGGCTCCCAGCCCCTGCTGGTTGGCCGTGGCCAGGTCCGGGGTGAACCGGTGTTCACTCCCATCCAGATGCGAGCGAAAGCGCAAGCCTTCCTCGTCCACCCGCCGCAGGGACCCCATGCTGAAAGCCTGAAAGCCGCCGCTATCGGTCAGGATGGGTCCGGACCAGCCCATAAACTTGTGCAGGCCGCCGAGACGGCTCACCGTCTCTACTCCCGGCTGAAGATAGAGGTGGTAAGCATTGCACAGTACGATCTCGGCGCCCAGACCGGAAACCTCTAGGGGAGTAAGGGCTTTGACCGTGGCCTGGGTACCCACAGGCATGAAGGCCGGCGTCGACACGCTCCCGTGAGCAGTGCTAAACGCTCCGGCCCTTGCCGTTCCCTGCGTATGTTCCAGACTGAAGGAGAATTGTGAGTCCACAATTATCTCTGCTGCTTCATTCCACCACCATGGCGATCGGCCCGGCTTAGCCCGGACCTTTGCAACCCCGATGGGAGCCCAAACAGGCGGCTCCTAGCTCCGGGCACGTGGAATTTGGGAGATAGGATGGTATTATAAGTCGACGAAGGTAAATCCCGGCCCTCGTGTCGGGGTTGGGGCCGGCCAACGAGGCGAACGGGCCTATGGTAACGTGCTTGACCGCTCCAAGGCAACCGGTGAGATCCGTACTTGAAGGCAACAGACCCGATTAAGTTGGGTGAGCACCAACCCAGAACCGAGTGGCGGTGGAAAAGCGTGAGAAATCCCCAATAATCGTTCTACCAGTCGCTCCGTATGAGTTGAAAGTAAGCGTATAATATGATTTCGTATTCGGTATTTTTAATTGCGCTCAGTCTTGATCAAGGATTCAGTCCGGCGGGTGGGGATGTGGGATGAATGAATCGTTAACCGAATTCCTGACGACTTTTCCTATCAACAATCCGTTGCTTTGGGCCTTGCTGGTGATGGTTGTGGTCGCTGGAATCAGCCTGGTCCTTTTTCTCTTTTGGGAGGTGCTGCTGCGGCTAAGATTGCCCTTTGTGTCGTCCCAATTTGGGTCCTCCAAAGATAATAACCAGAGTGGCCCATGCTAGAGATTGAATTTGCGAATGCCGGGGTTGAGATAAGCCTGGTACTGTTGCTGCTGCTGGGTCTCATGGTGGGTGTTCTCAGCGGTTTCTTCGGAGTTGGCGGCGGATTCTTGATCACTGGAGGTCTGATCGTATTTGGCGTGCCCACTCCATTTGCCGTCGGCACCGGCCTGACCCTGATCATGGGTTCGTCAATTATCAACACGCTGAAACACCGGCATCTTGGGCACGTTGACTTCAAGTTGGGGCTGATCCTGGTCAGCGGCACTATTCCCGCCCTATTTCTGGCGGAATGGTTGATCAATTCTCTAGAGGCGGCGGGGCTCGCGGGGCCGGTGATCAGATATGTTTACGTAGTCGTTCTGGCCGTACTGGGGCTATTCATCGTCTACGACTTTTTGCGCACGCGGCGGGCGACCGTGGCCCAAGTGGGAGAGATTACCACGGCCAGGCTGGCCCAACGGGTGCAATCCCTGAAGATCCCTCCCCATTCGATCACCATACCGGGTTATCGTAGAGTGCCTACCTATGTATCATTCCCAGCGTCTGGAATCGATCGCATATCGGTGTTTATACCCTTCACCGTCGGTATTGGCGCGGGCCTATTTGCCGGGCTGTTGGGCGCCGGCGGCGGTACGGTCCTCATGCCCGTCCTCATCTTTGTTCTCGGCATACCTACCACCATAGCCATAGGCACGGACCTGTTTCAGATCATCATCACCGGATCCATGGGCACCTTCATCAAGTCTTTCAACAACCACGTCGACCCGGTCATGGTGGTTATCATGCTGTCCTCTGCATCCCTGGGCTCCCAGCTGGGCACGGCCGCAACCCGTTATGTGGCGGCATCCCGGATACGCATCCTCTTCGGCGTTACGGTTCTCAGCGGCAGCGTGGCGGTTGCAATGGAACAGGCCTCAAGGGCCAGTTGGGGTGGCGAGGCCCTTTCCACCGCGGCCAGCGTGCTTCTCCTGGGATTCGCGGGAGTGATCTGTATCATGATCGCGGTGATGATGGTAGTGGCCAAGCGGGGCGCCGGGGGAAAGCAGGCGGTCGGGCGCTTGGAAACCAGAAATACCCACGAAGCGGGGGACTAGCTAACCAGGTCCCGCACCGTCGCCTCAACCAGGTCTCGGGGCACGTCGCTGCGCACCACAGCTTTGCCGGCTTCTTCCAGCAGCACCCACCGGTTGGAGCCACCCTGGACCTTTTTGTCCAGCGTCATCGCTCCCAGCACCGCGTCCACCGCCACGCCGGGGGCTCGAATGGGCAGGTTGAACCGCTCCAGAAGGCGCTGCTGCCGCTTCACCAGATCCTCGGATATCATGCCCAAATGCTCGGCGATGTGGGCTGCACCCATCATTCCGATGGACACCGCCTCACCATGGAGGAAGGTGCCGTACTCCGTGGAGGACTCCAGGGCGTGGCCGATGGTGTGGCCGTAGTTGAGCAGTATGCGGATACCCAGGGTCTCTCTCTCATCCTGGCTAACCACATCCGCTTTGATGGCCATGCTGCGGCGGATAAGCTCGGTGGATATCTCCGGCTCCACCGTCATCAGCGCCTCGGCATGCTCCTCAAAGGCGTCCACCAGGCTGGCATCGAGGATAAACCCGTGTTTGATGGCCTCGGCCCAACCCTCGGCCAACTCCCGCTTGCCCAGGGTTGCCAGGGCCCGCACGTCGGCGAAAACGCCCAAGGGCTGATAGAAAGCCCCCACCATGTTCTTGGCCTGGGGAAGGTTCACCGCCACCTTACCCCCGATGGAAGCATCGACCATGGCGGCCATGCTGGTGGGCACCTGGATGAAGGGTACGCCCCGCAGGTAAGTGGCGGCCACGAATCCAGCCAGGTCTCCGGTAACGCCGCCTCCCACTGCAATGATGGGGTGGCCCCTTTCGGCCCGCAGCCCGACAAGCCAATCGTATATTCCCTGAGCGACTTCAAAACTCTTGCTGGTTTCTCCCGAGGGGATTATGAAACAGTGGGCGCCGATGCCCGCCTTCTGCAATGCCCGCTGGACCATCCGTCCGTAGGGATTCATCACATGGCTGTCGGTGATTATGTAGGCGGGCCCCTTGATGCCCAGGCCGGTCAATCGTTCCCCCAGGTTGTCAATGACTCCCCAACCGGCAACCACAGGGTATTCGCCGCCGGAGTGGTGAACCACCGCGGCAACGTCTGTGTCGGCCATAACCCCTCCTTCCGGCTCCGCCGGTTCGATCCCGCAAAGCTCCAGGATGCGCCGGGCCACTCGCTCCGGTGTTAGGTCATCCGTCTCTACGGTGAAATTAGCCTGGGCGTAGGCTGGAGCCCGCTGGGTCAGCAACTCGCGGATCCGCGCCAGCGGGTTGTCTCCCGCCAGCAGGGGGCGGACCGGCTGTGCTTTGGAACCACCTTTATTCCCCTCTCGGGAAGTGGGAGGAGAGGGGAGTTCGGTGATCCGCCGGTGTATCGTCTCAGGCCTGGCGCTTAGACAAACGACAATGCCCCCGGCCAGCATGCGCTCACGGTTTTCGGGGACGGTAAATGCTCCTCCGCCGGCGGCGATGATACGGCCGGACCCGGCGCATAATTCCTGGACGATCCCGGCCTCAAGTATGCGGAAGGCCGGCTCTCCATCTTGTAGAAAAATCTCGTCGATGGGCCGTCCGGCGCGGGCCACGATCTGGGCGTCGGTATCCACCAGAGGCCATCCAATTATGCGGGCCAGGGCCTTACCGGTTTCGGTTTTGCCCGATGCCATGAAGCCAACCAAAAGTATATTCTGCGGCCCGGCCAAACCCGACGCCTTACTCGCCCTTGATGGCGGTGATTATTGAACCGTCGCCGCTGGAGCCCAGGTCCATCCGTTTCAACTGGCTGAATTCGGCGTTGGTGAGCCAACTCCCAATCTCATGGTAGCTGTAGGTTCGAGTCCCGTTCTCCAGCAGCAGGACCAGGCTGAAGCCGGCGTTAAACTCGTCCGGAGGCTCGTTACGCAAAAATTCGTGTATCACTATCATTCCGCCAGGGTTGAGGGCCCGGGCCAATTTCCGGGCAAGGTTCTTGTTTTCATCCTCGGTGAAGTTATGCAGGAGACCTATGCAGAGGATGACGTCATACCCCCAGCCGATATCCTCGGTGAGGCAATTACCCTGTTGAACGCTGACGCGGCTACCCATCTCACGGGCGGCGATGGTCTGCTGGGTGTCGGTCAGTGCGCTGGGCAGGTCATAAACTACCGCCTGCAGTTGGAGATAACGTTCACAGTAGGCGATGCTGCGCAGGCCATGGGACCCGCCCAGGTCCAACAGGCGGCGGGTGCCATCCGGCAACGGGACGGACTGAAGTAGCGGGCCGGCGGTTAGCTGGGCCAGGGCATTCATGTATTGGGAATATAGTTGCCCTATCTCCGGCCGGTCATCCATCTGGCGCCAGATGCTGCGCTGGGGGCCACCCTGCTGCACGGCTTGGCCCAGCCCTTCTAGCCTGTGCCATAATTCCGCCTGCCACAGAACCCCGGCGGTAAAGTCAACCCGGCTCTGGGGAGTGAGCCAGGTTTGAGGCGTGGGCCCGTTGGCGAAACGTTCATTCACTCGCAGCAGGTACCCAAAACTGGCCAATGCTTCCACCAGGCGGGAGACCCCAGTCTCGTTGGCCCCCGTGGCCTGGGCAATCTCAGACGTGGAGCGCGGCCCGTCGGCCAGGACTTTGAAGAGCCCCAGCTTGGTGGCGGCGATAATTGCCGCTCCTTTCCAAAGGGACCCTGCGAAGTCTGACATAGGGGGTGGGGGTGCCGGCTGCTGACTCATTGCTCCAAGCCTCCACTCTTGCTGAACTAATATGGCCCAAGGTTGGCGGGTACGTTTATGCCGGACGGGCTTGCCCCCACGGGGTCTTTCCGCATAGATGGCCGTCCTTCAGGGCGACCCGGCGGCCACCCGGTCTGGGGCTCCAGGCCTGTGCGGGCTTACGGGCGAGGCGGCGCGGGTGCGTAGCCCGCAGCCGTGCAGAACTCTACGCGATTGCCGTCTGGGTCGTCGATAAACAGGAATGCTTGCCCGTCGTACCGGACCCCCTCCCGTTGTATCTCAAATCCATTCTCCCTGAGAATATTCTTGGTATCTTCAAAGTCTTCCACTTCAAAGGCATGGTGAATGCCTTCCGGCCTGGCCGGCGCGTCTGATGTCTCGATCAAGTGGACCATGATGCCGCTTTCCAGTTGCAGCCAGGTGATGTTGGGGTTGTCCACCTGGCTCTGAATCTGCTTGATGCCCACCAGATCGTTGTAGAATTTCATCGCTCTTGCCGTGTCTTTGACCATGGTGGTCACATGATTGATCCTGGTGGTGTGTATCTTTCCAGGCATTCTTTTCTCCCATCCAACTTGCAATGGCCGCGGTTCCGGCGGTGTAATTATGCCACAAAGCGGAGGGCGTTGGTATTCGACAGGCGTCGACTTGCGTAAGTTAGCGCCGGGAGGACCTCATAAAGTGCTGCCGATGATCACCAGCAGCACTCCCATGACGGTAAAGGTAGCCCCCAGAAGCACCCGGCGGGTAATCTGTTCAAGCCGGGCGATAAATATCTTGGCAAGCAGAAGGGTTGTCAGAGGGCTGGTGGACACGATGGGCGCAACTATCACCACCTCTGCCCGCTGAAGTGCGTAGTAGAGACAGATAACCGCAATGGCAGCCGCCAGACCCGATAAGGCGGCGAATCCCACCATACCCATATTTCCCGCAGAGCTTCTTATGTCCTGCACTGCGGCCTTTCCGGCCAGCGGCCACAGGAGGATGACGCCGAAGAAAAGGCTGATGGCGGAGATCATCAGCGGGGATCCGTACTCCAGAGTCAACTCCCTGGCGATAACGTTGGTGCCACCGTAAGAAGCTGCGGCCCCCAGGGCAACCAGATAGCCCAGCAAGGAGCGTCTGTCTCCGCTCCACCCTCGGCGAATCGACTCGCTGGTAGCGATGATCAGACCCGCAACCACCCCGGCGGTGCCCATCAGGATCACAAGATGGGGCCGTTCGCCCGCCAAGGTTATCGCGAAAAAGGTGGAGAAAACCGTTGATGTGCCCAGGATGACGCTGGTGCGGGATGCCCCCAGGATATCGATGGCAAGGTAGCTCAGGGTCCGCCCGCCCAGGAAATTCACGCCACCGAGGACCAGGAGCCACAGGAACGCGATGGGCGGCAGGGCACGGATGTCGGATAGGGCAAAGGCCAGGGCCAGGGCGGCGGAAGGCAAGAGGCTGGCCACGGTGGAGATCAGCGTGCTGGAAAGAGGCCTGATGCCCTGCATGCCGACCCGGGCGAGGATGCCGGAGCCGGCGAAACCCAGGCCGGCCAGCAGGGAAAGGCCCACGGCCAGCATGGTATGGCTTACCCGGGGCTTACCCGGCCCCGCAGCTATCGATGATGGACTGGAAGATCAGGTTACCGTCGGTGCTTCCCAGTACGGCCTCGCAGCTGCGCTCCGGATGGGGCATCATTCCCAATACTCTGCCGGTCTCGCCTATGATACCGGCGATGTTGTGGACCGAGCCGTTTGGGTTGGCTGCTTCGGTGATGGCCCCCGTGGGATCGCAATACCGGAATAGCACCCGGCCCTGTTCTTCCAGCTGGGCCAAGGTCGGTTCATCGACGTAGTAGTTGCCCTCGCCATGGGATACGGGCACCTTGAGCACCTGTCCTTGCCCGCACCGGCTAGTGAAGGGGGTATCGGCTCGCTCCGTACGCAGGTGGGACCATTGGCACCGGTACTGGAGGTGGTTGTTGCGCAAGAGCGCCCCGGGCAGCAGTCCGGCTTCGCAGAGGATCTGGAACCCGTTACAGATGCCAATGACCAGGCCGCCCGAGGCGGCGAACCGGTGCACAGCCTCCATGACCGGGGAGAATCGAGCCATGGCGCCTGGGCGCAGGTAGTCTCCGTAGGAGAATCCGCCGGGTAGAATGACGCAGTCGTAGTCCGCCAGACTGTCCTGCTGATGCCAGACGTATTCGGCGTCTTGCCCCAGCACCCCAGAGACCGCGTGGTGGCAGTCGGTGTCGCTCCAGGTGCCTGGGAAGACCACTATGCCAAAACGCACGACAGAACTACCTCGCACCGGGATTTACAGTTAACCGTTAAATATTCCCTTCGCCCGGATCCTGTCGAAGGGTCCGCCTCAGGCGGATGGCTCGACAGGCCTGTACTGAGCGCAGCCGAATGGCTCACCATGAACGGGTTATTGACTCAGGTTATTGGGCAAGCCGGTCCGCGATGAGGTTCTAATCCCCGGACCCAAGCAATCCGGTAACCAATTCGTTGACCTCGGCGCCGTCGGCCCGGCCTCGCACCTGGGGCATCAAGCGGCCCATGACACGCCCCCTGTCCCCGGCGCTCTCGGCCCCCACTTCTTTTATCGTGGCCTGGATCAGCTCAAGCAACTCTTCACGGGTCAACTGGGGAGGCAGATAGGCTTCCAGAATGGCCAGCTCTGCCGACTCCTTGGCCACCAGATCGAGACGGTTGCCTTGCTGAAACATCCGGATGCTCTCCCGGCGGTCATTCACCTGCCGGTTGATGGCCTCCAGCATGGCCGGGTCGTCAAGGCTTTTACCCTGGGTCTTCTCCATGTCCAGGACAGCGCTTTTCAGGAAACGCAGAGTCTCCAGCCGCGCCTGGGATCGGCTGCGCTGGGCGTCGCGTATGTCTTCCTCTATCTTGTTTCGCAGTGTCATCGTTAAAAACTTGTCCTGGCTGGTCTGTGCGCCGGATGCTCGCCACAATCGTGAGATGTGAGCGAGATTATATGGTCACCAAAGAAGGGGTGTCAACGGCCTTTCTCTTCCCAACAATATAGCTTTTTGCTATACTGCCCCTTGGCCTAGCCTCGGCCACATTCGGGGCTTGTTTGGCATGTTTAGTGACAAGCGAGGGGAATGATGCCGGCTTATGCCGTGATCGGCGGCCAGTGGGGGGACGAAGGCAAAGGCAAGGTCGTTGACTACCTTGCCGAATCGGTGCAGGCCGTGGTCCGATTCGGGGGCGGCAACAACGCCGGGCATACCGTAGTCAACTCCAGGGGCAGGTTTCAGCTCCATCTAGTCCCTTCCGGTATCTGCTGGCCAGAGATGGACAATATCATCGGTAATGGCGTTGTGGTGGACCCTGACGGGCTCCTTGCCGAGCTGGCCGACCTCTCCTCCAGAGGCATCGACACCAACCGTGTTCTGGTCAGCGAGCGCGCCCACGTTATCATGCCCTACCACGTACTTCTGGACAGCCTGGAAGAGAAAGCCCGCGGCTCGGAGGCACTGGGCACCACCGGCAGGGGCATAGGCCCGGCCTACGTGGACAAGGCCAGCCGCGGAGGCATCCGGGTAGGGGACCTGCTGGAGCTTGAAGACCTCATGCCGCGCCTGGAACAGACGTTGGCCTTCAAGAATGAGCTTATGACCAAGGTCTACGGCGGGGAACCGATCTCATTGGACGATGTGCTGGCCAAGTGCCGCGATTGGGCTGAGCAACTGGCCCCCCATGTTGGACCCGCCGAACAGACCGTGCAAGACCTGCTGGCCAGGGATAATAACATCTTGCTGGAGGGAGCTCAGGGGACATTGCTGGACATCGACCACGGCTCCTATCCCTACGTGACCTCTTCGTCACCCACAATCGGCGGCGCCATCACCGGCCTGGGACTGAACCCCCAGAGTATCGCCGGCGTTGTGGGCGTATACAAGGCCTACTGTACCCGTGTGGGAGAAGGACCCATGCCATCGGAGATTCAAGGCCAGGTTGCCGACGAACTGCGGGAGAAGGCCCAGGAATACGGCACCACCACCGGAAGGCCTCGCCGCATCGGTTGGTTCGATGCGGTAGCCGGGAAATACAGCCGGCTGGTCAACGGCTTTACCGGAATGGTGCTGACCCGGCTGGATATCCTTGACGGCAGTCCATCAGTGAAGATATGCGTGGGCTACCGGGCCGATGGGCGGGACCTGGACCGCTTCCCCGTCAATACCAGTCTCCTGGACCGTTGCCAGCCGATATACGAGGAGTTCGCCGGTTGGGATCAGCCTACCGCCGGGGCCACCAGCTTATCCCAGCTTCCCCAGAACGCCATTAATTACGTCAAGCGCGTCGAGGAGCTGGTAGGTTGCAAGGTCCAGATCATCTCCACCGGGCCCGCCCGGGAGGAAACCATTCTGGTAGAGCCGGTGATCCACTAGTTGGGGACGCTGAACTAAGGCCAAGGTGAATCCCGCAAGGCCGGGCTTGTAGTCCTCATCCTGGCTTTGTGGTAGGGCTTGGCCTCAAGATTCACAGCTATGTCACCCTGAGCGTATCCGAAGGGTCTAAAGTCGTTTTCAGCATGTTGACGTAGTACTTGTTTACAAAGTTTTGATGGCGGCGTTTTTAGATTCCTCACCGCCTCCGGCGATCCGGAATGACAGGCCGCAGTACTTACAGCCCCACCACATGTGCCGCCCTGGGACCGGCGGCGTGGTGGGGCTGTATCTGTTCGGGGACGATGGTGCGCTGGGCCTAGCTGGTGCCCGGATTCTTAAGCCGGCACGGGCAGGTCGATCTCGTAGTTGGCCAGCACCTTGTGGATCTGCGCCACCGACTTTTCATCGAGCGGAACCAGCGGGAGCCTGGTATTGCCAACGTTGAAACCGACCTGGTTCAAGGAGTGCTTGATGGGGATGGGGTTGGAGACGATGAACATCACCTTGAACAGGGGCAGAAGCCTGCGGTGCTCCGCCGCGGCCTTCTCCACGTCTCCTTCCAGCAGGTATCCCATCATCTGCTTGATCTGGCTCCCAACCAGGTGGGAGAGAACGCTTACAACGCCGTAACCGCCGGTGGCCATGATCTGGAAGGTCTCGTTGTCGTTGCCGCTCCATACGCGGAAGCCGTCATGGGCGCCGTCGATGATTCGGGTTATCTGGTCCATGTCGCTGCCCGCTTCTTTCACGCCCACGATGTTGTCGATGTGGCTCAAGCGAATGGTGGTCTCGTCGGTCATGTTCAGGCTGGTGCGGCTGGTCACGTTGTAGAGGACACAGGGCAGATTGGTGCTGCCGGCGATGGCCTTAAAATGCTGGTATAGGCCCTCTTGGGGAGGCTTGTTGTAAGCCGGTACAGTCAACAGCAGTGCGTCGGCGCCCACCTCTTCCGCCTCTTTGCTAAGCGCGATGCTTGCGGCGGTGTTGTTGTCGGTGGTCCCGGCGATGACCGCGCCCCGGCCGCCGATGGCCTCTTTCACCTCGGCATAGAGCCGTATCTTTTCCTCGGAGCTCAGGGTCGGCCCTTCGCCGGTGGTGCCGGTGATCACCAACCCGTCGCTGCCGGAGTCAAGCAAGGCGTTGGCCAGCTTCCTAGCCTGCCCATAGTCCACCTTCCCCTGTTCGTCGAAGGGAGTGACCATCGCCGTGAGCAACCTGCCTATTTCCGTCATAGCGAAATCTCCTGTTGCCTCAGATGATTATGCGACTGAGGGCTATCCGGCCGTGGGCTTGATATTCGGATTGAGGTGGAAGAAGTTGGTCGGATCATACTTATTCTTTAAGGCCACCAGCCGTTCGTATGTCCTGGGTCCGTAGGCTTCCTTGATACGGTCCAGGCCATCCTGCTCATCGCCCATCTCGTTGACATAAACGCCGTCCGAAGAGAAACGCTGCATGGCCGACCATGTTTCCCGCGCCCAGCGGAAGTTCTTCTCATCGTCTGCGGCGTCTTCCCAAACCGATGCCAGGAACATGTGATAACCCTTGTCCCGGTGGTAGAAGGCGGTTTCCTCTTTGCCGACTCGAGCCACTGCGCCACCGAGCTGGAAAAGAGCCACGGCTGAGTAAGGCGATGGAACGCTCTCGAAGCGCTCCATCAAGACTGAGGCGGCGTCATCGTCTATGACGTCCATAAAATTAGTCTTGATGTAGTTTCGGCGCCCTGGTAGGAACCCGTCGTCTAGCAAGGACTGGACGTGGGAGTATGGCACCGGCGCTATCAAGTCGGCGATCGGGTTACCAAATTCCCGAAGGGGCTTCAGGACCTGTTCGCCGGTTTCTATGGACCCGTTGTAGCAGACGATGATGACAACAACAGGAGCGCCCTCGGGGGAAGTCAGCATGGCGGCCCCCATCATCAATTCATCGGGGGCGCCGGTAGCAAATTTATGGAAGAAGGTGAGGACCTCTCGGGCATTCTCCATGGGATGAATCAACATACCACCCAATATCGTGCCCACGGGATGGACCTTATACTCGAAGGAAGTGACGATCCCAAAGTTGCCGCCGCCGCCCCGCAGACCCCAGAACAGCTCTTCGTTTTCGGTGGCACTGGCTTTCAGGAACTCCCCTTCGGCTGTGACCATGTCCACTGAGAGAAGATTATCAACGCTTAGGCCGAATTTGCGGCACAACCAGCCGATGCCACCGCCCAGTGTGAGACCCGCGATGCCGGTGTTGGTCAGGGTGCCTCCCGTGGTAGCCAGGCCGAAAGCCTGGGTCTCGCGGTCGAACTCGCCCCAGTTGACCCCTGGCTCGGCACGGGCTGTGCGATTGCTAGGATCGACCCGAACACCCTTCATTTGGGAAAGGTCAATCATGAGTCCGCCTTCGCAAACGGAGTTTCCGGGAAAGCTGTGGCCGCCGCCCCGAACCGCCACCAGAAGGTTGTTGGCGCGGGCGAATTTCACGGAACCTATGACGTCCGACACACCGGCGCAACGCGCAATCAGCGCCGGGTGCTTGTCGATCTGGGCATTCCACAGGGTCCGGGCCTCATCGTAGCCGTCATCCTCGGGGAGGATGAGCTGGCCGCGCAGACTCCCTTTGAATTCCTCCAAGGCTTCCTGAGAGAGCACGGTTTGGGTACCGTTGGATGTGATTGCCTGCAGTTCTACCATGATTCCGCTCCTTCTGATCCCTGATTTACTGAGCATCGGGCGGGTTGCTGGTCAGTCCATCATCCGGACACGCCGCTTTGGTGCCGTGGTTTGAGGCAATTCCGGGCCACCAGCTCCTCGGCGATCTGGATGGAGTTAAGGGCCGCGCCCTTACGCAGGTTGTCTGCCACGATCCACATCACCAGGCCGTTGGGATGGGAAGAGTCTTGCCGGATCCTACCCACGAAAACCTCGTCGGTGCCGGTGACATCCCAGGGCATGGGGTAGGCGCTCTGCGCCGGGTCGTCGAGGACCGTAACACCGGGCATGGCCCGAAGCAACTCTCTTGCTTCCTCCGCCGGCATCGGGCGCTGAAATTCGATGTGAACCGCCGCGCTATGGGAGACATACACCGGCACGCGCACACAGGTGGCGGAAAGGCGGATCTCCGGCGCGTGCAGTATCTTCTGGGTCTCCTGCCGCATCTTCTGCTCTTCCATCGTGTACCCATCATCAAGAAAGCGGTCGATGCGTGGGATAACATTGAAAGCGATCTGGTGGTCCAGCGCCTTGGGATTAGCCGCTTTCCCATCCAGCATGTCCCGGCTCTGCTCCCGGAGCTCCACGACGGGCGCAGAGCCGGCGCCGGATACCGATTGATAGGTGTCGGCCACAATCCTGACGATGGGGTTTACCCGGTGGAGGGGATGGGCAACCATTGCCAGCGGCGTGGTGGAGCAGTTGGGGATGGAGATGATGCCCTGGTGCCATTCCACGTCGGCGCCATTGACCTCGGGGACCACCAGAGGCACGGTGTCCCGCATACGGAAGGCCGAGCCATCGTCGATCACCACAGCACCCGCCGCCACGGCTGCCGGTCCCAAGCGTAGGCTGACCTCGCTGCTGACCGAGATGAAAACGATGTCTATTCCGGCGAAGGACTCTTCGGACGCTTCCTCCACCACCAGCTCCCGGTCGCCAAAGGAAAGCCGTTTGCCCGCCGACCGGCTGGAAGCAAGCGCCTTGATGTGGGGCAATTTCGCATAGCGCTGCTCCGCGATTCGGAGGAACTCGGTTCCCACCGCCCCGGTGGCGCCAACAACGGCTATGGAAAGGTCTTGCAAGAAAAACCCCCAGCTACAGACCGAGTATTTTTTCCAGGCCGACCACAAGGCCGGGTTGTTTCACGACCTCCCGGATGCAGCGCAACACGCCGGGCATGTAGCAGTCTCGCCCCAGGGTGTCGTGACGCAGGGAAACAGTCTGTCCCGGGGCGCCCATGATCACCTCGTGGTGGGCGCTGCGTCCCGGCATTCGGATACTATGAATGGTGACGCCGTTGTACTCGCCGCCCCTGGTACCGGGCAGGTTCTCCCTCTCCGGAATGTTGCGGGTGAACCGTTTCCGGTCCCCGATACTTTTGGCCAGGGCCAGCGAGAAGCCCGAGGGAGCGTCTATCTTGGCTTCATGGTGGGATTCAATGATGTCGACGTAATCGAAAAATTCGGCAGCCTGTTCCGCCAAGTGCTTGAGCACCACGGCTCCCAATGCAAAGTTGGGTGCGAAGATGATGCCCACGTTGTAGTCGTTGGCCAAGGCGTCCAGTTGCTGCAGATGGCTGTCGGTGAGCCCGCTGGCCCCGAGGACCAGATTGATGGAATAGGCGGCGGCCACGGAGGCGGCCGCCATGCAAGTGTCGGCGTTGGTAAAGTCGACCATTACGTCGGGACGAGTCTGTTGTAGTAAGTCATCCAGGTTGGTGGAAAGGGGTATTTCGTTCCCGTCGGGTACAGCCAGGGTGGGCCCACGCTCGCGACGGCAGGCCGCGCCGATCAAGGCCATATCTTGCTCCCGGCAAACTGCGTTAACGGTTTCCATACCCATCTTGCCGGTTGCGCCGTTGATAACCACGCCTATTGGAGCCAATGTAATCCTCTAAAGGGGCCAATCGGGTACAAGAGGAGTAGATATTATCACGGATGGAGGCACGGGGAAAGGAAAGGTGTTTCACCGGGCACGTTGGCGAGGCCTCGGCTAATGACCCTACCGGAAAGTCATAGAGGGCGCAGAGGGAACATGGGGCCTGCCTGACGGACACATGGTTAATAGGCCAGGCGCATCGACAGGCCTCAGGTAATAGACCCGGACGGTAATGTTCAAGCAGGCTGCGTGTGGCTTACGGGGTACGAGGCCCGTTGCCTCCCGTGAACCGGCCGCCACCTGAATCACGCCTGGGCCCCTCGTTTCTCGGTCCTCCCTGACCTCCGGGGGGTCCTCCCTGGCCTCCGGGGGGTCCTCCCTGGCCTCCGGGGGGTCCTCCGGGACGCCGGCCACGGTCCCCTGGTCCGGAGCGGCCACCGCCAAACCCGCCTCCCGGCCGGCCTCCGCGGTCGGAGGGGGCACGCTGGGGAGCAGGACGAGGGCCTGCCGGCGCGCCTTCGTTTTCCCCGAACAGGGCACGGCGGGAGAGGTTTATCCGGCCCTGTGGGTCAATCTCATGGAGTACCACGGTTATCTCTTGGCCCATCTTTACGTCGTCTTCTTCCAGGTCACCCATCTCTCCGTTGCGCAGCAGCCCGTCCCGGCCTGGGACCAGCTCAACGAATACGCCAAAGTTGGTGATCCGCGTGACCTTGCCGGTAAAGATGTCTCCGACCAACAGTTCCCGGGTCAGGCTATCCACCTTGGCCCTGGCACGCTCCATGTCCCCGCTGTCGACGCCACCGATGGTGACCGACCCGTCGTCCTGAACGTCGATGGAGGTGCCGGTTTCTTCAATGATGGCCCGTATGATGCGGCCGCCGGGTCCAATGAGGGCGCCGATCTTCTCGACCGGTATCTTAAAGCGCAGCATCTTGGGGGCATAATCGCTCATTTGGGAGCGCGGCTGATCGATCACTTCGTTCATTTTTGCGAGGATGTGCAGACGGCCGATCCGGGCCTGCTCCAGTGCCTGCTCCAAGATCTCCTGGGTAAGCCCTCCAACTTTGATGTCCATCTGAAGGGCGTTGATCCCGTCGGCGGTACCCGCCACCTTGAAATCCATGTCGCCCAGGAAGTCTTCCATTCCTTGGATGTCGCTGAGGATGGCATACCGGCCGTCTTCCCCGGTGATCAGGCCCATGGCGATGCCGGAGACGGTTTTCTTCAAGGGAACTCCCGCATCCATCAAGGCCAGGGAAGCGCCGCAAACGCTGCCCATGGACGTGCTTCCGTTGGAGCTGAGCACCTCCGAAACCACGCGGATGGCGTATGGGAACTCCTCTTCCGATGGAAGCGCCGGCAGTATGGCCCTTTCCGCAAGAGCGCCGTGGCCTATCTCCCGGCGGCCCGGCGATCCGACCCGCCGGGCTTCTCCGGTGGAGAAGGAGGGGAAATTGTAGTGGTGCATGAACCGTTTGGTGTCCTCGGGACCCACCGTATCCAGCCTTTGCTTCAGGGCCACCGAACCCAAAGTTACTATGGACAGCACTTGGGTTTCTCCCCGGTTGAACAGCCCGGAGCCGTGGGTGCGGGGCAATATGCCCACCTCGCAGGAAACCGGCCGTATCTCAGTTAGCGTCCTGCCGTCGGGGCGGATCCCCTGGTTCAGGATGCGTTGCCGTACCTCTTCTTTCAGCGCCCGGTCAAATCCCGCGGAGATCTGATCCTGGGGATATTTATCGGCCAGCCTCTCCGTCACTTCGGCGGCAAGCTGTTTCTCCCTAACGTCTCTGGCCGTCTTGTCCAGGCTATCTTCCAGCAGAACCGCCAGCCGGCCCTGAAGGACATCCTGGATCTGGGTTGCCAGTTCCTCACCGGATTCATCGGGTGGTGGAAACGATTCCTTGGTTTTGCCGACCGATCTGGTTAGCTGATCGATCAGGTCTATGGTCTCCAAATTGGCCTGGTGGGCGCGGCGGATCCCCTCCAGAACAACTTCTTCCGACACTTCGTTCGCGCCGGCTTCCACCATTATGATGGCATCCCGGGTGCTGGTGACCACCATGCTTAGCTGGCTGTCAGAGCTTTCCTGGTATGTGGGAAGGATATTGTACTGGCCATCATTGTAGGCCAGTCTGCACGCGCCGATAGGACCGTCGAAGGGGATCTGGGAGATGGACAGTGCGGCCGAGGCGCCCACCATACCCAGCATGTCGGCAGGGTTTTCCTGGTCGGCGGACAGGACGGTTATCGTGATCTGGATGTCGTTGTGCATGCTCTTGGGGAAGAGGGGACGGATGGACCGGTCGGTGAAGCGGGCCGCAAGGATGGCATCCTGACCGGGACGGCCTTCCCGGCGGAAGAAGCTGCCGGGAATCTTTCCGGCGGCGTAGAGCCGCTCCTCGAAATCCACTGTTAAGGGAAGGAAGTCGATGTCCGCCGCTCTGGGCTTGTCCGACATGACTGCGGTAGCCAGGATGATCGTCTCGCCGTATTGGACGGTCACTGCGCCGTGGGCTAGTGCGGCCAACTTGCCGGTTTCAATGGTCAGGGTATGGGGGCCAATTGCGCGCTCTACGGTTGTGGGCATAGTGATATTAAGAAACCTCGCTTTAGTAATCAAGAGGTACGCTAGACGCGAAACAACACCCTGGGAGGGTGTTGTTGCTAGAGAAAACTAACGCCTGAGACCTAGCCGGGCTATCAACGTTTGGTAACGATCCACATTTTCCCTGGTTAGGTACTTGAGGAGTTTTCGGCGTTTGGACACCATGTTGATCAGCCCGCGTCGGGAGTGAACGTCCTTTTTGTGGAGCCGCAGGTGGTCGGTTAGCTGCCTGATCCTTTCAGTTATTACAGCAACCTGTACTTCCGAAGAGCCGGTGTCCTTCTCGTGGAGTCGATACTCTTGGGTGATCCGGGCTTTATTTTCCCCGTCTAACATTGAATCTGTATGGCCTTTTTCCTCTCTTTATTTTCGGAACAATTATACCACAGGTGGTCTGACAGCCGCAATCCGCACACACGGTATCCGGTTCTGAAGAAGCCATTCCGCAGGAAGAAGATCTGCGCTATCCAGGCCTCGACCAACGCATGCCCGTGGAGGCCATGGCGGGTATTTCAAAAACAATCGCGATCCCTTTGCGGGTCCTTCGACAGGCTCAGGACGAACGGAAAGAGACGTATTTACCGTTCGTGGTGAACCTGTCGCAGGATTCACTTTTGCAATGGCTTCTAGGACCTTGGCGGGTATTCCGTGCAACGGATCGGAGCCAATTGCTGTAGTTTGCCGCGAGCGCTCCAGGTCAAGGTTGGCCGACCTGGCCGGTGACCCCAAGCTCTTCCATCAGGTCGCTGATCTGCTGCCATGTGCCGTCTTCAATGAAGATGCCGTCCCGGCGGCGTTGCTGTTCGGTACGGAACTCGGGCTCGCCCGGGTACATGACCTCGGTGAATCCGGCGGCCGGTGGAGAGGATTTGACGAACTCGGCGAACTCCTTTACTTCTCGCTTGAACTCTTCTAGCGGTCGGAAGTGCGCCACGTTGAATACGGCGATGAAGACGCCGTCGTTGTGCCTGGCCTGAGGGTCGATACCGAATCCCAGGCCGGTAAGCAGCCCGGAGAATATCTCCACCATGAATGCGAGTCCGTATCCCTTGTGTCCCTGATCGGCGCCCACCGGCAGGATCGCGCCACCATCGCGATAGTCGTTGGGGTCGGTTGTGGGGTTGCCTTCCTTGTCCACGATCCAGCCCGGGGGCACCTGCTCCTGCCGGCTGCGGGCCAGGCTGATCTTTCCCGCCGCCACCGCGCTGGTTGCCATGTCGAGGAGCACCGTGCCCTCAAGGTCGCTGGGCATTCCGATACAGATAGGGTTGGTGCCCAGCCGGCGGGCACGGCCACCGAAGGGGACCACGGCCTTGGGTCCTGCTCCTGCATCTGCG
>JADFJS010000144.1 GCA_022566155.1 Chloroflexota bacterium
ATCCCGCTTTTCCCGACCATGAATTGGAGAGGCTGCGACGGGAACACCTGACCGACCTGCGCCGTGGCCTGGACGACGCCGGGGTGATCGCCGGCCGGATCGCTCCCGGCCTGGTCTTCCCTCAGCGCACCGGATACGGTCACCCCGTCTCTGGAACCGAAGAATCCGTGTCCGCCATGACGCGGCAGGACATCGTTGGTAAATTCCAGCGGGATTACGGCCCGGCCTACGCCACCCTGATCGTGTCCGGCGACGTTAGCCTGGATGAGGTGTGCGCCCAGGCGGAGGCTTATCTGGGCGATTGGACGGGCGCCGGAGCCGAAGCCGATCTGGCCCGTGATGTTTCCCACCACCCGTTCGAAGAGTCAACGATCTACCTGGTGGACCGGCCCGGCTCGGCCCAGTCGGTCATCCGGGCGGTGCAACCGACGATAAACCGGTACCACCCCGACTACTTTGCATTAACCCTGCTGAACTACACATTCGGCGGCCAATTTTCTGCCCGCCTGAACCTGAACCTGCGGCAGGACAAGGGCTACAGCTACGGCTACAATTCCAGCGTACAGTGGCATCGCGGTCCCTCCCTGCTCCAGGCCGGCGGCAGCGTGCAGACCGCCGTGACTAAGGAGTCGGTGCAGGAGACCCTGCAGGAATTCCGCGATATTCACGGGTCGCGACCCATCACACAGGAAGAGCTGGATGCGTCAAAAGCGGGGATACTACAGGGCTATCCGGCCAGCTTCGAGCGGCCCGCTATGATATTGGGCCATATGGTCCAGTTAGTCCAATACCGGCTTCCGGATGACTATTTCCAGACCGTGAGGTCTCGACTGGAAGCGATCACGCTGGCCGATGTCCACCGCGTGGCCGGCGAACAGATACGCCCCTCCAACCTGAGAGTTCTGGTGGTCGGCGACCGGGAGGCCGTGGAGCCCGGCCTGCGGGAGCTGGGTCTTCCGCTGGTGATGCTGGACATCCACGGCAACAGATTGTAGGAGATTGCCGCTACCGAACCGGCCGCTCTCCCAGCACAAGCTGTAGCATTCCGGTGGAGCCTTGGCGAAACACCTCTACCGCCACCTCCTGGCCTGCTATCAGTTCCTGCCGCAGCAACCGGATCAGGTCGTCTAATGTGGCAATCTTTACGCCATCAATAGACAATATTATGTCGCCCGATATTATACCCGCCCTGTCGGATGGACCATCAATGACGACACGGGCGACCACCACACCCTCCCGGACCCCCATCGCCGCCGCCTGTTCCGGTATCAGGTCGGCCAAGTCCAGGCCCATGTATGCCCACTGGACCCGCCCGACCTCAATTAGCTGCTGGGAAACCTGTGCCGCGGTTTCCATGTTGATAGCGAATCCGATGCCTTCTATGGGTATGCCACTGCCGGTTGAACCTCTCAGGACGGATGTGTTGATCCCTACTAGCTGGCCGTCCAGGCTGATTAACGGGCCGCCGCTGTTGCCCGGGTTTATGACCGTGTCCGTCTGGATCAGGTCGTATAGAGTCACCCCTTGGCCGGCCTCGATAGTGCGGCCCACCGCCGAAACCACTCCCACCGTCACCGTCGGGCCGCCGGGAAGCGCCAGGGCGTTGCCGATGGCGATAACCCATTCGCCGGGACGCGGGCGTATGTTCCGGTTGATCGGAAGCACCGTGAAGTCGCCTCCTGGTATCCGAAGCACGGCCAGGTCAGATAGCCTGTCGGCCCCAACCACTTGAGCCTCCACCTGGCTGCCATCGTCCATCGTCACCGTAATGGTGGTTGCCCCCTCGATAACGTGATTGTTGGTCAGCACAAGGCCCTGGGGGTCAACGATAACTCCTGTGCCGCTGCCGAACTGGGAACGGCCGAATCGGTCCGGGCCAATTTCGGCCAGGATGGACACCACCGCGGGTCGAACCTTCTCGACAATGTCGGCGATGCTGGGCAGTGCCATTACCACAGGAGCCGGGGTGGGAGGAGGTGCGGTAGTCGCGGGAGGGAATGGGGTAGGTGTTGGCGGCGCCTGAGTGGGGGTTACAGGGGTCGAAGTAACGGCTGCTGGGATCGGCTGTTGGGTCTCCGCAACCGGAGCGGCGCCGGGCGGGGTCAGCTCGGTGGCCTCAGGAGTGCTTGCTTCCGGCGTCGGAGTGGCGCCGGTGCAACCAGCGGCCAGCAGCAGCGCTAGTATGGCCACGCCTAACCATCGGCGCCCTGGATTCTTCCGCCTGCCCCTGGACGATGCCCGGTCTTTAGGTTCTGGCAGGAAGTCCCCGACACGTTCAAATCGCTCCGCCAACGACTCTCTCATAATTCCCAACCAGTCTCAATTTCGCCGATCGCCCCGCGGGACCCCGCAGGTGAAAATTTCGGGCTCTCTCCAAGCATCTTTGGCTTCTCCCATATCGATGACCGGGCGCTACAACGACATCCGGGACCGGCCAGATCACAACCGGCTCAAAGCCTCTTGTTGAACGCGAAAGAGAGATTCTACTCCCCGGCCCGCCAGTGCCAATACCTCATCTACTCGTTGACGAGGGAAAGGCTCCGCCTCGGCGGCTCCCTGGACCTCTACCAGATCTCCCCGGTCGGTTAGGACAACGTTGAAATCTGCCTGCGCTTGGAAGTCCTCTTCGTAGCACAGGTCAAGCATCAATCCGCCGTTTACCAGGCCTACGCTTATGGCCGCCACCGCCCCGCGGCTTGGATTCTTAGGCAATACCCGGTGTTTGACCAACATGTCGAGCGCCTGGTAAAGGGCCACGTAGGACCCGGTTATCGCGGCGGTCCGAGTGCCGCCGTCGGCTTGCAAAACGTCGCAGTCGATATATACCGTGCGCTCCCCAAGCGCTTCCAGATCGACGACCGCACGGAGCGCCCGCCCTATGAGGCGCTGGATCTCTTGGGAGCGCCCAGAGATACGCCCGGATTCGCGCTCTCTAGGCGTGCGTGTGTTGGTTGACCGGGGAAGCATGGCGTACTCGGCGGTGATCCAACCCTTCCCCTGTCCGCGCAGAAAAGCCGGCACTCGTTCTTCCAGGGACGCCGAGCAGAGTACGCGGGTATTACCCACTTCGATCAGCGCTGATCCCTCGGCGAACTTCTGGTAACCCGGGATAATTACCGTATCTCTTGCCTGGTCCCAGCTTCGCCCGTCTGGTCTGACCAAAGCGTTTCCCCCTTTACCTCCATTGTCCGGCCATCGGCCGCCAGCCGGATGTGGCGACAGTCACCAGCTTCTGTCCAGTATACATGACCTGCCGACACACTAGCTCGCCGGCACGCAGACCAACGCCATGGCAGCGGGATCGAGGGCCGCGGAGGATCTGCTCTAGGCCAGGCCATCGAACTTCACGCATACCGATGAGCCATCGACCTAGCGTTGGGTTTTTACCCACAGGCTCTCCCCATCGCTGATAAACTCGATCGTCCCGTCCCGGTCCGTGCGATACAGCCCCCCGTCCCCTACCACCTCCTCCAGGCGGGCCAGCACTTCTTGGCTGGGATGACCAAACCGGTTGGACTCCCCGGTGGATATGACCGCCACGGTAGGGCTCACCGCCCTCAGAAATGGAGCAGTGGTGGAGGTGCTGCTTCCATGATGGCCCACCTTCAGCACCACGCTGTCCAGAGTCGCGCCTTGTCCGAGTAGGTAAGCCTCCGCCAGGCCTTCTATGTCGGCGGCCAGCAGAAATGAAACCTGGCCGTACACCAGACGCAAGACCAGGCCGTTGTTGTTCCGCTCCTGCCAGGACCCGCCTATCGGGTCTATCGGTGGGTTGAGCACCTCCAGAGTTACCCCCGGATCCAGGTTGATGCGGTAAGCCGCCCGGACCGGGATAACCTCAATTTGCGCCCTGTCCAGGGTAGCCCGCCAACGTGCATATTGCTCTCCAACCCGGTTATCCGCTCCCTCCAACACCGCCCCCACCTGATAGCGAGCCAGCACCTCCATCAGGCCCCGGCTATGGTCGGCATCAATGTGTGTCAGCGCCACCAGGTCCAGACTCCGGTCTCCGGCGGGTAACACGCTATCCAGGGCGGTCACTGCGCTCCATGCTTCCGGGCCACCGTCGACCAACACTTGCCGGCCGCTGGGCGTCACGATCAATGCGCTGTCTCCCTGGCCGACATCGAAGAAGTAGACGTGCAGCTTTCCGTCGGGCCCACCGAGCACATGTCCCATCAAGAACCAGATGCCAATCATCAGAAGAGCGGCAACACCAATATTGCCGGCGGCTGTCCTGGCTAGCCTCACTGTAGCGACGCGGCCGGTGAACCAATCGCGTATGGAAACAAAGAATCTTTGTGCCAGACTCCGGGCTCCTCCCGGCCTTCCCGCCAGGAGCAGCCCCGCCAGCAATGCATACCACCCCCAAACCAGGGGAAGGCCTACCCACGAGCCGGAAACCGTGGGAGCCGGCGCCAGCGATACCAGGCCCACCAGATAGCTGAGAGGCACCCAGGCCAGCAGCCCAAATAGCTGGCCCAACACAGGGTGGACAAAACCGGCCAGGCCAGCGGCTAAGGTCCCCATCAGGATAAAGGGTAGGGCGGGCAAGGCCAGTAGCGTGACGAAAATACCGGCAAGGGGGATCCGGTCGAAATAAAAGGCCACCAGGGGCCAGGTGGAAAGTGCTGCCGCCACCGATATTATCCCGGCGGTAGCCGCCCAGGTGCCAATGGTCCGAACCCAGGGCTGCCAGAGACCCCCCCGGCTTTCGGTGGAATC
>JADFJS010000024.1 GCA_022566155.1 Chloroflexota bacterium
AGAACCAGGCCACTACTCCCAGGGCCACGCCAACCGCCACGACTCGGGGATTGGACAAGAGGCGGAAACCATCATGGGAGGTCTCCAGGCTGCTCTTCCAACGACGCAGCAAGGGCAGGTTCAACAGGCGGACGCTGCGCCGGGAAGCAACCAACGCCAATGCACCGCCACTTATGAACAGGGCCGCCAATAATGCCACTACCACTGGGAGGGGCAACAGTACCAACCCTACCAGGCCCAACAGAACCACCGAGACCACGTCGGTGATCCTCTCCATAACCACCACGGGAGCGGAGCTGGCAACCGCCACGCCGGCGCGGTCCCGCAGAAGGTAGCTTTTCAGCAGCTCTCCCGCTTTGCCAGGGGTGATGGACATTGCCAGACCCGACATGAACACCAGTCCGCTGACGGCCACCGGCGCGCTGATCTTTAGCACCCGCAGGTAGTAAGCCCAGCGGAAGAATCGCAGGAGATAGTTGAGGAGAGCCAACGCCAGGACGGCGGCCAGATGGGTGATCGGGAATTGCGCCAGCCGTTGGCCCATCTCCCGGAAGTCTCCGTAGCCCATCAGTGCGGCGAACACCAGGACCGCAAGGATCACCAGCAGCCCCAGTTTTTTGCTAGTCACTGCCGCCGTGGTCCATTCGGTTTATCTGCGCCGCCATGTACCCGGCGCCGAACCCGTTGTCGATATTCACCACCGCCACGCCGGGGGCACAGCTATTCAGCATCGCCAGCAGCGCGGCAAGTCCTTCGAAGCTGGCGCCGTAACCCGAACTGGTGGGCACGGCGATCACCGGCGCCGAAACCAAGCCGGCGACCACGCCGGTGACGGCGGCATCCATGCCCGCAACCACCACGATCACCCGCGCCTCCTGCAACGCAGACAGCGAATCCAACAGCCGGTGGAGTCCCGCCACCCCAACATCGTTCACCCGCACCACTTCACTGCCCATCAACCCGGCGGTGACGGCTGCCTCCTCGGCCACGGCAAGGTCCACGGTGCCGGCGGTCAATACCAAGACGCCTTTCATCAGGGCTTCCGGTTCTGGCGCCGGAACAACTATGGTGCCGGCCAGCTCATTGAATTCTGCGTCGGGAGTGTCGCGGCAAACCTCGATGTATGCTTCCGGGCCGGTTCTGGTGACCAGCACCGGGTGGCCTCTGCCGGTCAGGGAGGCGACGATCTGGGCTACCTCATGCGTGGTCTTACCCAGGCCAAAGACCACCTCGGGAAATCCCGTACGCAAGGGGCGGTGGTGATCAACCTTGGCGAACCCGAGGTCCTGATAAGGAAGGTCGCGCAGAGCTTTCAGTACTCCATCGACGCTCTGGTTGCCATCGCGCAGCGCTTCCAGGTGTCGGCGGAGGTCAGTATCGTACATCTAGTGGATTCACAGGAGGAAATGTGAAGTTAGATCGTGAAAATCATACCGGCGCCCCCTCGGCAGTGTCAAGGATGTGCCAGGTGCACGGCGCCCAGATGCGTCTCCCCTAGCCGGCCGTTGGCAGTCATATGGAACACGTCGTGGACTGATGTTCAGACCCTTCGGCAAGACCGGGTAAGGTAGCTCACAACGGTATGAGGCTCCAGTATCGCTCATGAATCACTGCGGCTCGACCTGGGAATCGGCCTCTGCCGATGATTGGGCCTGGTTTTTGGAGTCCTTTTCCGCCGAGCGCAGTTGCGAGTACCAGGCGCCCAACGAACTCATGCTGCCGATATACAAGGTCGAGACCACCACCACCAACCATATCAGCACCTGGGGCAGCCCGGTAATCACCACCAGCGCCACGGCCACAGCCGTCAGCAGCACAAATATAATGCCACCGGTGAGGGCGCCGAATATCAGGGAATTTACCGCAGAAGACCTGTCGCTTGAGGCCGCGGCGGAGATGCCAAAGTACCCTCCGATAAAAGGACCAAACGGAGTGACGATATGCACGATGGGAATGATAGGCAGTATCAACATGATCCCGAGCGCTATAAAAACCCCTTTGACCATCCCTCTCCACCAGATGCCCTTTACGGCGGTTTAGTACTTTTGGGTCGCCTGCTCGTCATGGGGCGCGGTCATTTGACCGGACCGTGGCTTGGCATCAACCCTCGGCGAACAGCCCAACACCTACATTATAGGCGGCTGGGCGGTGACCTGCTACCATCTGGGAGCCGGCGGATGCTGGATCGCCGGTGGCGGGCCACCCACACCACGGTTATACTGCACCAGCACCGGACATGGAAGGCAGCGGTGCGGGAGAAATCAGCATGACTACGGATAATCCTCATAGCCAAATCGAGGATGAAGCGCCCTTCGCCGCGCTTCTGGACATGCGGCCCGGGATATCAGCCGACGGCGTCGGGACCACCCACATGACCATCCAGGACAAGCACCGCCAGTCCGCCGGGGTTGTCCAGGGAGGCATCATCGTTACCCTGGCGGATTACGCATTTTACCGGGCGGTGCGATCTGTACTGGAGCCGGGCCAAGGGGCGGTAACGATCGAGTTGAAGCTGAATTTCATCGCTCCGGCGCGGGAAGGCGAGCTCACCGCCACGGCGCGCATCGTTAGCGGCGGGCGGCGGATCATCGTTGGCGACATGGAGGTGACAGACCAACGCCAGACCTTGATCGCTCGGGGATTGGGCACCTACCTCGTGATCCAGCGGCCATCCTAATTTTAATGCCGAGACTCTTGCTGGGAATAAAGCGGGAACTCGAGTAGCTTTTGGGGAAAGTTTACTTTGTCAATCGACAATGTTGGAAATCCAACCCTGGAAATGCTATAATTTCAGGGTTGGACTGGTTCGGAGGTGGGCGCTATGAGAGTGCCAATGAAAGTGGACTACGGAGTCCGGGCCCTGGTGGAACTGGCGCTTAACTATGGGGAGGGGCCTGTTCAGACCGCCGAGATTGCGTACAGACAGGGCATCCCTGAAGCCTACCTGGACCAGTTGATGACGACTCTGCACAAGTTTGGCTTCATCACCAGCCGGCGCGGTCCCCAGGGCGGCCACCGCTTGGCCATGGACCCGGATGAGATAAAACTGAGCATGGTCATGGCCACACTGGACGGAAATTCCTCACCGCTGGACTGCTTGATAAACCCCGATGACTGCGTGTTTTCCGATTCATGTGCCCAGCAAGAAGTGTGGAAAGCCGTAGAAGAGGCCATTCGGAACGTCCTCAGCAAGATCTCTCTGGCCGACCTGGCCCGGCGCCAGCGGAGACTGGTGGAAGAGGCAGTGTACCAATTGCAGACTTGACCTACCCCAGTCGCTATGGGATCCGGCAACGATAAACCGGCCACCAGACCAATAAGCAGCCGCTTGACAAGCTCATATGGCGTCTCTAGACTCAGATAGTTGATTACAGTTAGAAACATCGAGAACCTTCGCGCCTGTACCTGTCCGCATACATAGCGGGCAGTCCGGGCACCGGTTCCACGAAAACTAAACCTGCACCCGCTCAAAAGGTGAACCCTTTAGGGTGGTGCGGGTTTTTTGGTGTGATAATCCCTGGCCCGGGCGCCCAGAAATCGCAGGAATCAGGGGAGCGGTCCCCAGAAAATAAGTACTCAACGAAGGAGAAAAAATAGCATGGCCGAACAACCCCTGGCTCTTACACCTGATCAGGTCAATCGCTACAGCCGGCACATCATCATGAGCGATGTGGGCAGCAGAGGCCAGAGAAAGCTGTTGCAATCCAAAGTACTCATATTGGGAGCGGGCGGCCTGGGCTCACCTTCCGCCATATACTTGTCCCTGGCCGGGGTCGGCACGGTAGGGCTGGTCGACTTCGACGTGGTCGACCTCTCCAACCTGCAGAGGCAGATACTCCACCATACCGCGGATGTGGGAAGGTCCAAGCTTCAGTCGGCCCGGGACACCATTCACGCGTTCAACCCGGATGTTAATGTGGTCCTCCACGAAACCAGACTGGAATCTCACAACGCCATGGAGATCATCAGCCAGTACGACATGGTGGTTAACGGAGCGGACAACTTCGCTACACGATACCTCGTCAATGACGCTTGCTACCTTGCCGGAAAACCGCTGATTGACGGCAGCATCCTTATATTCGACGGCCAGGCAACGGTGTTCATACCAGGCCAAGGCTGCTACCGTTGCCTATTTCCCTCGCCGCCTCCTCCGGGGATGGTGCCAAACTGCGCCGAAGCAGGGGTGCTGGGCGCGCTAACCGGCTTGGTGGGCAGTATCCAGGCTACCGAGGCCCTGAAGCTGATCCTGGGCATCGGCGAGAGCTTGAGTTCCCGGCTGCTGCTGATCGATGCCCTGAGCATGAACTTCCGGGAAGTCAAGATAAAGAGAAACCCGGCATGCCCTCTGTGCGGCGAAAATCCCACGGTTACAGAGCTTATAGACTACGAAGTGTTTTGTGGCATAGCCCCTCCGGCGACGGCATCGGTTGCCGGCAACTAACCGGCTGGCTCCGGCGCACAACGTGTTCGCAAACGAGAATCGGTGTCGCGGGGCCGGGGGATTCCCTGGAAAAAGATGGCCGATCAGCAGGAACGATCGATGCCTGCAATATCAATGGACCTAAAGCCCGCGCCTAAATTTAATCCGGAAGGCGATACCGGGAAACCAAACCAGGAATCGGGACAAACTGGAATACATGGTTACAAAGCTCACTTATAAAAACATTCTGGCCACCATAGGAAACACCCCCGTGGTGGAGTTGCAGCGGATGAGCCCCAAGGCCGAGGTGCGCATATTCGCAAAGCTGGAGGGGCAGAACCCCACCGGCAGCCTCAAAGACCGCATCGCTCTGAAAATGATCGAACAGGCGGAGCAGGATGGGGAGATCTCCACGGCTCGGACCATCTTGGAACCTACCAGCGGCAATACGGGCATTGCCCTGGCCCTGGTAGGACGCCTCAGGGGCTACAAAGTCGCGGTGGTCATGCCGGAAAACGTAAGCGTCGAGCGGACCCAGCTTCTCGAAGCCTATGGCGCCCAGATTATTCCTTCCGACGGCTCCCGGGGTACCAACGGCTCCATCGAAGTAGCTAAAGACTTGGTCGAGAAACACCCCCACGACTACCTGATGATGTATCAATACGGCAACCAGGGTAACCCCGGAGCCCACTACGAGACCACCGGGCAGGAGATAGTGGAAGCCGTGCCCGAGGTGGATATGTTCGTGGCTGGTCTGGGCACCGGCGGCACGCTCATGGGGGTGGGCCGCAGGCTCAGAGAGCACAACCCAAACATCAAGATCGTTGCGGTGGCTCCCGAGCCCGACGATTTTATCTCCGGGCTGCGTAGTCTGGAGGAGGGATTCATACCTCCGATCTTAGATATCAACATGCTGGACTCCCGTATGCTGGTAGGCAGCTTAGACGCTTTCCGGACCACCAAAGAGCTGCTGCATCAGGAGGGTATCTTCGCCGGCATCTCCTCCGGTTCCGTGGTTTACGGAGCGGTGCGTCAGGCAGAGCGGATGGACCACGGGACCATCGTGTGCCTGCTGGCAGACGGCGGATGGAAATATCTAAGCACCAGCCTCTGGACCAAAGACTATGAGGAACTGGCAAAGGAGGCTCGAGGCAAGATCTGGTGGTAACCCATGATCTTTCGGCCGCCGAAGCGTCCTGGTCATGATATTCCCGGGCCCAGAAGCGCATGGATCTGATATCAGGCAGGGGTCCGGGGAGTAGAGAGACCGGGGTTTTCCACCTGACAGTCTCGGTAGCAGCAGTTTCTAGGGCATTTGCTTGAGGCCGGTCAGGGTAGAGGTTGCTCTGGTAAACCTTGTAACCGCACCCTTGCGATGCTATACTTTTGTTTAAATAGTCCGTTCTGGGAAAGCGGGGTGGACCCGCTTTCTTGCTGATATGAGCAGGCCGGGCGCCGGGCATTATTGGGGGGTTTGCAGTGAAAAGCGACTTTTTGATTGCGCTGACCCAGATGGCCTCCGAACGCCACCTGCCCAAGGAGCAGGTGCTTCAGGCTATCGAGGTGGCTCTAGCCTCGGCATACAAGAAAGATAACCCAACGATGGGCCAGAACCTGTCGGTCAAACTCAACCCAAATACGGGGGAAGTGCTCGTCTATGCCCTCCGCACCGTGGTGGAGACGGTGGAGGACGTGGATCGGGAGATCAGCCTGGGCGATGCCAAGGTCATTCGCAATGACGTTGCCGTGGGCGAAGAGATCGCCGAGCCAGAGCCCTTGGCAGTGGTTAGCAGCCGTATCGCTGCCCAGACTGCTAAACAGGTTTTGCTCCAAAAAACCAGAGAAGCCGAAAGGGAATTGGTCTATCAGGAGTTCCTCCAGCATGAGGGGGACATAATCTCCGGCGTGGTCGAGCAGACGGAACCGGGCCGGGCCATCTCCCTAGACGTAGGCCGCGCCCAAGCGATCCTGCCCTACGAAGAACAGGTCCCCACCGAGAGGTATAGGAGAGGACACCGCACCAAGGTGTTCGTCCTCAGCGTGCGCCATTCCCCCAAGGGTCCGGAGATCATCGTTTCCCGCAGCCACAAGGACATGCTGAAGCGGCTGTTCGAGATTGAAGTTCCCGAAGTTTACAACGGGGTGGTGGAGATTAAGGCCATTGCCCGGGAGGCTGGCATTCGCAGCAAGGTCGCGGTGCATGCCACCCAGCAAGGCGTTGATCCGGTGGGCTCCTGCATCGGTGTTCGCGGCAACCGCATCCAGAGCATAGTCAACGAGTTGCAGGGCGAGAAAATCGATGTAGTGGCTTGGGACCCGGACCCAAAGCAATTCATCGCCAAGGCGCTCAGTCCTTCGGAAACCGTGCATGTGGAGCTATTCCCAGGGGATCAAACTGCCATCGTCGTAGTGCCGGACCGGCAGCTTTCGTTGGCTATCGGTAAAGAAGGTCAGAACACCCGTCTGGCGGCGCGGTTAACAGGATGGCGGCTAGACATCAAAGGCATGACCGAATGGGAGGAGATCCGGGAGCAGCGGCGGCTGGAGTTGGCTGCGGCGGCTCAGGCCGAAGCAGACGACAAGACCGACAAGCTCGTTGAGGCCACCGAGGGAGCGGAAGCACCCGCTGAAGAATTGGTGGCAACAGCTTCCGTGGATGTGGTGGAGCAAGATGCGCCGGTGGCCGATGTCGGCCAGGTGGCGCCCGCGATCGCCGAAGTGGATGTGGCGGCACCAGTGGGAACCACTGCACAGTTGGACGAGGATGCCATTCTCGAGGCTCTGATCTTGGAGGAGGAAACCTCCGCACCCGTATCCGAAAATGGAGACGAAGCCACCGTCAGCTTCAGCGTCGAAGACCTGGAATCGTTCACATTAGATGACGTGGACGTGCTTGATGACGGTGAAGAGGAAGAAGAAGAACAAGAAGAGGAGGAGGAGGAGGGCGAAGTGATCCTCCTTCCCGAATCACCGGTGCTCACTCCTGGCGCGAGCGTGATTCGATTTGCCGAGGACTTGGTAGATGACGAACGTGGCGGCGGGCGCCGGTCAGGCAGGGGCCGCCGAGGTGGGGGAGGAAACCGGGGCAACCGCAGGGGCGGCCGTTAGTCTTGTAACAGGCTTGTTGTGCGGGTGGTTATTTTGGCCAAGACGAAGCACATCCCGGAACGCCGCTGTGTTTCCTGCGGTCAGAGGTTCCCAAAGGGCGACCTCATTCGGGTGGTCCGAGCGCCCCAGGGTAGCGTCAGCGTAGACCTCACTGGAAAGAGCGCCGGCCGGGGCGCTTACATCTGCGGCAACGCGGATTGCTGGCAGGCAGCCCTGACAAAAGGCAAGCTAGACCGTAGCCTGGCGGTTACCCTTTCAGCCGAAGACAGGGACCAGATACTGAAGATCTACCCAGAAATCATAGCTGGGTCAACCGTAGCGAGCCAATAATAGCTTCTTGGGAGTCTACCGATCTTGGTTGAAAATCAAACCACAACTTCCAAACCCACCCGGCGGACCGGGGAAGCGCGCCGGGTGCGCACCCGAGCTCTGGTGCTGCCTCAATCACTTAGCGTCCAACATCTGGCCGAATTGACCGGCCAGAACCCCATCGACGTCATAAAGCAGTTGATGCGCAACGGCATCATGGCTTCAATGAACCAGGTCATCGACTACAAGGTGGCCACGCTGGTAACCAATGCCTTCGGCATCCCCACCACCCTTGCCGAACCGGCCGCAAAACCCGCGGTGACGGTGGCAAAGAGTGCCCCTGAAGATGAAAGCAAACTGTCCCCGCGGCCTCCCGTGGTCACCATCTTGGGCCACGTTGACCACGGCAAGACGGCCCTCTTGGATGCCATTCGCCAGACCAAAGTTGCCGACCAGGAAGTGGGCGGCATCACACAGCACATCGGCGCCTACCAGGTGGAGTACAAAGGCCATACCGTGACCTTTTTGGACACACCGGGCCACGAGGCGTTCACCGCTATCCGGGCACGTGGCTCCCGGGCTACTGACATCGCCGTTCTGGTCGTTGCGGCCGACGACGGTATCATGCCCCAGACGGTGGAGGCCATCGACCACGCCAAAGCCGCCGGCGTGCCCATCGTGGTGGCCATCAACAAGATGGACCTGCCGGGCGCCGACCCGGAGCGGGTCAAACGCCAACTCAGCGAACGCGACCTGTTGGTGGAAGATTGGGGCGGCGACGTTATATCGGTTGAGCTCTCTGCCCGGACCGGTGAAGGCCTAGACGATCTCTTGGAGAACATCCTGGTCGTCGCGGAGCTTGCGGAGCTCAAGGCCAATCCCGATAACCCGGCCACGGGTGTCATTATCGAATCCAAACTGGACCGTAAGCGGGGTCCTTCGGCCACTCTGTTGGTGCAAGACGGTACCCTACGCGTGGGCGACTACATGGTGGCCGGCAATGTTTTTGGCCGGGTCAGGGCGATCGCCGACGAGCAGGGTAAGCCGTTGAAGTCGGTATCCCCCGGGATGCCCGCCGAAGTCATGGGCTTTGGTAGCCTTCCCGTGGCCGGTGACCATGTGAAAGTTGTGCCGGACGACCGTACGGCCCGATCGATGGCTGACGCCCAAGATAAGCTCCGGACCGCTCAAAAAGCCCAGGCCCGGGCGTTGACCCTTGAAGAGGTCATCAATCAGATAGACGCCGGCGACGTTAAGGAACTCAAGCTGGTGCTAAAAGCCGACGTACAGGGCAGCGTTGAAGCGGTGCAGCAGTCCCTAGAGGGCTTGACCGCGGAGACAGCCAAGGTCCGCATACTACATGCCGGCTCCGGCGCCATCACCGAATCCGATGTTTTGTTGGCCAGTGCTTCTGGCGCCATCGTCATCGGATTCACGATAGGAGCCGAAACCAGCGCAGAACGATTGGCCAACCGAATGGGCGTGGAAATTCGCCATTACGACATAATCTACCAGCTTATCGATGACATGCAACAGGCTCTGAACGGTATGCTGGAACCTGTAATAACCGAGACTTTGGTGGGCCGGGCGGAGATTCGGGAGGTTTACCCATCGCGGCGGGGCATCACGATCGCGGGTTGCCGAGTTACCGAAGGACGGATCACCAGGGGCGGCTCGGTCCGCGTTCTGCGTGACGGTAAGATTCTTCACGATTCGGTCATCGCCAGCCTTCGTCACTTCCGCGAAGAGGTCAACGAAATAACCAACGGCTCGGATTGCGGGGTCGTCGTTCAAGGGTACAATGACTTCGAGGAAGGGGACATATTGGAAGTCATTCGCCAGGATAGAGGCCGGAGCTAGAGACCTACCCGGTTCTACCCCCCCACGCCTCCAAAGAACGCTCCGGAGAAATCTCCGGCAAGGGGCGACCCGTGTCTAGACGCGTTGAACGTATCAATGAACAGCTGCGCCAGGAAATCAGCCAGCTACTCCTCCGCCAGATCAACGATCCCCGTCTTGGGGGACTGATAACCGTTACCCAGGTACACACCTCCAGCGACCTGCGCAGCGCACTTGTCCTCCTCAGTGTGATGGGCGATACAGCCGCGAAGCAGAGTGCCCTGGAAGGGGTTCAATCGGCGGCGGCCTTCATCAGGCGGGAACTGCGGGGCCGGTTGGCGCTGCGCCACACGCCCTTCCTACGATTCAGCCTGGACGAGTCCATGGAACAGGGCGAGCATCTGCTCCGAATCATGGATGGGATACGCGATAGCCGCGTCGGCACGGACTATGAGGCCGCAGACCAGCGGCACTCCGGTCCCAGCAGTCCACCTCAAGGGGCCGGCTAGCGAATGAGCAATCCGTCAAATAATGTTCAGCCCGCCAACAACGGCTTCCTGAACCTTTATAAGCCCGCTGGAATCACCTCGATGGAAGCGATTCGGCGGATCAAACGAATCGTCGGGCAGCGGCAAAAAGTAGGCCATGGAGGCACCATGGACCCGTTGGCCCGGGGCGTCCTGCCTATCTGCCTGGGCCAGGGCACTCGCCTCATGGACTATGTGACCGGAGGACTTAAACGGTATCTGATCGGCGTAAAACTGGGGGTAACCACCACCACTTACGATGCTGAAGGCGAGTTGGTCCGAACGGGGGACGTCAGCGGATTAACGCGGGAGATGGTGGAGTCCACCCTGCAATCGTTCATCGGTCTGATCCATCAAACGCCGCCCATGTACAGCGCCATCAAGGTGAAAGGGCAACGACTTTACAAGCTGGCCCGCGCAGGCATAGAAATCCCTCGCGAGGCGCGTGAAGTGGAGATCCACAGCATAACGGTGGTGGACTATGCACCCCCAGAGTTGGTCCTTGAGGTGGAGAGCGGGAAAGGCGTCTACATGCGCTCCTTGGCCCACGATCTGGGTGAGGTATTGGGTTGCGGCGCCCACGTAGCCGCACTTGAGCGTCTCTCCTGCGGCGCGTTCCTGGCGCAGGAAGGGATAACTCTGGAGCAGCTAGAAGAAGCCGCCGGGGAGCCTGAGGGCTGGCAAAAGCACCTCTACCCAGTGGACTGGGTGTTACGAGACCTCAAGAGCATCTCCGTGGGTGACCAGGCCGAACGTTTTTTGAGTCACGGCCAGTCCATCAACCTGGGCCGGCCCATGTCAGATGCCGGATATCTGGAGCCCTTCCGGGCCTATAGCACCGACGGCCGCTTCCTGGCGGTGGTCCGTTTTGACCGCGCCACTCAAGAATGGAAGCCCGATAAGGTTTTCCAGATCGAGCACCAATCACCATACGCCCCAATCAGCACTCCCTCCTAAACACCTGCCTAGAATCTACGGCATATTGCCGATTACGATTTTCGGCGTAACACATCGGCAGGCTCAGCACAGCTTACGATGAGATTTCCAGTCAGACTGGAATCGGGCCTAAATGGGGACCCTATCCATTCCGGTTTTCCGGCATTGTTCAGCTAACATGCTGGTGCAAACCAGTGATTGCCCACCTATGACTGTTGACAAAAATCGTCAGAACTGTATATTGGATGGAGCCGCTCAAGCCTGCGCTTACACCCACTGCACTGGCGTCAATTCCATATTACCCAAGCCAAGTATCCGGATCGGCCGGAACAAGACGCCAGGTTCTTAGCGGCGCCCGCAGCTCTGTTTCGGTCCACTTGCTCAGATTGATCTCCAACGGGAGACTCAACCGCACCCTGGCGCTCAGCAATAGCTCAATATTGGATGGAGGGTGAAGACCATGGAGGCTTATTGCTTCAAATGCCGCGACAAGAGAGAGATACAGGCGCCCCAGCAGGTTACCCTAAAGAACGGACGCCCGGCAACACAGGGAGTCTGCCCAGTGTGCGGTACTAAAGTTTTTCGCATCGGCAAGTCATAGGGGATGGGCTACACCAGCCAACTTATGTGACCTAACCAGTCACCACTTTGTTCGGCGTTTGCGGGACAGCGTCGAAACCTAACTTGGCCAGCAGTTGCTGCGGATTCAGTTCTATAAGGGCGTGGGCCTCTTCTTCAGTAAGGCCTGCGCCCAATGCAATTTTACGGGTTAACTCCGGCGTCAGCAGGTCTTCCGGCGCGTGTGCATCGGAATCGAGGACCATGTTTGCGCCGGCCTCTTTGGCGACCTTCACAACATGTCCGTTGGCGAAGCTATGGCCTTTGCGGGCCGATATTTCCAGGTAGACACCATTCTCCGCGGCTATGCGAGCATCGTCGTAGCTGATCAAGCCAGGATGGGCCAGAATGTCGACTCCTTGCGCCCGGACCGCCGCTTCATTGGTACCAGGCTCCACCGGCTCTACGATGGTTTCGCCATGAACCGTTACCAGCCTGGCCCCCAACTCCTTCGCGGTCCGAGCCACCATCTCGATATCTTCCTTGGGCACGTGGGTAATCTCCACTCCGGGCACCGCGAGGATATCCCACCGCTTCGTTGCCTGCGCGCAGTCTTTAACCAAGGTTTTGACCACGAACTCCAGATTGCCTATTCCAACATGATCGGTTACGCCAATAGCCCGATACCCCTGCACCAGAGCGCGCCGGATAAGCTCTATGGGAGACAGAACGCCATCGCTCAGGAAGGTATGTGTGTGAAAGTCGTACATCTGTCCTCTCTCGAAATGCCTACGGGGCCATAATGTTCCGGCCCTACCCACCGATCATGAAGATGAACCTGCCCCGCAAGCGGCCAGAAGCTTCATAATAAGGCCGGGGAATATAAAGGCTAAAAGGGGTGTCAACGGTTTTTAGCAACCAGTAATTGCCCCCACGCCACCTTCCCTTGTACTTCCTAGAGCACAAGTATAAAACCCGCTGGCGCCGGGAACAAGGACCCGTTAACAGATACGGGCCGCCCTAAATTGACACCCAGCCGCCCCAAACCTAAAATGACGCAAGGTGAATGGGGCGCTTTGAGAAAAGCCAGCAAGTCTAACATCGGTTGAGAACAGATTACCGTGGTGGCCATTGCCGCCATTCCAACTGACTTTTAGGTCAAATCCCCGACGAATTCCAGGAAGGGATACAAACATGGACCGCGCATTGGAGACCGAGGTCGACATGGATACCCTTACCCTTACGTGCCGCCAGTGCGGGAGACTGGTCACCAAGGGCCGGGGTTTCAGATTCGATGGATCCATCGCTGGGGCAGACCGGGACGCTCAGGGCCGGTCCGCTCACATCATCAAATGCTTTCGATGCGCCGTACGCCACATGCCCATGGTAAGACGTTCCCTTAAAGTCGCGGTTGTAGTGGGAACGGTTCTCACCTTGCTGAATCAAGGGGACACGATTCTATCGGGCTCTTGGCCGAACGCTCTATATTGGAAGGCCCCGCTGACCTACTGCGTGCCTTTCCTGGTTGCAACATTTGGCGCTCTGACCAACATCCGAAGATAGACTCAACGCCGCCGGTCGAACCGATTCCCTCGCACTTACGGACTAAAGTCTCTGCCACAACACACGGCTTGGGCGGGGCTAACTAAACCTACGGATTACCTCCACCACTTTCCCGTGGATCTCCACGTTGCTGGCCGGCGTATATATGGGGCTCATCTGGCTATTGGCCGGCTGGAGACGCACCTGATCCCCTTCAAGGTAGAACCTCTTCAAGGTCACCTCTTCCCTGTCCTTGAGCCAGGCGACAACCATATCACCGTTGGAAGCTTCCGCCGCCGGGTTGACGATCACCACATCCCCGTCATCGATCAAGGCGTCAATCATCGAGGTGCCGGCGACGCTGAGGGCATACAACTTGCCGTACCGCCTCGCCAACTCAGGCGAAACCTCTACAGTGTCGAACTCGGCGCTAGATGCTGCTCCTTCAGTGGAAAACGCGGGAATAGGCAATCCGGCGGCGATGGCGCCGACGATCTGAACCTTGGGCGCATTGGACACGGGCTGGCCGGCGTCATCTAGCAGTTCAATGCCCCGAGCCACGTCCGGCCGCCGGTTCAAATAACCATCGCGTTCCAAAATGCGAAGATTGTAGTCCACGACCGACGTGGAGCTGATGTTGCAGCCATTTTGAATGTCACGGATCGTCGGTGGGATACCATTATCTCCGAGAAACGATCGAATGAATTCCAGGATCTGGCGCCGCCGGGGCGGTAGCTTTTTGCGCTCGGCCATCAATAACCCTCTTGAAACGTTTGTTCTGCGACAAGGCTAGCAAAGGGGTCAATCCCTGTCAACGATGGGCTGTCATGCCGGCCGGTACTATAAAACAGCTGCCAGCGCTTCGACGGCGCAAGCGGCCGGTATCAGCGGCGAGAGGAGCTGGGTATCATCGGATCGGAAACGATCGGCGAATCAGTTGGTCTGGGGTGAAGCGGACGGCGCTCAGGCCGGCTCGGCGGCTCTCAAGTGGTTGAGCCGCGCGGACAAGCGAGACTTATAACGGGAAGCCGTCTTCTTGGGCACCACTCCCTTCTGAACTGCCTTGTCCAAGGCGCTGACGGCCTGCAAGACTGCCGGTTCGGCGGCTTCCAAGTCCCCTGAGCCCATGGAGCGGAGAGCTCGTACGATTGTGGATCGGGTGCTGGAGCGAACACTTCGGTTGCGCTGTGATCGTTTTACGGACTGGCGGGCGACCTTCTTGGCTGGCAAATTATCCCTCTTTACACATCAAGGTTTTTGACACTACGGGCATATGTATGGATGAAATCCTTCCGGGGCTGCACTTCCTCCCCCATCAGCGCGGTGAACACGTCGTCTGCCTTCACCACATCATCTATCCTGACCATAAGCATGCGCCTGGTCTCCGGGTCCATGGTGGTCTCCCAGAGTTGCTCGGGGTTCATCTCACCCAGGCCCTTGTACCGTTGCACATGAGTGTTGCGGCGGCCGTTAAGCTTGGCCAGCACCTTATCCTTCTCATCGTCTGTATAGGCATATTGAACGTCACGGCCCGTCTGTATGCGGTAAAGCGGCGGCTGGGCGATGTACAAGTATTCCAGATCAATCAGAGCTTGCATGCGGCGGTACAGGAAAGTGAGGATCAGGGTGCGTATGTGCGAGCCGTCGACATCCGCGTCGGTCATGATGATGACCTTCTGGTAACGCACCTTGCTGACGTCGAAATCCTCTCCTTCGCCGGCGCCGACGGCGGCCACCATGCAGCGAATCTCTTCGTGGGCCAAGATACGGTCCGGCGTGTGAAGCACGCGTTCCACGTTGAGGATCTTACCCTTCAGGGGCAGGATCGCCTGGAAGCGCCGGTCCCGGCCCATCTTGGCCGAGCCTCCCGCCGATTCACCTTCAACGATGTACAGCTCGGATTTTGCCGGGTCCCGCTCGGCGCAGTCGGCCAGCTTCCCCGGCAGGGACGAGCCGTCCAGCGCGTTTTTCCGAATGACCAGATCCCGGGCCCGTTTGGCTGCCTCCCTGGCCTTCTGGGAAGTCAGGCACTTTTCGATGATGCGCTTGCCTTCGGGGAGGTTCTCTTCAAGATACTGGCTCAGGCCCTCGCTGACCACTGAGTCCACGATACCGCGGACTTCGGCGTTACCTAGTTTGGTCTTTGTCTGGCCCTCAAATTGAGGATCGGTGAGCTTGACGCTGATGACGCCCGCCAGACCCTCCCGGGTGTCTTCGCCTGTAAGGTTGGCCTGGTCCTCTTTGATGAAACCCTGGCGCCGGGCGTAGTCGTTGATCACCCTGGTCAAAGCCGAACGAAAACCGGTGAGATGGGTGCCCCCCTCCTCGGTATTGATGCAGTTGGCGAAGGCGAAAACGATCTCATTGAAGCCGTCGTTGTACTGGATCGCAACCTCTACCGCAACATCATCCTGGGTCTTCTCGAAGTAGAAGGGAATGGCCTGCATCACACGGCGGTTGCGGTTGACGTTGCGGACCAGATTGGCGATACCGCTGTCGAAGTAATAGGTCCGTTCCGTATCGCCCTTGCGCTGCTCTTCGTGCCACGGGCTAACGAAACGAATCTCGAGACCCTTATTCAGGTAGGCGATCTCCTTGAAGTGGTTCACCAAGATGTCAAAATCGTATTCAATCACCGGAAATATCTTCGGGTCAGGCTTGAAGGTGACGGTTGTGCCCTGGGGAAGAGCTTTTTTCTCCTTCATCAGTTTTCCCGTAGGCTGCCCTTCCGCGTATTCCTGGTGATACAACCAGCCATCCCGCCGCACTTCGGCCCTCAGATACTCGGATAGGCCATTGACCACGGAAGCGCCGACACCGTGCAAACCACCTGTGACTTTATAGGCCCCTCCGCCGAACTTGCCTCCGGCGTGCAGGGTTGTCATCACGGTTTCCAGGGCCGTCTTGCCGGTTGTGGGGTGGATATCCACCGGGATACCCCTACCGTTGTCTACAACGGTGATCTGACCGTTGGTCTCGATAGTTATCTCCACGTGGGTGCAGAAGCCGGCCATAGCTTCGTCCACGGCGTTGTCCAGGATCTCGAAAATCAGATGATGCAGGCCGCGCTGGTCGGTACTGCCGATATACATGCTGGGGCGCAGGCGCACCGCCTCCAAGCCTTCCAGGACCTGAATATCTTTGGCCGTATATTCCGCTGAGGCCGATTGCTGCATATCGTTACTCACGAAGCGAAAACTTGCTAAATTTCGGGGCGAACCTGATGCAAAAGGCTGGGCTCAGAGATGCCCACCTTTGAACAACACATATATATTATACCAGAATCGTACCATAATTTCTCGTTAGACCAAGACCGTTGAGTCGATCTAATGTCCTGTAGCAGGCTCAAATCTTCCCGATTCCCCTACCGCAGATGGGGGCCACGGGTAGTTCGGTTCAACAGGCTGTATACCAGGTGTGGTAGCAAAATTGCATACAACAGAGCGGGAGCAACGATTGCTCCAGAGTTGGGGGCAATATTTCGGCCGTTATCGGGGGAATACCTTAGCGTAAACCCCTGGTGAACCCGTGGCATGGACCATGTTTGGGCGAATCTGGTCCATCCATCCGGGAGTCTCCGCCGTACTCCAGGCGGCCCATTCGGGACTATCAGCCACGGCCTCAGACTCCATCTCGTGTACGGTGATGTATTTGGGCTCGCCCATCACCGCCTGGAAGCGCCGGGCACGGATGTAACCCGGTATGGAGGCACACATGGGCAGCCGGTCCGTGTTGTAGGCCAGGTTGAATTGCTCATCCAGCTCCGGCGGCACCGACATGCGCCCCACCAGCACCACCGGCGCCATGCCGGCCTGAGCTGTCTCGGCCGGGACGGGGTCGGGATATATGAGCTGGTACAGGTTTCGGATGTAGGTGGTGCCAACCACTCCCGGCGACATTCTCCGGGACCAGGGCGTGGGGCTTTTGAGCCAGCGCTGCCACTCGTCGGAATGCCAGGCATCGGACTCCGCGAGCTCGTAGCATGCCAGATGTTTGGGGCCACCCCGCAACGCAACGTAGCGGGCGGCGTCCAACACTCCCGGTATGGACAGCCTTTCCGGGATGTGCTCCTCGTTGTACCAACGGTTGAACTCATCCTCAACCTCAGGTGGCACGTCGGTGAAGACCATCAGCAGGCCGCGTCCTTTTTTGTCAGCCATGTCTATCTCCTGGATGAACTGTCGCTAAGATCAAATATTTTACCGTTCTCCATCGCCAGGGTAGTAGTAGGAGCCCGTGCGCAGGCTATCCAATGCATAGGATACCGCCTGGAAGAGCGGTTCCGGCAGATTATCCAGGGGGAACCAACCGCAGTCGGAGAACCCTTCCGGCTCCATGAATCGCGGCGTCTGGTCCCCGATATCTCCCAGAAATTCGATGTCCACGTAGTGCTTGCCGTAGGCGATGATATTGCTGACGCACAGAAAACGCATCTCACCTACCTGGACACCCAGCTCCTCCATTGCCTCCCGCCGCGCGCACTCTTCCAACGACTCCCCAAGCTCCAGGTGGCCGCCCGCCGAGGCCCAGGTGTCTTCTCCATGAGAGCCTTCCCGTTTTGCCAGAAAAACGCGGCCGTCCCGCACGAATACCACGCCCACGCCAACCTGAGGCCTCGGTTCCTCTTGGTCCATGGCGCCGAGTATAACATGGGGCTCATTTTGAGAGGCTCATTTCAAGGGGGCTCACTCCAAGGGGGCAAATCTCAAGTTGTAGCGCCGATCGCCACGAAGCTATAATGCCGGGGCGGGGCACTTCGTGTGTCACCGCCGCGGCAACAGACTTGGTCCCAAGACGGAGGTCACGAGAATGACCCAGCTACAGCGCCGGGCCCTGAATCCTGGCATCGCCCCCCACCCCTTGGGCGCATATTCCCAGGCCCTGGAAGTTCGGATCTGCAGGTTGCTGTACATCGCCGGCCAGGTGGGATTGGATGCCAACG
>JADFJS010000025.1 GCA_022566155.1 Chloroflexota bacterium
GACGTGGTCACTTTGCATCCCGGTGACGCCACGAGGCGGGTGCTGGACAGTGCCGGCAGCGTCCGCCGGACATGGGAGCTTCCCGTGGCCGATGCCCACGGCATTACTCTGGTCCAAGAAGAGGTACATGTAGGGGGCATGGAGGGCAGCGCCGAGTACCTGTGGATCGCCGATAACGGCCGCAAGCGCCAGTTTCAGATCGGCTACGAGTACCCTCCCGCCAGCGGACCTTTCTCGGGCAAAGTTATCAAAACCACCATGAACGGGGAGATCGTAGCCACTCTCCCCAAGCCGGACATCGCCGTTTACCAAACGGGTAACTACTCCCCCACCTTCGTCGCCGTCAACGAGGAGCGCCACGGCGGCAATGGCGATGTTTGGGTCACCGACGGCTACGGCGAGAGCCACATCCACCGGTTCAGCAAGGCGGGCGAATACCTCGGCAGCATCAATGGCGACGAAGGCCGCGCCGGCCGGTTCAGCTGTCCCCACGGTATCTTCATCGACCGCCGCCGGGGCGACGGGGAGCTGTACATAGCCGACCGGACGAACCACCGGGTCCAAGTCTACGACCTTGAGGGCCGGTACAAACGCGCATTCGGCTCGGAATTTCTCTCCAGCCCCAGTGGCTTCGTCACCCACGGAGACCTGATGATAGTGGCCGAGCTCCGCGCCCGGCTGGCGGTGCTGGACAAAGACGACAACCTGCTCTGCTACCTGGGCGACAACGAGCAGGTGTGCTCGGTGGACGGCTGGCCCAACAACCGCAACGACAGCGGCGGCCTGGTGCCCACGGCCCTACTCGAACCAGGCAAGTTCAACAGCCCCCACGGCATGGCGGTGGACGCTCAGGGCAACCTGTACATCGCCGAATGGCTCATCGGCGGCCGGTTCATCAAGCTGGAGAAGTAGCGGCCCCCGCAGCCCGGAGTCGCAGGTCAACCTCCGCTCTGGGCCAGGAAAAACAGAACCGGGGACCTAACGGTCCCCGGTTCTGTTTCTAAGGCAGTGGGATCAACCCGTAGAGATTGCCGGGACAGAAAGCTTAATCGTCCCCCGACCCAGCCAACTGCGTGTCCGCCGGGTAAGTCTCGATCCCGTGTTCCGACAGATCAAGCCCCTCCAGTTCCTCTTCCCTGGTTGCCCGGACTCCCATAGTGAACTTGAGCAGCAGGAAGAGGGCAAAGCCGGTGGCCAGACCCCAGGCCAACACCACAGCCATACTGATCAGTTGCGAAACTATCTGAAGGTATTCGCCTACGACCAGACCTTCGACACCGCCGTTGCCGTTGGCGAATATACCTACGGCCAGCAGGCCCCAAAGCCCTGTGGTGCCGTGTACCGAGATGGCGCCAATCGGGTCATCGATCTTGAAGACCTTCTCTATCACCATAACCGACGCCAGCATCACCGGCGCGGCGATTGCACCGATAACCACGGCAGACCAGGGTTCCACATAAGCAGCCCCGGCGGTGATTCCTACCAGCCCGGCCAGGGCGCCGTTGCAGGCGACGAGTACATCCGTTTTGCCGGTTCGCATCAGCATTATATAAAGCGCCACGGTCGCGCCGGTCGCGCCGGCCAGAAGGGTATTCATGGCGTTGAGGCCTATGGAGTCACCCGTGTTGATGTTGAACCCGAACCAGCCAAAGAACAGGATAAATGTGCCAATCACCACGAATGGTACGCTGTGGCCGAGTAGCACGTTGGCAGATCCGTCGGCGTTGAATTTGCCGATGCGCGGTCCCACCACGACAGCTCCGGCCAGGGCCACAAATCCGCCCACGGCATGCACGACTCCCGAACCCGCGTAGTCCGCCGCCGCCGGCAGGTCGATCTTATCCAAAGCACCCAGCCATCCTCCTCCCCAGACCCAATGGCCATACAGTGGATAGATTATCGCGCCTATCATGAAGCTATAAGCCAGGTAGGCCTGCGTTCTGGTTCTCTCGGCTACGGCGCCGGCAACGATCGTGGCCGCGGTTGCGGCAAACACCATCTGGAATACCCAATCTACATAGGTCTGACCGCCGCCGCCGTCGGTTATGAAGAAGTTGGTCGTGCCCGCGATCCCGGCGGCCGAAGTCCCCCACATCAGGGCGAAACCGAAGGCCCAGAAAGACAGGGACGCGATGGAGAAGTCCATGAAGCTCTTGGTCATGTAATTGGTTGTATTTCGGGCGCGAATCAGCCCGGCGCCCAGAAATGCGAAGCCGGCCTGCATGAAAAACACCAGGAACGCGCCAAACATCCAGATGGTGTTGGTGTCCTGGCCAGCCTCGAGTGTGTCTTTAGAAGTAATGTCCTGAGCGAAAGCGACGTTGTATCCCGCCAGGATCCCCGCCGCCAACAATCCGGCCACTATCACCGGCAATATTCTGCGCAACATCAATATCTCCTCTGGAAAGATTGGCACCAGTCTAGAAAGGATTTGTTACGATGGCGTTGCCGAATTGTAAAAATCTGATTACGGGCGCCGGTCTGATCACGGGCGCCGGTAAGAAGAATCGGAGGAGCGGCCCTCCCCATGGGTAATTCCTGTTGACAGGGGCAATCGTCAACGTTAGCATTGAATCGCCTGCACCCAAGTGGGTTATGATTCATCTAACGTTAACGTGAACGTGTTTCAGTGGCGCCTTGAACCGATCTAGCTCGGGCGATAAATCCAGACTGCCGGGAGGTGAAATTTGGCTCAGTACCTCTTAATCGAATCCAGGGACCCCTTCGAGTTTGCCGACACCACATATATGTACGATATGGCCGGCGACTTGTCCAAGAACGGTAACAACGTTACCTTGTTCCTCATTCAGAACGGTGTCTTCTGCGCGCGGCAAAATGTGAAGAACAACCCAGTAACCAGCCTGCGGCAAAAGGCCCCAGGTGTCCGTGTGGAAGCCGACGATTTCTCCCTGCGGGAGCGGGGGATCTCCACCGAAGGCTTGGAATCCGGGATAACCGTTTCCAATGTCGACAACCTGGTTGACCGCCTGGTGGATAGCGACACCAAGATTGTGTGGCATTAGGAGCCGGAAATAACTGCTGGAAGCAACTGTAGGAGGAGATTGTGGCAAAACTGACTATTGCATTGATGGACTCCCCATATGAGTCGGGTACCACGACCACTGCGATGCGAATAGTTGACGCCGCGGTGCGCAAGGGGCACAGCGTCAACGTGTTTGCTTACGAGGGCGCGGTGAGCCTGACCATGAAAGAGCAAAAAGGCCATCCCAACCCGGTCAAGGGCACAACCATAGAGGAAGCGAAACACCCTACCACGGCCAACTTCGTTGCCGGCCTCTTGGCAACCGGCAAGGTGGAATGGATCAACTGCGGCATGTGCGTCGACGAAAGGGGCTCCGGAGACTGGATCGAGGGACCACGCCGGGGCGGGCCTGGGGACTTGCTCAAGTGGTCCGAAGAGAGCGATAACACTCTAATCATGGGCACAAGGTAGGAGGCGCCGTGGCTAAGATCTTGTCTATCGTCGAACGAGCCTATCACGGTACTGTCGAAGAGCAGGATGACACTATCCTCTGGATAAGTCACATGATCAAAGACGCCGGGGCCGATATCTCCGTCCTCTTGAGGGGCAATGCGGTGAACTACGGGGTGATTGGCCAGGATGCCAGCGGCCTCAGGTTCGGTAACGTCACTTTGGATGTGCCCCCGACCCTGGATGCCGACATCTCCAACCTCATCGCCGCCCAAGTGCCAACGTACGTGGTGCGCGAAGACCTGGCGGACAGGGGCATCAGCGAGGCAGGGCTGGCCAAGGGCCTGAAGGTTGTTGGCCGGTCGGAATTGGCGGACCTCTACGACTCCCACGATTCCATCTGGCACTGGTAACGAGCCGCTGGGCCGCCTATATCCGTTAGGAATCAGGCGGGCCGGGGTCCAATTCAATCACCGGTAACAAATGCGGGACTCGAATTCATCGAGTCCCGCATTTCTGATTGCGCCGTTCCTACGAAAGAACGGGAAACGTCTACTACCCAACGCTTTGCAATTCCCCAACCTCTCCTATATTATATTAGATAGGATATTAGCCATGATTGGCGGGCTGTAAGAGGGAAAGATGGGTAGTAACCGGTGGCTGCGAAATAGCCTCGTCTATCTCCTGGTCATCATCGGCGTGATCGTCGTTTTCTATACCTTCCTGCCCAGCTTCGGCGGAAGAGACGAGCGGCCACTCACCACGGTGGTCTCCATGGCCAAGAACCATGAGATCCGCGAGATCCTGGTAGACGGCAAGAAGCTGACCGTTTTCCCCAGGAGCAGCAGCGGAGCCGGCGGCGGCCGCTTCACCAGCAGGATGGGAAGTGAGACGGACGTCATCAATCTGCTGGTCGATAGTGGCGTGGAAGTGGGACCCCCTGGAGGCGTGGAAGTTACCTTCAAGGGTGCCAGTGGGTGGACCAGTATCATAGGACTGATGCTCAACTTCCTACCGCTGATCCTCTTCGGCGGCCTGATATTGTTCATGATGCGTCAGGCCCAGGGCAGCAACAACCAGACCCTGAGCTTTGGCCGCAGCCGGGCCAAAATGGCGCCGACGAACCGGCCTGGTGTAACCTTTGCCGACGTTGCCGGGGTAGACGAGGCCAAAGCCGAGCTGGAAGAGATAGTGGAGTTCCTGAAGTTTCCGGAGCGCTTCCTGTCTCTGGGAGCCCGTATTCCCAAGGGTGTACTGCTGGTTGGCCAGCCCGGGACCGGTAAGACACTGCTGGCCAGGGCAGTTGCGGGCGAGGCCGGCGTGCCCTTCTTCCACATCAGCGGCAGCGAGTTCGTTGAGATGTTCGTGGGTGTGGGCGCGGCAAGGGTGCGCGACCTGTTCGACCAGGCCAAACGCAACGCCCCCTGCATCGTGTTCGTGGACGAGATCGACGCCGTGGGCCGTCATCGTGGCGCCGGGCTCGGTGGCGGACACGACGAGCGGGAGCAGACACTGAACCAGATCCTGGTCGAGATGGACGGGTTCGAAACCAACACCAACATCATCGTGCTGGCGGCAACCAACCGCCCGGACATCCTGGACCCGGCATTGCTGCGTCCGGGCCGCTTCGACCGCCGGGTAACCCTGGACCTGCCCGACATCAAAGGCCGCCATGCGATACTGAAAGTTCACTCCGCCGGCAAGCCCCTGGCGCCGGAGGTAAAGCTGGAGACGGTTGCTAAGCAGACACCAGGCTTTAGCGGCGCCGACCTTTCCAACCTGATCAACGAGGCCGCCCTAATGGCGGCGCGGATGAACAAGAAAGCCATCTTCATGGAAGAATTCGAGGAGGCGGTGGAACGGATCATCGGCGGTCCGGAAAGGAAAAGCCGGGTCATAAGCGCTAGAGAAAAGGAGATGACCGCCTATCACGAGGCCGGTCACGCTCTGACAGCCTGGATCCTGCCCCACGCCGACCACGTTCACAAGATTTCCATCGTGGCTCGCGGGAACATGGGCGGACACACCTCCCTGCTCCCCGAAGAAGACCGTTACCTGTGGACCAAGAACCAGTTCCAAGACATGCTGGCGGTGATGATGGGCGGCCGGGTAGCCGAGCAGCAGATCTTCGATGAGGTGACCACCGGAGCCAGCGACGATCTGGAACGCGGCACCAAGGTGGCGCTGAGCATGATCAAACGCTACGGCATGAGCGAGACCTTGGGTCCCCGGACCTTCGGTAAGCGGGAGGAGTTGGTGTTCCTGGGCCGGGAGATCAGCGAACAGAGGGACTATGGCGATAGGGTCGCCGAGGAGATCGACGTAGAAGTCAAAGACATCATCAACCTGGCATACCAGCGTTCCGAAGAGATACTGATCACCCATAAACCCAAGCTGGTGCGCATGGCCGAGTATCTGATCGAACACGAGACGGTGTCCGGCGATCTCGTGGACCGCATCTTCAACGACGAGGACTTGGGTGAGGAGCCCGAGACGCCGGCCGTTCTACCCGAAACGCCTCCCTACGCTCCGCCGCCGGGGTACCCCACGGTGCCTCAGCCGGCGCCTAGCCTGTCCAGCCAGGGTGATCCAGCGCCCGCCGCCGATGGCGGGGAGTGAACCCACCTTCGCGAAACCAACCTCGCAAAACCAACCTCGAGAGGATGGCCGCACTTCTCACCGGTTTTTCTTTGCGGGTTCATCTTTGCCGGTTGAAGGCTGGCTCAGGGGCAAAACACCGCGGTAGCGATGCCACAGTCTTTGATCTGGCCTTGTCTCAGCGGCCTTCTGCGGCTTCCGGTTTGGATTGCGGCTCTCCTGCCAGCGGTAATTGCCGGTAGTAGATGCCCCACTGCCGCATCAATTCCTGCACCTGGGAGTCCTGCAAGGCCGTGAGCTCCCGGAAGAACCCGGCCAACACATGGGCCGGTAGCAATTCGCTGGAACACACCCAGCTACGCTCGGCGGGCACCATGTATATCAGTCCGCTTTGATGCTCGCATGTCGCCTGGATACGCGTCATGCCGTCGCTGGGTTTAACGGTAAGGCCATATTCAGCCATGAAAGACATCCTCCCGGGAGATTTGGATAAGGCAGGCCGCCGGTAAGCGCCTGAGCGACGGTAGAATCATGAACTTTTGCTCCATTATACCCCGTCGTAAACTGTCATTATCCGTCTTTCCCTAGGCGATTCAGTAATTCCCAAAAGGTGTTAGAATCTACTGGACCCAAGTTGGGCCGGCAGAGGCCCCCTTGAACCGCAACGACTCATAATCGAAGATAAGGACGCTATACGATGTATCCTCCCGGAGGACCCCAGCGACCCGAGATAAACTTCGACCAGATCCTCGGCGGCGTGCGAAACACCATTGGCCGCATCACCGGCCGCCTGGGCGGCGCCGGTGTGGGCATGCTGGTGGTCGGCGTGGTCGCCCTGATAGTTATTGTGTGGGCAGCTTCAGGGGTCTATACCATAAACCCTGGTGAGCAAGCTGCGCTGAGGTTGTTTGGCAAAGTACAGCAACCTACAGTGGCAGACACTGGTCTTCACTGGTGGTGGCCCGGTCCCGTAGGCAAGAAGGATGTTCTGTTGGTCAACGAGGTGCGCCGAATGGAGCTTGGCTTCCGTGGCGCAGAAGGCGTTCTCGACTCGACGGTGTCCGACGAAGCGCTGATGATCAGCGGTGACCTGAGCATCGTAGACGTCAGCATGGTGGTGCAATACGACATCAAAGACATGGTGGCGTTCCTGTTCCGCGTCAATGACCCTGGGGAAGTGACGGCGGGGAGGAACATCCCGGCGGGCCAGCCCGATGGCCGTACCTTGAAAGACGCCGCCGAGGCTGCCCTTCGATTGGTGGTCGGGCAACGCTCCATCGGCGACGTTTTGGCCGAAGAGCGGATCCTGATCGAGGAGTCGACCAAGCGCGGGTTGCAGGACATCCTGGACAGCTACGGCACGGGGATCAACGTGGTCAGCGTCGCGCTGCTGAACGTACAGGCTCCCGAAGAGGTCCGGGCCGCCTTCAACGACGTACTTCAGGCACGGCAGGACAAGATCACCGCCGTCAACCAGGCACAGGCGTATGAGAACCAGGTGATCCCCGAGGCAAGAGGCCAGGCCGAGCAGATCATCCAGCCGGCTGAAGCCTTCAAGCAGGCCCGCATCGCCAGGGCTAATGGTGAAGCGGTAGCGTTTACCGCCGTTTTGACCGAATACGCCAAGTCACGAACCGTGACCCGGCAGCGTCTCTATCTGGAGGCTATGGAAGATATATTGCCAAGAATCAGCAAGATCATCGTGTCTCCCGAGGCCGATTCGGTGCTGATCCTGGGAGGCCGGGAAGGTCTAACCCCCATACCACTGGGCCCCAATCCCTAAGGCGTATTTCTTAAGTATACAGAGGCATTAATGAAGACCATTATCGCGGTCGTCGTCATCATCATTGTTGCTTTGATCTTTCTCTTGCCCGGGAACGGGCAGCTCAAGGCTCTATACGTGGTGGACGAAACAGAGCAGGTGATCGTTCTCCAGTTCGGAGAGGTGAAAGATGTCAAGAGAAGCGCGGGCCTTTACCTAAAGATACCTTTCCTGCAGCGGGTCGAGACCTTTGACCGGCGTGTCCTGAGGATCGACGCTCCACCGGAGCGCATGTTGGACCGGGATATCAACATCCTGGAGATCGACGCTTACGCCCGCTACAAGATCATCGATCCGGTCGCCTTCCGGATAACCCTCTCGACCCCGGAGAATGCCCGGCGGGTGATCGGTCAAAGGATCAACGCCGCCCTGCGGGCTGCGGTTGCCGATCGGAGCCGTGAACAGATCATCGGCGGCGACGTAGAGTTGGATGAGGATGGCAACCCCATCACCGACAGCGAAGGCAACGCAGAAGTCATCGCTACGGATAGCCGCACCATTATGATGGACGAGGTACTTGCGGCCGTCCAGGCCGAGTTGGCGCAGGAAAGCCCGCCCTTCGGCATAGAGATGCTAGACGTGCGCATCAAACGAGCCGACTTCCCGGGCGAGGTTTCCGGCCGTATCTTCGAGCGGATGCGCTCCGACCGGGAAAAGATCGGCCGCCAGCTCCGCGCCGAAGGCGAAGAGGAAGCCCGCAGGCGCCGCGCCGGCGCCGACCGGGATGTGGAGATCATTCTGGCCGAAGCCGACGGGACCGCCGCTCGTCTCCGTGGTGAAGGTGAAGCCCTAGCCATCTCGATCCTGGCCGAAGCGCTGCAGGCAGACCCCGAGTTCTTCGCCTTCCGCCGCAGCCTGGAGGCCTACCGGGTTTTCATGAATCCAGGGACCACGGTAATCATGTCGGCCGACGCCGACCTCTTCCGGTACCTGGCCAGCCCTGGCTCTGGTTCCGGGGGAGGAAGATAGAAGCTCCCTCCCGCTTTAACTCCCTTGTAGGGAAACGATTAAACCCCCATCTTCCTGTATTTAAGAAGATGGGGGTTTTCGGTTATGGGGCCGTTCCTTCCGCGAACCCCGGCCTCAGCTCCAGCGGTCCGCTTGTTGGATGCCCTTAGCGCCCAGACAGGCGGCGGCCCTCCTCTAGCCCCGAGATTGATTTTTCGGGCGACGTTATGATGATGCGGAAGCCCTGCTCCAGGCGCATGGGAACCTCGGCGGCGGTAGCTCCCGTAGCGCAGGGCACGCCCGCTTCCCGGCATGCCGCCAGGATCCGCAGCAGGTTCTCCTGCACGTCGGGATGGCCTGCATTGCCCCGATGTCCCATGGCCACCGACATATCTCCCGGACCGGCCCAGATAGCGCCGATGCCTTTAACCCGCCTGAGTATATCCCGTATATTCTTGACACCCTCGGGCTCCTCCACGATGCCCATCAGCAGCATGTTGCCGTCGGGGTCCAGTGGCCAGAGGTCGGCTGCATCGTAGTACTCCTGGGCGGTCAGACCCCAGTAGCGGGGGGCGATTCGCGCCCACCATCCCCGTTCTCCCTGAGGCTCAAAGTCGGCCACGCCGGGCACCTGAGGGTATCGGGCCGCGATCACCGCCGCCTGGGCGTCCTCCACGTTGTTCAAGTGGGGCAGCACCAACCCATACACGCCGGTGTCCAGCGCCTGCTTGATGACCCATTGGTTGCGCTCCCTCAGGTTGGGCGGAATCCGTACCAGGGGCACCAGGTCCGCCTGTACGTCTCCTTTGTCGGCCAGACGCCGGCGATTGAGCAAGAACTGAAGGGAAACCCGCAGGTCGTTGAAGCTGAACCCCTGGTGCTCCATCTCGATGATCACCATGTCGTAGTCAGAGTCGGCGATGAATGTCAGGTCGTCCAGGTTCCCATTCCAAACCAGGCCCGAGCAGAACACCGGTTTGTCCTGTTCCAGTAGCTCTATGACTTTGCTGTAGCGTAGCTTGTTCGTCATTTATCAGCCTCCATTGGAATCTGGATTATGGCCTGCACCGATATTTTTGTCCACTTTTCTGTCACTTTTCTGACATTTAGGGCGCATTGACCCGAAGATGAAAATCCCATACATTCTATGGCAGAAGGCGACGATGAAGATTCACGAATACCAGGCCAAAGAACTTTTCTCAAAGTACGGTATACCTATGCTTCGCCGAAGGGTCGCCACCACGGGCCAGGAGGCCGCTCAGGCGGCTCAAGAGTTCGGTGGCCGCGCAGTGGTCAAGGCCCAGATCCACGCCGGTGGCCGGGGCAAAGGCGGTGGTATCCAAGTTGCCGCCTCCCCTGAGGAGGCCGCCGAGTTCGCCAAGGGTATGCTGGGCCGAAACCTGGTCACGCCCCAGACGGGGCCAGAAGGGGCGCCGGTTCGCCAGGTGCTGATCGAGGAGTTGGCGGACATCCAGCGGGAGCTTTACCTGGCGATCACCATCGACCGGACGCAGCAGGCCCCCATCATGCTGGCCAGCCCAATGGGAGGCGTCAGCATCGAAGAGGTGGCCGCTTCCAACCCGGAGGCCATATATTCCCAGATGATTGATCCGCTGTTGGGCCTGATGCCTTTCCAAACGAGAAGTTTGGCGGCCGCCCTAGACCTCCAGGGCGATACGGCTCGCGCCGCCGGCCAGGTAATGACCGCGCTCTATCGTGTCTTTGTGGAAAATGATTGCACCCTGGCGGAGATAAATCCTCTGATAGTTACCGGCGATGGCGCGATCGTGGCCCTGGACGCCAAGATAAACCTGGAAGACGATTCATTGTTCCGCCACCAGGAACTTCAAGAGCTTCGGGACCCATCTCAGGAGGACGAACTGGAGGCCAGGGCCGCCGAGCTGGGCATCGCTTATGTTAAGCTGGACGGCGACGTTGGCTGCTTGGTCAACGGCGCCGGATTGGCCATGGCAACCCTGGATGTGGCCAGCGCCGCCGGCGCCGCCCCGGCAAATTTCCTGGATGTGGGTGGCGGCGCCACCGCCGAGTTGGTGGCCGATGCCGTGGAGATCATCCTTTCCGACCCGAAAGTGACTCGCGTCCTGGTCAACATCTTCGGCGGCATCCTCAGATGCGACCTGGCCGCCAGCGGCGTGGTGCTGGCCTACCAGAGGAAAGGGTCGAACCTGCCTCTGGTGGTTCGTTTGCTGGGCACCAACGTGGAGGAAGGCTGCAACATCCTGAGGGAATCGGGATTGCCCGTTACCTTCGCCGATAGCCTGGCGGAAGCGGCCCAGGTCATCCGGGAATCCGGTTAATCTCTAGTCGGCATCGGGCATTAGCCACAGATTCTCCCATAAGCGTGGGCTGGTATGAGCATACTGGTGAACGAAAACTCCAGGGTTTTGGTGCAGGGCATCACCGGGCGGGAGGGAAGTTTCCACGCCAGTTCCTGTATGGCCTACGGCACAAATGTGGTGGCCGGGGTGACTCCGGGCCGCGGCGGCCAGCTATTTGAAGACCGCGTACCCGTGTTCGACGCAGTGGCGCAGGCGGTTCGGGAAACCCAGGCTAACGTTTCCCTGATATTCGTGCCACCTGCATTCGCCCCCGATGCCATCGCCGAAGCCGCCGATGCCCTGGTACCACTTATCGTCTGTATCACCGAAGGGATACCCGTCCAGGACATGGTCCGGCTTACGCCCTACCTGGCTGGCAAGCAGGTGCGGCTCATCGGACCCAACTGTCCCGGCCTGATCAGCCCCGTGGCATCCTGTAAGGTGGGCATCATGCCCGGGTCGATCCACCGGCCCGGACGCACCGGCGTTGTCTCCCGCAGCGGCACCTTGACCTACGAAGCCGTGGAGCAACTGTCCAGCTTGGGCATCGGCCAGTCCAGTTGCGTGGGCATTGGCGGGGACCCCATAATCGGCACCAGCTTCGTGGACGCCCTCCGGCTGTTCAACGATGACCCGGACACAGACCTGGTTGTGCTGATCGGTGAGATAGGCGGCAGCCTGGAGCAGGACGCGGCAGCCTACATCAAAGAGGGATTCACCAAGCCGGTTTGCGCCCTGGTTGTGGGAGCCACCGCGCCGCCGGGGAAACGAATGGGCCACGCCGGCGCCATCATCACCGGGGAAGACGCCCGGGCCGATGCTAAGATCCAGGCGCTGCGCGAGGCCGGCGCCACCATCATCCCCACACCCGCCGATATCGGCGCCACGGCCCAGGCCGTATTGGCCAGGATGTGACGGTTTGGGTTCGCCCCAGGCGCCGAGCCTTGGCCGAGTAGCCAAACATGACCGGGCTCCATGCCAGGTAGGCGATTCACCAGATCTTGCGGCGCCTGCCCCGTGTTTCGTTGTTGCTCCATATCCCGGCTGCTATACTGGAGGGTGAAACCTGTACCTCGTGAGACCAGTATTTAAACCGCACCAGTATTTAACCCGCGCCGCGGGCGGAGCAGATGGACTACGAAACGGTGATCGGCCTGGAGGTCCACGTCCAGCTAGACACTCGGAGCAAGATGTTTTGCTCCTGCCGTGCCGATTACCAGGCCGCGCCCACAAATAGCCGCGTGTGTCCCGTATGCCTGGGCCTGCCCGGCACTCTGCCGGTTATCAACAAGCGGGCCGTGGAATACACCATAATGACCGGCCTGGCCCTCAACTGCCGGATACCGGAGCATTCCAAGTTCGACCGCAAGAATTACCCTTACCCTGACCTCATGAAGGGCTACCAGATCTCTCAATACGACCTGCCCTTGGCCGTCGATGGCTACCTGGATGTGGTGGCGGACGGCCAGGAAAACCACGTTGGGATCGAGCGCGTCCACCTGGAAGAGGACGTGGCCAAGCTTCACCACTTCCCCGACGCGCCGGGAGAGTCATACAGCCTGGTAGACGTCAACCGCTCCGGCGTGCCCTTGATGGAAGTGGTCAGCGCCCCGGACCTGCGGTCGCCGGAGCAAGCCCGCGCATATCTGATGAAGCTCCACTCGATACTCCAGTACCTGGGGGTCTCCACCGCCAACATGCAGGACGGGAGCTTCCGGTGCGACGCCAACATCAGTCTCCGCCCCGTGGGCAGCACCCAGCTAGGGACACGCTCCGAAGTAAAAAACATGAACAGCTTCCGGTCGGTGTACATGGCCCTCGTACACGAGGTGGAGCGCCAGCGTGGGATCCTGGAAGATGGCGGCAAGGTAGTCCAGGAAACCCGGGGCTGGGTAGAGCAGCGCAACGTTACCGTGTCCCAGCGAAGCAAGGAATACGCCCACGATTACCGGTACTTCCCGGAGCCCGACCTGCCGCCGCTGGTGATCGACCCGGCCTGGGTTGAGGACATCCGGTCCGGCCTGCCGGAGTTGGCGGACCAACGCCGCAAGCGCCTGGCCCAGCAGTACGGTCTGTCCGATTACGACGCCGGCCTGCTAACGAGCTCCAAAGCCATGGCCGATTACTACGAAGCGGCGGTGGGGAGCAAGCAACTCGCCGGACAAGCACTGGAGAAGTTCGCCAAACAGGCAAGCAATTGGATCTTGGGAGACTTGAGCCGGTTGCTCAACATAGAGCACCAGGACATCGGCCAGACCAGAGTGAGCCCCGCCCACCTGGTGCAGTTGATCGACCTGGTTGAGCAAGGGGTTCTGGGCACCACCACTGCCAAAACTGTACTGGAAGAAGTCTTCTACAGCGGCGGCATGCCCGAGCAGATCGTACACGACAAGGGGTACGTCCAGATCGACGACGACGCGGTGGTGGCGTCGGCCGTGTCCCAGGCCATCGAGTCGAATCCCAAGGCGGTGGACGACTACCTCCAGGGTAAGGACACCGCCGCCCGCTTTCTGATGGGCCAGGTGATGAAGATCACCGGTGGCCGCGCCAAGCCCGACCTGGTCAACCGCCTGATACAAGAGGGGCTAGAGGCCCTGAAACATTAGCGCCAAATCATCCGCATCCAAATCATCCGCATCTAGGAAGGATGCCCTGAATTGCGTCTCCCATTCGACGGTGGGAAACCGAGGGCTTAAAGAGGAGAACTCGTGCCGGCATACCTGAACGTGGCACAGATATTGATATCCCTGACCATCATCCTGGTAATCTTGGCCCAGGTCAAAGAGGGCGGTGGAGGGCTGTTCGGCTCCGCCCAGTCCACCATTCGTACCCGGCGAGGATTGGAGAAGACCCTTTTCCAGTTCACCATCGTTTTATCGGGCGTCTTCCTCGGGGTCTCCCTCCTGAGCCTTTCAGGGTGGTTGGGCTAGCCGTCAACTTTCAAGGCAAGTCCGATAGCACCATGGTTGCTCCCCCCATAGTCCTGACCACCGATTTCGGCGCGGCTAGTCCCTATGCCGGTGTTTTGCACGGTGTGGTCCTGCGGATCAACCCCTCGGCCACGATCGTAGACCTGACTCACCAGATACAGTCTCAGAATATCCGGCAGGGCTCCTTCATCTTGGGCACAAACTATCGCTTCTTTCCCGAAGGCTCCATCCACGTTGCGGTGGTCGACCCGGGCGTTGGGACCAACCGAAAGCCGCTGCTGGTGGTCACGCCGACGGCCCGGTTTCTGGCCCCCGATAACGGCCTGCTCAGCTTTATCCTTCGTGACCACCTGCGGGAGATCCCCCGGCAATCGGGACTGGTCCCGCTACCCCCGGATTGCGCCGCTTACTACCTGACCAACAGCCGCTACTGGCTAAACCCGGTGAGCCACACCTTCCACGGACGGGACATATTTGCCCCGGTGGCGGCCCACCTTTCCCTGGGAGTGTCACCGGACCAGCTAGGCGAGCCCGCCCGAGAGATTGTCTGGCTGCCAACGCCCCAGCCGGCGCGCCACGGCGATAACCTTACCGGCGAGATACTCTACATCGACCATTTCGGGAATCTGGTGACCAACATCCCAGTCCAGGAACTGGCCGACGCCGCAACGCTAGAGGTGGAGATCAAAGGCCACCGCATCAACCAGCTAAGCCGAACCTTCCACGACCAGGAACCTGGACAGACAGGCGCCCTGTTGGCCCTGGTGGGCAGTCACGGCTACCTGGAGATCGCCGTGGCCGACGGCAGTGCGGCCTTGATATTGGGCGTAGACACCGGCGAACCGGTTCACGTGTCCGGCTTGCCCGCTGCCTGACGCCGTTCCCATTCATCCCCAGCACGGCGCATCCTGCGGGAAGCTAACGCTGTCTTGATGGCCCTCCCTGTCTGGGCTGGATGGTAGAGCCGGTTACCGCGAAACACGACTATTCACATGCCTATGCCCCATGCTACCATGGGTGCAAATTGCCCCATCCTCAATCCCACGCCTCCATAAAGGAGACTCTATGGAAATCGACCGGGACACTTTACTGAAGCTCTACACCACCATGGTGACCATCCGCAATTTCGAAGAGCGCGGTATCCCTGAAACCGGGCAGCGCGGCATGTCTGCCTCGCTGCACTCTTCGGCCGGCCAGGAGGCGGTACCCACCGGCATGTGCGCCCACCTGACCGACGACGACTACCTGGCCAGCACCCACCGGGGCCATGGCCACTGCATCGCCAAGGGGGTGGACCCCAAGCTGATGATGGCCGAGCTGTTCGGCCGGACCACCGGTTCCAACAAAGGCAAGGGCGGCTCCATGCACATCGCCGATATGAGCAAGGGGATGTTGGGAACCAATGGCGTGGTGGCGGCCAGCATCCCGTTGGCGGTGGGCGCCGCGCTGACTTCCAAGCTAAAGGGCCTGGGACGGGTGGCGGTGGCGTTCTTCGGTGATGGCGGCGCCAACCAGGGCGTATTGCACGAGTCCATGAACCTGGCCTCCGTCTGGAAGCTGCCCGTCATTTTCTTATGCGAGAACAACCAATACGCCGAGTCAACGTCGGTGGAGTACGCCCTCTCGACCGCCCACGTAGCCGACCGGGCCGCCGGCTACAACATGCCCGGAATTCACGTGGACGGCATGGACGTTTTCGCTGTATATGACGCCGCCGAACAAGCGGTGGCCAGGGCCCGGGCCGGCGAAGGTCCGACTCTCCTGGAGTGTCTCACCTATCGTTTTTATGGACACACGGTTTTCGACAATCCTCTCAACTACCGCACCAAGGAGGAGGAGGATTACTGGCGAGGCCGGGACCCGATCAAGCTTTTCCGGGAAGCGGTTATCCCCCAGGGCGATATCACCGCCGAGGAGCTGGACCAGATCGACCGGGAAGCGGAGCAGCTCATGGAGGAAGCCATCAAGTTCGCGGATGAGAGTCCCCTGCCTGAGCCTCAGGAGCTCTACGAGGACGTTTACGTCAGCTACCCGACCGAGGCGCTGAAGCGCGGCGCCAGCATGGAAGTTTGAGCCATCGGCGGCCGGCGCCCGGCAAACAGCTTCAAACCAACCCAGAGTTTCGTTGCCGATAGCCTTTAGGAGAATCGCATGACGACCACCGCCACCAGGGAGCTCCAGTACCGGGAAGCAATCAATGAAGCCATACGCCAGGAGATGGAGCGGGATGAGACGGTCATCATCATGGGCGAGGAGATCGCCGGGGGCGCGGGCCGGGAACACCTGGGCATCGTCGACGCCTGGGGCGGGCCGTTCCGCACCACCGTTGGCTTGATCCAACAGTTCGGAAATCAGCGGGTGCTGGACACGCCTCTGTCCGAGGCAGCCTTCATCGGGGCGGCCATTGGCGCGGCCTCCACGGGTATGCGCACCATCGCCGAGTTGATGTTCATCGACTTTGTCGGCGTTTGCATGGACCAACTGCTGAACAACGCCGCCAAGATGCGCTACATGTTCGGCGGCCAGGTCACGCTTCCCTTCACCCTGCTCACCCGCATCGGCGCCGGGTTCGGCAGCGCCGCCCAGCACTCCGAGTCTTACTACTCCATCTTCAGCCACATACCGGGCCTGAAGGGCGTGGTCCCTTCCGACCCTTACACCGCCAAGGGGCTATTGACCGCCGCTATCCGGGACGATGACCCGGTGGTCTACTTTGAGCACAAAGGACTGTACGGCAACACCGGTCCGGTGCCTGAAGAACCTTACGAGCTTCCAATAGGCAAGGCCCGCACCGTCCGGGAAGGGACCGACATCACCCTGGTGGGCATATCCCGCATGACCTGGGTCTGCACCGCGGCGGCCGAAGAGCTGGCCAAGTCGGGGATCAACGCCGAAGTGATCGACCTGCTCAGCATCTCGCCCATCGACTACGACCACGTCATCGACTCAGTCAAGCGCACCCACCGTCTTGTCGTAGTGGACGAAGACACCCCCATCTGCAGCATAGCTTCCGAAATATGCGCTATGGTAGCTGATGAGGCCTTCGACTACCTGGACGCCCCCCCATCGAAGGTCACCGCGCCCCATACGCCGGTGCCCTACAGCCGGGTATTGGAGAACAACTACATGCCCAACGAATCGAGGGTGATAAAAACGGTCCAGAAACTGTTCGCCCGGGGCTAACATGGGAGAGACAATTGTCCTCGATCCTGTGTTTGCCCTGGAACTGCCGACGGACAGGTGAGATTCACGAATTAGCAAACTCCAAACTGCGCCTTCACATTAGCTGACGCGAGGTGCCACACCATGAGCAGGCGTAAAGGCCCCATCAAAAGTTTGACCGACTTGGGCAGGAACACGGCTGACAAGTTAGTTGATAGCGGCGGTAAAGTCGTGACGACAACCAAAAATTTAACGACTCACGCTCAGCGTAAATTATTAGAAAGCGGAGCAAAGGGGAAAAAAGACGCAGTTCAAAGCCAAATCTCTGGGAAATTCGATGAAATTAGCGGGCAGGCTATGTATCAACTTGTGCAGGAGCGATTGGCAGAACAAGATAGGTTCAATGACCTCCTAGCAACTAAACTCCACGAGGCTCTGGAACGCATCTCTGACCTTGAGAAACGGCTTGCGGACGAGTAAACGGGGACAAGCATGATAACTATCGTAGAGTTCTACGACATCTACGCAGGTGGTCCGACGAAAAGCTTCAGGACAATTTGTGATCGGT
>JADFJS010000026.1 GCA_022566155.1 Chloroflexota bacterium
GTTTTCATATAATCTGGCCTCGGCTGACTTTTCAGTGACTGCCTTCATTGTGGGGCCTACACGCTGGGCCAACATCACCCCAACAGGTGAACCGGGGGATGATAAAAGGGTTAGTCCCTTCGGGTGAAGACGCCACCATGGGCCTTGGCCGCCATTGGTAGGAACAGGGAGGACCCGCCGGATACCTGCCACATTGGGCAGATCCTGCAGTCACGTGGCCGGGTTCCCAACCGGACTAAAAATGGATGGACTTTATCTTGTTAAGGTGCTTAGTGGCTGAGCCGCCGGCATCTCCGCGGCAACTTTCCGAAGGGACTGAGAAGCACTGGCGCTCGCGATTGTCCCGGCAGTTGGTTGACCTTCACGCCTTGACCCCTTGATGCTCCGTAGCAACTCGGCTCACCACAGAAAACGGCCACTCCCGAACCGGCGGCTGGAGAGCCGCTTCGCCGGGAGTGGTCAGATAACTTCCAGATTTCGGGTCCGCCGGATCGTCTAGGCTATGACAACCGCCGGAAGTTCAGGTTGAACTGGGTGGTGTTGGTTGTGTCTGCTATCACTTCGGTGAGCACAAACACTGCCAAATCACGGGAGTTGACCTTACCGGTGCTGCCCTTCTCCTCGCTTTTTTCCAGCAGCCACAGATATTGGGGATACGAGACTGTTTCGGTTATGGTGCTCACGGCGTTAACGCTCTCGGGGATGGTGGTGCTGAATCCGCCTTCATCCAGGGAATGCCAGTCGAGAGCATTGAAGGCGGTTAGCAGGTCATCAACCTCGAAGACGGTCGCCGTGCCCACTGTCGATGTTTCGGCTCCAGCCAGGAAGGCCCCCAGTGTGACCGTCACTATCTTATTGGTTGTATCGAGCTCGAAGTAATAGGTAGTGTTTCCTATCTCCATCGTCTTGTCTATGTCGTCGGCGTTGAGAACTATGGAGACGCCACTTCTCAAGATGGTCCACTCCGAGTAGTCGGTGTTGGCGGTTACATCGGCCGGAATGGCGCTGTCGGTGGCGACCATTCCGCCTCCATCCTTGTCGAAGAATTTGATGGCGTTCACCGTAATAGTTGGTGCAGGCGAAACCGTGGTCGTTCCCTCCACGGTCACGTGGAACACATCGAAATACAAGTCGGTGATAAAGAGTTCCGGGAATTTGTTACTGATCTGTTCCGTGACGTCCGTATACGTGGTAGCTTCCGTCTTCACGGTTACCTTGAGGGACTCAAAGAGCTCGGTGACCGGCTGGTCATCAAAGAAGTCGGCCACCGCGTTTCGTGCGGAGTTGCCGTCTTCACGCACCTGCGTGTCCCGGCTGGTCTGGCCGGAGCCGGTTACTGCCACCGACACAATGGCAGCCAGTGTGGCCACAATGGCCATCACCGCCAGCAGCTCGATCAGGGTGAATCCCGATGAGCTGACCCGTTTGAATAACGCCTTTACCATCTTGCTTAACATCTTGGGCCCCCTTGGTACCCTGCCCTGGGCCGCCGAATTCAGATAGAGTGCCTTCATTCTGAGGATTGTCCGGCCTTTTGTCATCACCCGAAAGTTTAATCCGGGGATGAAAAAAGGGCTAGCCCTTTCCGCTCTTGCGAGCTTAGAGGGCTAGTCCTTGTGGGTGAGGGCGTCACCGCGAGGGCCGGTTGCTGGGCCCGGGGGTTACGGCCCCAGCAACCTAGTCTGTATTGGTGAGACGCTACACCATGGCTGGGGAACCGGCGATGGGCTCCGGGAAACTGCCGCCGACGATTATCAGGTTCGGCCCCTCGCCCGAGGCAGGGGACCTTTCAAGTTGACCGTCTGGGCGCCGGTCCGGGTTCCGGTCCAGGTAACCGCCGACCACGGTCAAGGCGGTTGCTGCCAGAACGACCAGCGTGCCGATGATCACCGCCCATTCAACTATGCTGACCCGGCGCCGTACTCGTTTTACTGTCTGCACTGTTGCCGCCCACCACTACTTCGCTGCTGACCACCTGGGCCGGGCGGCCCTTCCGGGAATCCTACCAGCCGCCCGGCGTCGTGGACATTGTGCCGAATACCATGGCGATTCTTAACCTAATTGCCGGTGTCTAGAAGATGCGCAGGTAACTCAGCTCTACAAAGTTCCCATCAGATACTTTTGTGATGCTCACCAGCTTATATATCACAACGTTCCGGGAGTCTACTGTTCCCGTGCTGCCGGCGGCGGTATCTTTCTCGAACAACCACAGGAAATTGCGGAAGCTCTTAGTGCCGTTCTCTAGGCCGGTTATTTCGCTAACCGCTGCAAAGCTGTCAGGCTCACTGGTGAGCACATTGGCGTCTTCAAGATCGCTAAAGCTGATGGCAGTGAATTTTTCGAGCAAATCTTTCACGGTTTGAGCAGTTGTGCCATCTCTCAGCGTCAGGGTGACTTTGGACACAGCGGCGCCAGAGTCGAATAACTCGGTCGCGTATGTAGCCGATATAAAGTCCTCGGGCCACAGGGAGCTGGTTACTTCTGCGCCGGTAGTCCCAGCAGTGTAAGGGTAGAACACACTGCCATTAATGCTACTTTTCTCCACCAAAGAAGCCCCGGTGGCATTACCAAAGAATTCGGCCGCCGAGGTCTCGATTGTGGTGCCGTCGTTCACTGTCTGTGTATCTTTGCTGGTCTCACCACTACCGCTGACCGCCACCGCGATGATCCCGGCCAACACGGCCACGATGGCCATCACCGCCAGCAACTCGATCAGGGTAAACCCCTCCCCCCTTAACAAGATCTTCCTGAACATGGAATACCTCCTCTTTTGGCTTCGCCGGTCGCCCTACTCTGTTCCACACGGTTCTCGAAATCCTCTGGGAACACTTTCCCAAGACTACAGGGCAATCTCCTCACGCCATAGACAGCTAACACCAATAACGCGGCATGTTGCCCCTCAGTTTTCCTGGGTGTTCTCACCCAATCTTTTTGAGGGTAAACACCCAGGGCCGATGGCCGTGCGATTTATTGTCATATCTGTGGTCCCGTGGCTTCAAGGATCGCTGGGTCCAGCCCAACCAAGCTCAATTATGAGTCGCAGGCGCCTTGCCCACATCACCCCAATGGGTGAACGGCCGGGTGAAAATGGAGCTAAGCAATTAGAGGAGACGCCGGGCGATAGTTGGCCGTTGGCTGGGATAATTCCGATCTGAAGGCACTGGAGGCTGGTCGAGGACGATAAACTCGGGGCGGCGATGCGTAGCACGGCCACGGTCCCGGCGACTAGCAAGCTCTTGGGCCGGCATGGGGCGAGTGTCACCGCCTGTGGCCCAGGCGCAAAAGCATAGGGGATCGGTGAGAAAGTGGGAGAGTTACCCTTTCAGGTAGGAGAGGAGACCCGATTCCGCGTCCGTAGCCAGCGACGCAGCATCGGAACTTACGGGCGCACCATCCCAGCGGCTTCTTGACCCCGGCGCGTCGCGGATGCCCGCCCGGGATCCGCCGGCGCCTTAGGGAAATATATCAGGCCGGAATCAACGGGCGCCGCCGATGACTAGATGAGGAAGGCTGGAACTAATTCTAATCGGAACGGCGCCCCGGCCCGTCTTCCGGAGCCTGGGTGAGTCCCAGCCTGCCGGCGTAGCTGGCCGCCTCGCTCCGGTTCTTCATGTGGAGCTTGCCCAGGATGTTCTTGATGTGGCTCTTCACCGTGTTCTCTGACACCATCAATTCTTCCGCGATCCCCGCATTGGAGAAGCCTCGCGCCACCAGCCGCAGGATCTCCTGCTCCCGTATGGTCAGCTGGGTTACTCCCTCCTGAGGCCCCTCGGAAGAGGGAGCGGCCGCGGCGGGCTCCCCGGGGCCGGCCAGATCGGAGAGAAACCGTGGCGCCATGGCTGGGGAGACCACCACCCAACCCTGATGCACCTGGCGTAGCGCGTCGACGATCTCCTGGGGGTCGGATATCTTCAAGACATACCCCCGAGCGCCTACGCGCAGCGCGCTGTAGAGGTCGGCGGCTTCCTCGGACACGGTCAGGACCAGAACTTTCATGTCCGGCCACTTCTGGGTCAAGTAGGCGGTGGTCTCGATGCCGTTCTGGCCGGGCATATTGAGGTCCATGAACACCACGTCAGGAGACAGCTCCGCCACTCGGTCGATGGCTTCCAGGCCGTTGCGTGCCTCTCCGATGACCTCCATATCCGATTCCTCGTCCAGGACCTCCATGAGACCCCGGCGGAACAGGTCGTGATCGTCGACTACCAACACCCTTATCGCATCCATCAGTCCCCCTGCTTCCGTTCCCTGGAATAGGTCACCGCCACTTCTGTTCCCTCTCCCGGCGTACTACTGATGTCCAGCGAGGCTCCGGCCATGGCCGTTCTTTCGTTCATTATACCCATTCCGTGGCCCATCAGCCCAGAAGTCGCAAAGCCCCTACCGTCATCACGAACGCGGATCGTCACGTCGTCTGGTCCGCACCGCAGTTCCACCCACACATTCTTGGAATAGGCGTGTTTAGCCACGTTGGCCAGGGCTTCCCGCGCCACCTGCAGGAGTTGAAACTTCACCGGCGCCGGCAGGTCCCACTCTTCGCCGGTTACGGTGGTCTCCACCGCCAATCCCGTATCTTGGCTCCATATGTCCACGACCCCGCGGAGCTGGACTCCCAGCGGCTCATTGCTCTCCTCGCCGGTGTCGTCCAGATAGTCCCGCACCGCCAGATAGGTCCTTTCGACGATGCTGCCAATCTCCGCCAGATCGCTCTGAGTTATCGCGTTCCTACCCTGGGAAGCCCGCTGTTCGGCCAGCTTCATCTTTAATTTGAGAAAGGCCAGGGTCTGGGCCACATTGTCGTGAACATCCCGGCGCAGGCGCTGACGCTCGGCGGCCAGGGATTCAAACCGCACCCTCCGCTGCCAGTTCAGATTGGCCAGAAACGGCAAGCCTACCACCAACATGCTGACCGCCGAGTATAGCAGCGCCAGCAGCAGCAGATAATTCCGCTCAAAGAACCCGGGCATGTTGATGATCCCGAACTCGGCCACCACGTGTATCCCCGTCATCGCCAGCGCGGATACTCCGGCGACTATCATGGCGGTTTGCAGATTCATGAGGAGGCTTGCGGTCAGGATCGGCGAAAGGGAGTAGATCAGGAAGGGGCTATTGAGGCCGCCAGACATGAGAGTCAGGCTCACACTAAGCAACATGTCAATGGACAGACTCGTCCGTTGCACCAGGTCTCTGGGCCGGGCCGGGTCGAAGCGCAACACGATCCGGTACACGTTAAACGTGCCCACCAGCAAGACCATGGGGCCCAGCACCAAGAGCTCTTGATCTCCGGACACGAGAGGCTGGTTGTCACTGGGATCGAGAACGAAGACTAAACCTGCTCCCATGGCGAACGATACGAAGCGGAACACGGCCAGCGATTGGGAAACAACGCCAACGTACCGCTCCAAAGGCTGGGACCCACCGCTGTCCCCTTGCCGGCTGTCAAAGGAAGACCCACGGTCTCCCCCCCGGACCGCGGCTGATAGGCGCTTTAAACCTTGACCTGCGCCCTGAAACGGTTTGATTGGAGCTTTGATACTCAAAATCTCACCACGTAGTCGCCCACTTCCTGGTACCAGGAGATGATCTCTCCTCCCGCCAGAAGCGCGGCGATGGTGCCTAGGGCCATAAAGGGACCGAATGGCATGGTGTCCTTCCGCCCCAACTTGCGAAACACAAGCAGGCCGATGGCAACGAGGCCCCCGCTGACGATCCCGAGCCACAAAGCGATCAGGGCGCCAGGGAAGCCCGCGAGCAGTCCGATCACGCCGGCCAATTTTATATCCCCACCGCCCATACCTTTAGGAAAGGCCAGGGCGATCGCCAGGAAGACCAGAAAAGCGCCCAATCCTGTCGCTATGGAGTTCAGCAACGACGCGACCATGCTTTCACTCCCAAAGAAGGACCGGGTGAGCCCCAGCTCGGTCCAAAAGGGCGCAAGAAGGACCAGCACGACCAGGCTAGGGTAGATGATCCGGTTGAGAATGAGGCCACGTTCCAGGTCTATCAGCGCCACAACCATGAGCAGAGAAACGGCGATGCCCAGGACAATGAATTCGGCCCCAAAGCCATGCCTGAAATAGATGGACGTAAATAGAGCGCCCATGAAGGCCTCAACCACCATAAACCGGAGCGGAATCCTGGCGCGGCAGTACCGGCATCTGCCCCGGAGCCACAGGTAGCTGAAAACCGGAACCATGTCAAAAGAGGCCAGATGGCGGTTGCAGGCCTCGCAAAATGACCTGGGGCTGACGATCGAGCGGCCGGCCGGCATCCTATCGGCCGCCAAGTTCAAGAAGCTCCCAATGGAGCCCCCTACGAAAAAGGCCAGTACCGCCAACATGATATCAGGCCTCCCGCAGGATCAGTCCGATGTTGACTATCAGATCCTGTATGGGAAAGTCTTCGGGCACGATCAAAGGAAGCTCTATACTGCCGGCTATTCGTCCCAGATTTCTGACCACGCTTGCGGCTATGGCCGGCTCCCGGCCCATGGCGGACCCGAGGACGAACAGCGGGGCATCTTCGGACAGAGGACCCTCGGGCGACGAGGTGTTGAAAGTGCTTATCGTGCGCCCCACCACCTCGGTCAGGCGGTCTCCCAAGACCGTGTCCTCCACCAGTTCCGCACCCCAGAAGATGCTCTGGTGCTCCACGGGCACCGAATCTTTGACGATAACGACGTCGCACCCGTCAGGCGCCGTCCAGGCAACCACGGCTTCCAGGGAATTGACCACCCGAGCCAGGGCAAAGGCCCGAGGTTCAAGCACCTTCAGTCCCATTTGGGCCTGCTGGGCCGTGTCCACCAGGGAGCCAATGGAGCGTCTGCTGTTGGCCAACACAAGCCAGCGGGTCCGGTCAAGCCGGTCGGGGAGCTGAAGCCAGCTCAGGTCGTAGGTTTCCACGGAAACCCGCATGGTCCTGCTGGCCTCCTGGGGAATAATCACCTTGGGATCGAGCCCTTGGGCCTTGGGGAATTGCATGAGCCTCAGACGGTTTTGAAATCCGGGCACGCCACCCACCACCCGGCTGAAGTCTCCCTGCATATCCGGTAGCACGTTCAGCAGCAGCGCGGCAACGCGGGGGCTGTTGCTGACCTGCCCCTCCCGGAAGAACCGGGGGTTGGCCAGCAAGACGCGATAGTCTAGCACTTCCAAGCCCTGGCACACCAGCAGCTTGATCACGCCATGCTCAATGGTCATGGTGGCCACCTGCCGGTTGCCGTTTCTGAAAAAGCTTGTCATGGCTTCCCTAATTGCCCTGTTCCTGGTCTTCTTCCGGGCCCAGGAAGAAGACCGCCAGCTCCAGGCTCATCTCCCAGCCTTCCAGGTCCTCCGCCAGCCTGGTGAATCGCAAGGATTGCACCGAAGCCGTGGGATACCCGTTCAGCAGGCTCAGTACGCCAACCAAAGCCTCCTCGTCTCCCTGGACTGTGAAGCTGTATCGAATGGTGAGGATCTCCTCGTCCCCCGCGGCGGTTGTACCCTCCAGTTGGCCGAAGGCGTTCAGGGCTAGCTGCTGCTGGTCAACGTAGGCCAGTATATCGTCTCGAACTAGCAGGGCATCGTCCTTGGGCGACAACTCAAGGGAAATATCATTCACCTGTTGGAACTGCAACTGGAGAAGCCCCAGCTCCTCTTCCAATTCGGCACGCTCATTGCTTCCGGAAAATAGGTTCAGATCGTCCACGGCCGCCTTCAGCGTCTTTTGCACCCTCGTCTCTTCAACCCTGACCTCGTCAACCTTGGAACTGAAATTGAACCAGACCGCGGCCACCAGCAACAGGGCTACAAGTATCGCATACTCGAGGCGCAGCAGAGGCCGCAGCCTCTCCAGGGCCGGGAACTGGCTCATCATTGGCGCACCTGGAATGTTGCCGAAAAGGTGGTGAGCTCCGAATCCTCAAACCATTCTATGCCCTGGAAATCCAGGACGCTGGAGATACGGCTGAACAGGGTTGGCAGGCTGGCTTTGGAACCCGGTTCGGTGGCCAATCCGGCCAAAAGAACACGGCCGCCCTGCTCGACGGTCACCGATTCGAAGATCAAGCCTGAAGTCTGCGTGCTGAACAGGGATGACAGGGAGACGTACCAGTCTATTCCTCCTGCCGTTACCAGATCGATTGCCGAGGCCGAGCCCTCTTGTCGCTCTTGCAATTGATTGATCTGAACATGAAGTGACTCGATCGTCTGCCGCTGTCTGTTCAGGCTGCCTTGCAATCTCTGGGTCTCGCTTTTATCTTGGGCGATACTGTCATTGATGTTCGCCCTGGTGTTCCATTGGCTCCACACGAGGTAGAGCCCCACCACGACTATCAGGGCGAGGAGCCCTTTCAAGATGATGTCTTTTGAGGGCGCTCGCTTTTGACCGGGGAGGACGTTTACCTTCGGGACTCTCTGCCAATATCGGTCTTCCGAGCCTATCATTGCCGGGGCTTCACAGTTGGAAGCACCTCCTCCACGTGCGCCAGGCCTACCCGGCCAGGCAGTTTATTTCACACCAAGATCGTTGGTTGCCAAAGGTGCGAGGAGACTAGCTCACCGGACTGACCCGGTTAACGGGACTGGTCCCCCATAGAAAGATGCCGCGTCACTCGATGCTGTCCAGGGCGGAGTAGATACCAGACATGACGGCCGTGGCGACGAATCCCACCAGCCCGGCAACCAGTATGATGACGAGGGGCTGAATCAATTCCAAAGCCGAATTTATGGTTTTCGCCGATTCCTGCTCGTAATAGTCGGCAAGCCCGTGAAGGGAAACGGCCAGGCCGCCCGCGGCTTCTCCGGTTATTATTGCCTGGGACAGCATTGGAGGTTTCGGCCAGTGCTCTTTGAAGGCCACACCGAGACGCCCGCCCTCGATGACGTCGTCGATGATCAATTCCAACCTATGCCGCAAGACGAGGTTGGTCAAGCTATCGCTGCTCAGCCGCAGGGCTTCCACGCTGGGTATCCCGGCCTCGAGCAACGTTGCGAAGACCGACGTAAAGGTGAACAGGTTGCTTTGCACCAGTACCCCGCTCACCACAGGCACGCGCAGTAGCGCCTCGTCCCGCATCCGGGCGCCCCGGCGGGTCTTGAAGAAGGCCGCGACCGCCCCTCCCGTCACGGCGATGGTAGCCAACATGTGAGTCCGGTACAACGTTATGAAATCGGCGATGGATATCAACAATTTTGTGACGAACGGAAGCTCGCCACCGAACTCCTCAAGCATGCCCACCAGGGCTGGGAGGGAGAAGGTTATAAGGATGATTGCCACGCCAATCGCCATCACCAAGCTGATGACCGGGTAAACCAGGGCGCTCTTGACCTTATCCCTCATGACCTTGTTCTTCTCTAGATTGTCGGCAAGCTGATGCAACGACCGGGCCATACCGCCGGTGACCTCACCGAACTTCAATATGCGGAGGTAGAAGGTGGAGAAGATCGCTGGGTGCCGGGCCATGGCCTCTGAGAAGCGCATGCCACCCTCAATATCCTCGATGACCCTGCGCAGTATCTCTTTCAGGCCCAAGCCGCGGCTCTCGGCCCGAAACATCACCACGGCCTCATGCAGCGGGATACCGGCCCGAAGCAGGGCCGCCATACTTCGCGTGAAATCGATTATCTCTTGGGGCTTGGGCTTGAATAGGTAGGGCGCCAACCGCGAAAGCGATGGGCGAGGCCGCACCTGGACCAGGCGGTAAGGGATCAAGTCATCGCGCAGCAGCAGGTCCCGCGCTTCCTCTTCCCGGTTGACCTGGAGGACTCCCTCTACCCTGTCACCCTGCCAGGTATAGGCTACGTACTTGATCACAATCTGACTCCATTCGTGGAGGAACTGGGCTGACCCGATTCATGGAGGCCCGGGTCGCACTCCCCGGCGTACTGGACCTATTCTATAAAGAATACACCCCGGAATACCTCTTCCAAGGTGGTTACTCCTTCCTTGGCCTTGAGCATGCCAGAACGGCGCAAGCTGATCATTCCGTTTTGCAAGGCCTGAGAGCGGATCTCCGGGCCACTGGACCCCACGGCTATAAGCTTCCTGATCGACTCATCTACCGCCATCACCTCAAATACACCGGTGCGTCCGGTGTAGCCCGTGCCGTTGCAGTAGTTGCAGCCTTGACCGACCATGTACTGTTCGACAGTCTCCTGCATCTCCTGCTCGAAGGCCATGGCCTCGGTCGCCGACGGATCGACCAGCAACTGGCATTGGGTACAAACCTTGCGCACCAGGCGTTGAGCCAGCGAACCGACCACGCCGGTGGCTGCCAGGAATGGCTCCACTCCCAGGTCCATCAGCCGCACAATGGAGGCGGCGGCGTCGTTGCTGTGGATCGACGCTAGGACCAGGTGACCGGTTAAGGCGGCGTTCACCGCCGTCTTTGCCGTCTCGTTGTCTCTTATCTCTCCAATCAGTATGATATCTGGGTCCAGCCTCATGATAGACCGCAAACCGGAGGGGAAGTCCACACCCGCGGCCCGGTTTACCTGGATCTGATTTATCCCCTCCAGCCGGTACTCGATGGGGTCTTCCACCGCCATGATGTTGCCTCGGCTAGAGATAAGCTCCGCAACCGAGGCGTACAGGGTAGTGGTCTTACCTGAGCCGGTGGGCCCCGACACCAGGACCATGCCGTAGGGCAATGCCATTAGCTGCCGCCATACGTGCAGGGGCGTGTTATCCATGCCCAGGGCCTCAAGGTTCAGGATACCGCCCTCTTGGTCCAGAACACGAATGACCATCATCTCGCCCCAGGTGGTGCCGATGGAGGAAACGCGGAATTCCACCTTCCTCTCGCCGAAGTTCATGCTAAAACTGCCGTCCTGGGGCCGCCGGTCCTCGGAGATATCCATTCCGGCTTGGACCTTGATCCTGGAAACCATGCTCTCGTGCAGCGTTAACGGCAGGACCACCATCTCTTGCAAAAAGCCGTCCATCCGGAACAGCACCTTTGACGAATCGGACTGAGGGACCATGTGGATGTCCGAGGCGTGGCGCTTGATCGCCTGAAGGGTAACCATTTCCACCGCTTGGATCGCCGGGAGCGCGCTCAGGTCCTGTCCGAGAACACCGGTGGAGGCAGGCGCATCGGTGAGTACCAGCGGTGAATCGAGGCTCGGGGTAGGCGCATCGGCAACCGCAGCCCTCTGGGGGGACCCGGTGGAGTAGACCTTGTCTATCAGCTCTTCAAGGCTTCCGCCGATGGCCAGAACGAACTTGGTCTGGCGCCCTGTAACCGAAGACAACTCCGAAGAGAGTTGAAAGTCGTTGGGCATCCGAGTGGCGATGCGCAAGGAACCGTCGGTATCGAATCCGGTGGGCATCACGCCGTACTGGCGCGCATAGTCCTCGGGGACCAGCTTCACGGCCTCGGGATCGACCTGGACGTGCCGCAGGTCGACTACGGGGATCCTGAGCTGAAAGCTCAGGACAGTGACCAGGGTTTCCTGGGCCAGCATGCCGTGGGAAACAAGCGTATCCAGCAGGCCTGTGCCGTCGGCCCCGCTGACCTCCCGCGCCTCGGCCAATTGCTGCTCGGTTATGAATCCGCCTTCCAAGAGCACTTGACCGACCCGGCCCTCAAAAGACGGTGCTGTTCTACTTACCATTGCATGTCCGGCCAGCCGCCACCGTTGCCGTGGCTTGGCAATTTACTTTTATCCGGGCCTGGTGCGCCCGGCCTCGATATACATTATACAAAGGAACGTCCTCAAACGGGCGCGGCGAGCTCCAATCGTGATTTTATTCGTGATTTTTTCGGGGCCAGTTTGTACGTTCTAGATACTACGGCTTGTCGAAATTAGGCGGTATTCGTAATGCGTTATGTAACGTAATTTCGCTTCACCTTCATGGCACACAATTAGAACAGTTCTTTCATACAAATTATACACCAAACCAATACCTCATCCCTCGAGTCGAGATACTCGGTTACTGGCAGAACATGGCCTGGTGTAGACACACCCATTCGATCCGCCAAGGTGTTGTTTCAGCCCGCCGAATTCCTGGCCCCTGGGCGGCGATGGGTATGGCCACTGTCTTATGTAGGGTGTCAACACTGTAGGCCAGCCCAGATGGCATGACCATAATGATGTCGCGGTCAGGGTTCCAGTAGTCATTGACCTCACGTTCAAATTGGAAGCAAAACTGGCCCACAGCAGGTTTATGTTACAAATATCGCCGAATGACGCCGGGGGTCAACACGTGGGAGTGGTGGAGTTTCTGGCAGGTTTGCCGTTGTTCAGGCATCTGAAACCAGATGCCTTGGAACGGCTGGCTGAACAGGTACGCGTGATCCACTTCTCGGAAGGACATAAGATCCGGGACGTCGCCAGAGACACCGCTCCCGTGGATGGCCTCTACCTTATCAAATCCGGCGTAGCCAAGGTAAGTAAGCCTTCGGAGAGCTGGGAGGCGGAAGCCGTGCTGGCGATCCTGGGCAGGGGAAGCTGTTTCGGTGAAATCGGGCTGCTGGACGGTTTGCCTCCATCGGCCAACGTTACCGCGCTGGAGCCTATGGAGTGTTTCTTTCTATCCAGGGATGATTTCCTCGGCGCGCTGGAGGAAAACCCCGAGATAGCCTTGGGGATGCTGCCCGGCCTCAGCGCAATGGTGCGGGGCGCCGACCGTTGGATCGCCCAACTGCTCTAAAAGAGACACGTGCGGCAACGGTGGGGCCACGAAGGCCGGCGCCGGCTAACAGCGTAGGATGCTCGTCAAGTTTATCCTGCCAGGGGAGCCGGCTTAACCACCCGTGTCCTACTCCGCCCGGCCGTACCGCTCCAATAGTTCCTGGATCCCTAGCGCCACCTGGCGGCGTAGCCTGTCGGCTGTGCTGCGCTCGCGGTCCAGAGCACGAAAGGCCCCATCATCGAAGGGCTGCCAGCTATTTCGAAGCCCCTTGAGCGCCTGTTCTTCCAGCCGGGCTGCCTCTACCAGTAATTCACCCATGGGACGCAAGGAGGTAGCGCGGGGTAATCCACGCACTCTGCTGGAGATATCGCTGAATCGAAGGGTGAACCGCCCCAATTCCGAAACGGCCGCGGCCCGGTCACATCCGCCTTCTGTATTTCGCCACTCGTTGTAGTCAACGTGGAAGGAGTCCCATTTAACCAGAAGGTCTCGATATTTACCGGCGAAGCCCGTAACTTCGATCCGGCGATTGCTGGAAACTTCATTCAGCACATCGGCGAGTTCAAGCTGGGCCAGACGGCGTGATTCGTTGCCCGTCACCATCCGGCTGGCAAAGGCACCGAAAAGGCCCGGATCCTCGGCTATGAAGACACCGGGTAATGCAGCTAGGGAGGATTCTCCTGTCCTATCGCCGGCTGCTTCCCCCTCTGAGGTTGCCCCTGAAGCCACCTCCTCGCCTGGGCCGGCATGATCATCAACGGAGAACCGGAAAGTATCCCTCAAGTTGCGCAGGGCAGTCTCCTCTCCCTGGGCGGCATCCGCCAATATCTGGGCGGTCCCTCGTGTACTCTCGAAGGCCGGGAGCTGGCGGACGGACACCACCACGTCGCTGAACTGGTCTACCAGCAGGCTCAGCCGGTCCACGGTTGCCACCGAGGTCAGGGTGACCTCTTGCGCCCGGAAAGAGTCGTAGTCCTTGTGAAACTCATCCCATGCCGATGCGATTTCCTGAAACTCTTCGCTGAAGGCCAGCACATCTGCAGCGGACGACACCCTGTCCTGGCGGTCGCTCAACTCGTCGGCCACCTCTTTCTGCAAAGCGGAAGCCTGGGACCGGGCGATGTCAACCGATTCAAATGGGGACAGGTTACCCGGCCCACCGGAAGAGGCAGTTAGCCCGTTACGGTCTTCAGAATCATTGATCGTACCCTGCGATGCGGCGGAACGGGCCGCTGAACTGCCCGATATCCAGGCATCACGCAAGGCCCTCAGGGCCTCTTCCTCGCCCTCGGCGGCAAAGATCAACCGGTCGGCCATGGTCCGTACCAGGGAGGTGCGGGGAAGGTCTCTGGCGGCTTCGGTGATAGCGGCGAACTCGCCGGCAAACTGCTGCAGCCTCACGCTGACCGAGCTAGAGTCACAAGAGATAAGCCCTGTCCGCCAGGTGTCAAAATCCGTGCGGAACAGTCCCCAGTCCTGGTCAACGGCCTTGTGGCCGCCGTCGAACAGCAGGGCGGCTTCGATCGCGGCCGCCGGGACCGGCGTGGCGGTGGGGACGCCCAGACCGCCCGTCCGCGTTTGGTCCGGCCGGGAGGCCGCAACCTCGGGTGTAAGGCCCGGTCCACCGGTACCGGGAGTGGCGGTAGGCGATGACGATTGGCAAGCCAGGATCAATAAAATCGATCCAACGGCGGCCAAAGGTCCAAGTATCCTGGTTGCTAGATTCATGGGTTCGGATACACTCCTACAAAATCGCCCAACAGGCCCTGTCTAAACAAGCCTGATCCCAGCAATCTCACGGTTTCTCTCAGCGTCGCCTGGGAATCCGCTAGCACCACCAGCACATTCCTTTCCTTTCCTGTGTGGAGAAGGATCATACCGGTTCTCTCCCTTTGAATGTCGGTGGTGAAGGGGATGCGCAGTCTTTCATCCACTTGAACGCCCGCCACCTCAAGATATTGAGCTACATCTGAGGAATCTTCATAAAGGCCCAGAAACACCGTGTCTTTCGTCACATCCTCCACGTCCTTGATCGAGGAGCCTATGCGGAACGTGGACAGGTCTTCCCTAAGCAGGGCAGCGGCGTCCAACAGGGACGACCGTCCCAACAGTACGTCCACCTCGTCCCGTAAGAAGTAAGGGTAGTCCGTCAACTCAAACTCTCTCTCGCCGCTGGTCAGGTAATCGGCAAGATTGGAGATCAGGGTATCGTTGTCCAGGACCGTACTGCGAGGTGGAATCATAAACGTCAGGTCGCCTATGGCCACCACGCCATCCTTGGCGCCCCGCACCAGCGGAGAGAACGCCGTACGGTCTTCGGTCAATGTGGAGCGCGTGGTTGGGCTTGTAAAGGCCAATGCAGGTCCGGTGGATTCCAGCGCAGCGGTGACGTACAGGGCTATGCTTCCCAGGTCTCTGGTGATCTGGTCCTCTCTGAAGTCGCTGATCTTGATGTTCTGAAAATTTATCTCGTAGTCCGTCGAATCGTACAGGTAACCTGGCTGGAAGGAGATCCCGAACCGCTCCGCTAGATTATCTATCCGGTGGAAGCGGGTAGGGTCGGCCACCAGCAGCAGTCTGCCTCCTTTGTCGACAAACTTCTCGACTAGATCCACCTCTGCTCTGGTGAAAGGCTCGTCGGGCAGGACCACGGCAAAGCTGCCGGCGAGCCGAAGCTTCTCTTCCAGGAGTGGGAGCCTGCTCCTCTCATCCATGATGCGGAATGCACCGAAAAACCCAGGGTCCCCGATGATCTCAACGGAATAGCCGCGGCCCACTACCCTGGAGACCAGGGTGGCGAGTTCCTCCTGGGTAAAGTCGTTGCCATGGGTGCCGTCAACAAGGAACATACCCTGTTGAATCAAGGGGACTTCGACAACTCTGGAGTGCCCGGATTCAAGGGGGGTTATCTGCACAAATGGAATATCGGCAAGTGCCGGGGGGGTATAGCCATCCCCTCCCGGGTAGAAATAGTAGTAGGCCCCGAGGAAAACCCCCAGGGCAAACAGGAGGACTATAGAGGCTCTACCTAGATTCTTGAGTAGGTCCGACATATAAGAAGTAAACATTTGGACCGGTGATTTTTAGGGGGAACTCGGGTAAAGCGCCTTCTTGGCTCTGTCTGCCAGCCCTGGACAATAGCGGCCTATCCAGAACTCGCGCCATTAGCAGACCAATTTGGCCCTCCAGGCCCTCCAGGGGTTGGCCGGCATTTTCGCTTGCATCAAGCAGCAAGGTCAATAGGGCCGTGATTTCTTCCGTGGTGGTGTTGGTCAGGGGTTCGCTGATCCTGTTCCGCTTCTCGTTGAAGATCCGTGAGACCTCGGTATTCACGTCCACCAACTCATAGTTGGAGATGCCCGCGAGGCTGGCCGCCTTTTCGATGGCGTCGGCGTCGCCCCCGATATCGTCTACAAGGCCCAGCCTAACCCCCTCGATGCCCGAGTAGATGCGGCCGCTGAGCAACTCTTCCTGGGATATTACCAGCCTATCCCCCCGTTGGATACGCACCAAGGCTCCAAACGACTGCTTCAACTGATCGGCCAACCTCATATAGTCACGGCGGGAGCCGCCGTCCAGTTTGAAGGGACCTGAAAATCCGTCACTCTCGTTGGGAGCACCGGGCAGTACCGGCGGCAAGGGAGAAAGAATCACCCCAACGTTGCCGACAAAGGAGGAGGGCTTGGCGAAGGTGTAGGTGGCGCCCAGGGACATCATGTACCCGCCGCTGGCCACCAGCTCGTTCATGACCATGACCACCGGCTTCTTCTGACTAAGGCTCCGAGTCTCAAAGAACAGGTGCTCGCTGGGTGCGGCTCCCCCGCCGGGACTTGTCAGCCGTATGACCACAGCCTTTATGGAGTCATCCCGGCTGACATAGTCCAGATGGGCGCCGATCTCAAAGGCCGAGTTGTCGGTTATTACGGTGAAGGGTATGTCAATGATTCCGATCTTGGGCTTACCGGGGTAGACCTGAAAGAAAACCAGGTATCCAACCGCGATCCCCAAGACCGCCAGAAGCAATCCAGACACATAGACGTTGCCGGCCAGCCGCCCCAGTAAAGCGAGCCTGTTCATTGTCTCGCCACGTATTGTTGCCCTGAACCCTCGGAGGAAGATTATGGTGTTCCCTGGCTAGACGGCACGCTGGCCGCCGACTGGATTACTAGGCATGTTATCCACAGCATGGTTCGGTGTCAACTCGCGCCGGGGCGATGGTGGGCTTGTATACTGGGGGAGCGAGTTAGGGATCCCTCACAACTGTGTTCGGCACCACGGCAGCAGCAGGACCGTACGCCAGCTACAGACGGAGCGCCGGCCGCTGTGGGATAATAGAACCTCAGCGGGAAGCTTAAAATTACCGGCATGACCGAGTGTTTCGCCAAGCTCTGCGTGGCGGCCGAGCAGGCATCTCGAAACGGGCCGGCGAATAAAGGGACGCGCAAAGACGCATGAAACTACCGGTTAGACTATTTGCTTTGTATCGGGAACGGGCCGGTTCAGGCACGATCTCTTTGCAAGTCCCCGATGGCGCCACCGTCGCCGACCTGACCCAAGAGGTTCGGCGACGCTTCCCCCAATTGGCGCCGCCACAGGTAAAAATCGTGGTGGCGGTCAACGCCGAATACGCCGAAGAAGATCTGGTCTTACAGGAGGGGGACGATGTCTGCCTCATCCCCCCGGTGAGCGGAGGTTAACGGGATGATTGATCTAACCCACCAACCCCTGGACCCGGAAAGTGTGACCGCGCAAGTGAGGCGGGACACCAACGGCGCGGTGGTGACTTTCTTAGGCACAACCCGGGATAACTTTGAGGGCAAACGGGTGGTCATCCTGGAATATGAGGCCTTCCCAGAGATGGCCGTGAAGAAGCTGGAAGAGATCGCCCAACAGCTAAAGGCCGAGTTT
>JADFJS010000027.1 GCA_022566155.1 Chloroflexota bacterium
GTTTCGACGAAGCCTACATCGGCGAAAACCACTCCGCCGGTTGGGAGACCATCGCTTCACCGGAGTTGTTCATGGCCACCGCCGCAGGGCGTACCCGCCACATCAGATTGGGCACCGGGGTCATCAGCCTCCCCTACCACCATCCCTACATGGTGGCCAACCGCATGGTGCTGCTGGACCATCTGACCCGGGGCAGGGTGATCCTGGGGGTTGGGCCGGGGGCCCTGGCTTCCGACGCCCTGATGCTAGGTATCCCTCCCGAGCGGCAGCGGGAGATGATGGAAGAGTCCCTAGACGTGATCGTCCAGCTATTTGAAAACACAGACCCGGTAACCTGCAAGACCGATTGGTTCGAGATGAACGAAGCCGTACTCCAGCTCCGCCCTTACCAGAAGCCCTACATACCCATTGCCGTAGCCTCGGTTCAGTCACCGGCCGGGGTCCGGTTGGCCGGCAAGCACGGCGCGGCCGTCTTGTCCATCAGCATACCTCGGGACACTATCCGGCAGACCAGCTTGAAGGAGCTATGGGCCATCGCCGAAGAAACGGCGGAAGAGCACGGCAAGACGATGCGCCGCGAGGACTGGGGCCTGGTGGTGGGCTGCCACCTTGCCGATAGCCGCAAGGAGGCCATGGAAGACATCCGCGTCGGCAGCGCCCGAGTGGTCACCGAGTATTTTAGTGAGACTCTGGGTAATCCAACACCCACCGCGCCATTCGATAAGATCGTGGACCACATGGTGGAAAACCAGCAGTGGATCGTGGGTACTCCCGATGATTGCATCGAGGGCATCGAACGCCTTCAAGAACTGAGCGGCGGCTTCGGGAACTTCATGGTTCGTGTGGAGGACTGGGCTCCCCGGGACAAGATAAACCGGAGCTACGAGCTGCTGGCCCGCTACGTCATGCCTCATTTCCAGGGCAGTCTGGACGGTATTATCGCCTCCAACCAGTGGGCCAAGGATAGGAAAGATGCGCTGCAGACCAATCGGGTGGCCGGCCTGAAGACGGCAACCGAAGCCTACTACGGCAAGCGGGAATAGGTTTCGGCGAGTTCCAATATCCCCTTTCTGCGCAGATACGGCTCCTGCCGTAGAGGCCCCAGTTTTTGGGTACTCCCCGGTCGAGGATCGGTGAATTTCCGGTAGCCGTGGTTTTGGCGGCGTGTACCAAAGTCTGCCCAACCATCTAGCCCGACGTTCGCACCCATGGGCGGCAGGCGACGTTGCCCCCAGCGCTTTTAGGCCGGACCCCTTCAATGGCTGGGTTTCCCACGCGGCGAGGCGGTTGAATCAGATAACAGATCGGGGCACACACATCTATTCCCCGCCGGCTGATATCGCGCCGGATCGACGGCAATCCCGAGAGGTGTCGCCCCCAACAGGTGTCGCGAAGGTAAGCTGGATCGTTTTATTGGCACCCGCTCCGGGGCGGCAAATCACCCACAGACCAGAGGCCACTGGGGCTCCGGGACCGCCGTGGCTGAACCGGAAGAACACATAAGCCAATCGGGCTTCCGCCAATCCTGTTTTGGAATAGGATACTGGTGAGCCCAGGAGGGGCGGTTATGGGAATCCACACTCGAACAAGGCCAACCAGGCGGGCGATTGGGCAACCCGCCAACCTTCGCCAACAGAGGCGGCAGACGCAAGGCAAATTTCTAGCGGGCTTGACGATCCTGTTGGTTCTGGCTTTTGCGGGGTGTTCCGATGTAACCGCGACCGCTACGCGAGAGCCCACGCCCACACCTACGCTCGCTCCGACACCCACAACGGCGCCGGTCCCCGTGGTGTCATTCGGCGACGGCTCCATGCCCATGCCCGACGCCGAGAAGCTGGCCCGGCTCTCCCAACTGCTATCAGGCGTACCGGCCCAATACACCCAGGCGCTCCACCTCGACCTAGCTGCATTGCTAGATAATCCCGATGTTCAGGAGGCCATCAAGTTAGACAGCCTGGGGATAATGGGCGCCCTGCCTCCGGGCACGTCTAACGTGCTGGACGGTCTAGTATTGGCGAGCCGGGACGACGGTGAGGGCCTGATCGTGATAATGGATGGGAACCTGGATATCGAAAGTTTGTTCCAGGTTGCCCAGGCCTTTGGAATCTCTCTGGGAGGACCCAAGGCGCAGGCTTACCGGGACCATCAGATTTGGGATATAGACATCCTTGGGCAAAAGCTGGCCATTGGCGGTGTGGATGGTTCCACCTCCGTGTCCTCCACCGGCTCAAGCGCCGGTGGTGTCTCCGCCGTTGACCTGGTCAAGAGCGCCTTGGATAGCTTCGACGGTATTGAGCCGGGGTTGTTGGAAGACCTCAATGTGGCACGATTGGTCAACCGGTTGCCATCGGGGGTCGTCATGGCCTTGTTTCTGAGCTGCGCCGAGATGGAAGATATCTCTCCCATCTCCAGCCTCGAGTCTTGCGCCGGTGCCGCTGCCAGCGTGGAGTTCTTGAACGCGGATACCTTCGCGGTCAACATACTGGTCGGGTTCGGCATCGAAGGCGAGGCGTCCACCGCGGCGGCCCTGGTAGAAGAGGATGGACTCTCTGTGGGCTCCTTGGTGCCCCAAGAAATGGCCGCCAGGGCGGAAGGACCGCTGCTGGCGGTGAGGTTTTTTATCGACGCCGCAGAGGTTGCCCAGGTCATTGATACTTTGATCGGTCTGGAATAAGCGGACCGGGCGATCCCAGCGGTTGAATGCTTGGCCGAACGATCCAGTTGTGGCATTGCAAGCCTGTCCTGATCTACGCTCCAAAGGCTTACCGTGGTCTTCCCGGCGCATCTCCCCGCGGCTCGTTGTTCTGTATAGATTGGCGCCACATCTTCGGCGCCGGATCACCCGCAAGATTGCCAGGACTGGAAGTCTAGTTGGCTTGGCCGCCCAGGCTCCCCGGCCATCTCCCGATGCCTTGAGGGTCGTCCCCTACCCATAGATGGGGTGTCGCCATTCAAATATATTGGGTAAGAATGCAGAATATCGCTAAGATTGATTGGAATTAGCCATTATTATAGGCGAAGCAGCGTGGTACGATAGATATAGAGGAGCGACTTTGCGCAAAACGAAGATAATCGCAACCATCGGCCCCGCCTCAAGGGACCCGGCTATCATTGAGGAATTGATCTTGGCCGGGATGAATTGCGCCCGGCTGAATTTCTCTCACGGCACCCTAGAGGAGCATGCCGAGGTCATTCGGATCGTGCGGGAGCTGTCCGAGAAACACCAGCGTCACATAGCCATCCTTCAAGACCTGCCCGGTATCAAGCTGCGGTTGGGTGAGATCGACGGATCGGTTCGATTGAACCGTGGAGACGAGGTGGTGTTGGACCCGCAGGACCACTCCCATACCCCCTCTTTTCTACCCTTTCCACACCCGGACGTTATTCGCAACCTGCGGGTTGGTCACCAGGTTTTCATCGCCGACGGAACTATTCGGTTGGAGATTGTCGACGACTCGGGCCCGGTCAAGGCGTTGGTGAAAAATGGGGGGACGGTTAGCTCATTCAAAGGCGTGAATCTACCCGGGGTGCCGATCGACCGCTCTGTGCTCACCGAGGCGGACAAGATAGCACTCCAATTCGGCGTGGAGCAGGAGGTGGACTGGGTCGCGGTCTCATTCGTCCGTACCGCTGAGGACACCCGTTACGCACGGTCTTACCTGGACAGCATAGGCAGCCATGCCCCCATAATGGCGAAATTGGAGCGCGGGGAGGGTGTAGACAACATCGACGCGATCCTCCAGGGGGTGGAGGGGGTCATGATAGCCAGGGGTGACCTGGGCGTGGAAATTCCCATGGAACGGGTGCCCATCGTTCAGAAAGAGGTGGTCAAGAAGGCCAACGACGCCGCCAAAGTGTCGGTCATCGCAACCCAGATTCTTCGCTCCATGGTGTCCTCGCCTACTCCTACACGGGCTGAGGTATCGGACATATTTAACGCGACTTTAGATGGCTGCGACGCGATCATGTTGTCGGAAGAGACCGCCATCGGTGAGTATCCGGTGGAGGTTGTAAAGGTAGCCGACTCTGCAATAAGGGAAGCTGAGACTGTTTACCCTTATTACAAAGACCACCCATCCCGGGACCGCACCCAGGCCATCGCTTTGGCCGCCAGCCGGCTGGTGCGCTCCCTCCGGTCCAAGCCCCTGGTCATCACCAGCACAGGCCGGGCCGCCTTCGAGGTGTCCCGCTTCCGCCCGGACCAGGATATAGTCGCCTTCTCCCACGATCCAGCGGTATTACGACGGCTGGCCCTGGGCTGGGGACTGTGCCCGGTGGGCGTTGTGCCGCCGGAGCCCGACGTGGCGGCGCTGGTTTCGTCTCTGATCCGAGGCGCCGTTGAAAGTGGTCTTGTCGCCGAAGACGACGTGGTGACGATAGTCCACGGATTCATGCCGGGGGTATCCGGGACCACCAATACCATCCAAGTATTAGACCTTAAAGAATATTTCGCTTCCCCTTCCAAGCGTTAGGTGACCGACGTGCGGAAATAGCTTGACCCAGTTATCTCTGGAAGCCATTGCGTTGCGTTTGGGAGCCAGGCACGAAGAGAAGAATCGCGTAAAGGCCGTAAGGGCTTCAATCGTCAGCTAGCAGGCAAGCCACGGGGCAAGCTGGTGTGGCCCATCAGGTAACGGTCCACGGCATAGGCCACTTCCCGCCCTTCGGCCATGGCCCAAACCACCAGAGATTGGCCCCGCGCCGCGTCTCCTCCGGCAAATACTCCGGGCACGTTGGTCATGCGGTCCTCGTCAATCTTCACGTTGCCCCGGTCGTCCAGCGCCACACCCAACTGCTCCAGCACACCTTCATGCTCGGGGTGGAGGAACCCCATGGCCAGCAGCACCAGCTCCGTTTCGATGACCATTTCGCTGCCCGGTATCTCCCGCATGCTGGGGCGGCCGTTGCTGCCCATCTCGCTCCAGTCGACCCGGACCGCGTGGAGGCGTTCCAACTTGCCGTTGCTGCCGGAGAATGACTTGGTCAACACATCATAGTCCCGTTGGCCGCCTTCTTCGTGGGCCGCCGAAGACCGTAGGATGATTGGCCACTGGGGCCAGGGATTATTAGGCCTCCGCTGGTCTGGAGGTTCCGACAGCAGCTCAACCTGATGTACTATCTCGGCGCCCTGGCGGTGGGCCGTGCCCAAGCAATCGGCCCCGGTGTCGCCTCCGCCCAGGATCACAACCCGCTTGCCTTCGGCGGTTATACGGTCCTCGCTGACGATATTCTCTCCGGCCAGCAGGCGGTTTTGCTGAGTCAAGTACTCCATGGCGAAATGGACGCCTCGCAACTCTCGTCCCGGAACCGGCAGGTCACGCGGCTGGGTGGAACCGCAGGTGAGACAGACGGCGTCAAACTCGGCCAGCATCTCCTCCACCGAATAGTTGACTCCCACGTTAACCCCAGTGCGGAAGGTAACGCCTTCCTCGGCCATCAGGTCCACCCGGCGGCGGACCACCTCTTTGTCCAGCTTGAAGTCGGGGATCCCCAGAGTCAGCAGCCCACCGATGTAATCGTCCCGTTCGAAGACCGTAACCCAGTGGCCTGCCCGGTTGAGTTGCTGTGCCGTGGCCAGCCCGGCTGGGCCGGAACCCACCACCGCCACCTTTTTGCCGGTGCGCGTCTCGGGCGGTTCGGCCTTTATCCAACCCTCATCGAATCCCCGGTCGGCGATCTCCTTCTCGATGTACTCTATGGTCACCGGGTCCCCGTTGATCGCCAGGACGCAGGAGCCCTCGCAAGGCGCCGGGCAGATCCGCCCGGTGAACTCAGGAAAGTTGTTGGTGGCTAGCAGTACGCCGAGGGCCTTTTCCCAGTTACCCAGATATACCTGATGATTGAACTCGGGGATCACATTCCCGAGGGGGCAACCCATGTGGCAAAAGGGCACGGCGCAGTCCATACACCGGGCGCCTTGCTCCTTGGCCTGGTCCTCCGGCCATGGCAGGTAGAACTCGCGAAAGTCGTCCTTCCGCTCAGCAACAGGCCGCCGCCGCTGCGGCTGCCGCCCTGATTCCATAAATCCAGTGGGTTTACCCATTCAGTACTACTTCCAGGTCTCGCTTGGCGGAAACCTATGCAAACAAATCTCGGATCGCCAATGTCCAGCCGGGCACTACGTCCTGGCCGTCCATTATGTCGTTCCCTGTTAGGATGGCTATATCGGTTCTTGAGCGATAGACTGTGACCGTTTGCTGGCGGGGATTGACCACTGCAACCATAAGAGTTCCCGCATCTAGCCAGTCGAGAACTTTGGCTTGCACCGCAGTGTATATGTCGGTGGGTGAAATCACTTCTACGGCCAGGTCAGGAGCACCAGGCCAGTACCCTTCTACTAAACCGGCTTCCTCCACGCGGCCCTTGCTTATAAAGGCCACATCCGGGGCCCGTACCGTGTCGGGGTTTGAAGCGATGCGGAAGCCGGTTTCAGCAGCAAATACCTTGCCTAGATTGTGGTTCTCGACGTACTGTCCAAGCCGCCAACCAACCCTCATGGCGAGATCGCCGTGTTCACTCCCGGCAGGCGCCATTTTCACCAGCTCCCCTTTCACCAGCTCGTAGCGAAGACCGTCGTCTGGCATCTGCAGTAGCTCTTCAGCCGTAACTTTTTGCGCTGTCGTCATCACGAGAACCTAAAGGTGAGCATTTCCAGCCGCCCGGAATAACCCTGTCTAGCCGCGGCCCATCGCCGCTGGTTCCCCTTCCTCCTCCCTGAGTTTTCTTTCCAACAGCACCCGGCGGTAGTCTCTGGGCATGATTTTTTTGAATTTGGGCAAGGTCTCATCCCAATTATCAAGTACTCGTTGCGCCGGGACGCTGCCCGTGAACTTCAAATGGTCTTCGATCATTTGCCTCAACGTCGCGATGTCTTCCGGGTCGGCAACCGGCTCCAGGTCCGCCAGGCCGGAGTTGAAGCGGGACTCGAAATCCCCTTGCTCATCGATAACGAAGGCAACCCCACCGCTCATCCCAGCGGCAAAGTTGCGTCCCGTATTTCCCAGCACCACAACCACTCCGCCGGTCATATACTCGCAACCGTGGTCGCCCACTCCTTCTATGACGGCATGGACGCCGCTGTTACGGACGCAGAATCGTTCTCCGGCGAGGCCCCGTACAAAGACCTGTCCGCCCGTGGCGCCATACATAGCCACGTTTCCGATAATGACGTTTTCCTCGGGTACGAATGTTGCTTCAGAAGGCGGACATACCACGATGCGGCCGCCGCCGATACCCTTGCCCATGTAGTCGTTGGTGTCGCCTTCCAGGTAGATGCTGATGCCGTGGGTCAGGAACGCCCCGAAGCTCTGGCCGGCCGAGCCGGTGAACCGGATGTTGATGGTATCCGGAGGCAGGCCCTCCTCGCCGTATCTCTTGGCCACCTTACCGCTGAGCATGGCCCCGACGGTTCGGTTGGAGTTTCTGATGGGCAGGTCTATGTCCACTCGACGGCTATCTTCTATTGCGGATTGGGACAGGGCAATGAGCTTGTGGTCCAACGCATCGGCCAGACCGTGGTCCTGCTCCTCGCAGCAGTAGCGAGCCTCTCCATCCGAGACCGGCGGCTGGTAATAAAGGAGCCGGGAGAGATCCAGTCCATTGGCTTTCCAATGATCGATGACCTGGCGGCGGTTCAACATATCCACCCGGCCCACCATCTCCGCCACCGTGCGGAAGCCCAGTTGGGCCATGATCTCACGCATCTCTTTGGCCACGAAGGTGAAGTAGTTCACCACGTATTCAGGCTTTCCGGCAAACATCTTGCGCAATTCCGGGTCCTGCGTGGCGATACCCACGGAACAGGTGCCCAAATGGCACTTGCGCAGCATGATGCACCCGTTGACTACCAGGGGCGCGGTGGCATAACCGAACTCCTCGGCGCCCAGCAGCGCGGCGATTGCCGCGTCCCGGCCCGTTTTAAGCTGGCCGTCGGCCTGCACCGCGATGCGGCTGCGTAGACCGTTGGCCACCAGGACCTGATGCGTCTCGGCGATGCCCAGCTCCCAGGGCAGTCCGGCATGCTTGATCGAGGTTTCGGGAGAATTACCCGTGCCGCCATCATGGCCGCTGATCAGCACAACGTCGCCATGTCCCTTGGAGACCCCCGCGGCGATGGTGCCGACGCCCACCTCAGCCACCAGCTTCACGTGGATCCTGGCCTCGGGGTTGATATTCTTCAGGTCGTGGATAAGCTGGGCCAGGTCTTCGATCGAGTAGATATCGTGGTGTGGCGGAGGCGAGATGAGCTCCACTCCGGGCGTCGTTCTACGCACCCAGCCGATATACTCGTCCACCTTGTTCCCGGAGAGTTGGCCCCCTTCACCGGGTTTGGAACCCTGAGCCATCTTGATCTGCAGATCGGTGGCGTTTACCAGATAGTTGGGAGTGACACCGAAGCGTCCCGAGGCCACCTGCTTGACCGCGCTGCTGCGGGAGTCGCCGTTATCGTCCAGGGTATAGCGATGGTAATCCTCGCCTCCCTCCCCGGTGTTGCTGCGGGCGCCCAGGCGGTTCATGGCGATGGCCATGGTCTCATGGGCCTCTTTGCTGATGGATCCCAATGACACGGCTCCGGTGGCGAACCGCTTGACGATCTCGGATATCGGTTCAACCTCGTCTATCGCTATGGGATGGTCTGCCTCTTTGAACTCCAGCAGGCCCCGAATAGTGGCAATCTTACGGCTCTGGTCGTTGACCAGGCGGGCAAACTCCCGGTAAGCCTCTTCGTTGTTGGACCTTGTAGCGTCCTGAAGCTTGGCGATTGCCTCCGGGTTCCACTGATGAAACTCGCCGTCGCGGCGCCACTGATACAACCCGCCCACCTCCAACTCTCGCTGGCCCGAGATATGCGGCGATGAAAAGGCGAGCCCGTGGCGATGGAGCGCTTCTTGCTCAACGATATCCAGGCCGATGCCGCCGATCTTGGAAGGGGTCCAGGTGAAGTAGGGATCGATCAGGTCTTGATTGAGTCCAACGGCTTCGAAGATCTGCGCGCCCCGATAGCTCTGGAGGGTGGATATGCCCATCTTGGACATAACCTTCAGGACGCCCTTTTCGCCGGCTTTTATGAAGTTTTTCCGGGCATACTCCGGGTCCGTCCCGTTGAACTGGCCCGTCTCGGCCATCTCTTGAACCGAGGCCAGAGCGAGGTAGGGGTTGATGGCCCCAGCGCCGTATCCGATCAGCAGAGCAAAGTGATGCACTTCCCGGGGTTCGCCGGACTCCACCACCAGGCCCACCTTGGTGCGGGTGCCCTCCCTGATCAGATGGTGGTGTACCGCCGAGGTGGCCAGCAGGCTGGGAATGGGCGCCCAACGGGAGTCCACTCCCCGGTCCGAGAGGATAATAAGGCAGTGGCCATCGATGATGGCCTGAGACGCCTGCGCGCAGAGTCTATCCAGGGCCGGCTTCAGCGCATCGGGGCCATCTTGAACGTCAAACAATGTGGACAGGGTCACGGACCGGATGTCCCCAAAATTGATCTCCCGGATCTTCTGTAGGTCTGCATCGGAAATTATGGGCGAATGAAGCCGAAGCTGATGACAGTGTTTGGCCGTCTCTTCAAACAGATTTTGCTCGCAGCCGATGAAGGTCTCCATTGAGGTGACCAGCTCCTCCCTGATGGCGTCCAGGGGAGGGTTGCTGACCTGGGCGAATAGCTGCTTGAAGTAGTTGAAGAGCAGATGGTTCTGGTCCGACAGCACCGCAAGGGGGGCGTCGTTGCCCATGGAGCCAACCGCCTCGGCGCCGTTGATGGCCATGGGCGTGGTTAGCATGCGCAGCTCTTCATCGGTGTAACCGAAGGCCTGCTGCTGCTGGCGCAGGAAGTCGGAATCGACGGAATTCCCGTCATATAAGGGAGTCGGCGGCAGCGATGGTTGAGGCAGGTCGTCCAGCGACACCTTGTTCTCTTCCAACCACCGGCCATATGGCTGGCGGTTGGCCAGTTGGTGCTTCAGCTCTTCGTCGCCGATGATCCGGCCTTCTTCCAGGTTGACCAGGAACATGCGGCCCGGCTGCAAGCGGCCCTTCTCTTTGACCATCGCGGGAGGGATGTCCAGGACACCCGTTTCGGATGCCATCACCAGCTTGTCGTCCTTCGTGATGGTGTACCGGAAGGGCCGTAATCCATTGCGGTCCAGCAGCGCGCAGATGCTGCGCCCGTTGGAGGACACAATCATGGCCGGCCCGTCCCAAGGCTCCATCAAGCAGGAGTGGTACTCGTAAAAATCCTTTTTCTCCTGGGACATGGCCTCGTGTTGTTCCCAGGCTTCGGGGATCAGCATGAGCATGGCGTGATCCAGGTCCCTGCCCGTCATCAACAATAGCTCCAGCGCGCTGTCTATGGAGGCGGTGTCGCTGGAGCCGGCGGTCATGATGGGCGGTATCTTCGCCATGTCGTCGTCGAAGAGGGGCGACTCAAACTGGGCCTCCCGGGCGTGCATCCAGTTTATGTTTCCCCGCAATGTGTTGATCTCGCCGTTGTGGGCCAGGTAACGGTAGGGGTGGGCCAACTTCCAGTGTCCCAGTGTGTTGGTGCTGAATCTGGAATGCACCAGGCCAAAGGCGCTGACCAGCGTCTCGTCGGCCAAGTCCGGGTAGAACCCAATCATCTGATGAGCCATGAGCAGGCCCTTGTATACGATGGTGTTGCAGGACATGCTACAGATGTAAAAGTAGTCGGCTTCCTCTTCAGACAGGCCCAATCGGCCGGCCGAGTGCTCCACGACCTTGCGCACAACGTAGAGCTTGCGCTCCAGCTGTTCCGGGTCCTGGCCGTTTTCACCCGGGCCGATGAAAACTTGAGAGATATAGGGAAGCACGCTGCGTGAGTCACGGCCGATCTGGGCCGGGTCTACGGGCACCTCCCGCCAGCCCAGCAGCTCCAAACCCTCTTGGCTGATAACCTCTTCGATCAAAGCCTGTGTCTTGGACCTGGCTTCAGGTTGAGGTGGGGAAAAGACCATACCGACGCCGTATTCGCCGGGGCCGGGTAGCCTTATACCCAACTCACCGCAGCGGTTGCGGAAAAACTGGTGGGGCATCTGAACGAGGATACCGGCGCCATCTCCGGTATCGGGGTCGTGCCCGGAGGCGCCACGGTGACCAAGGTTGACCAAGACCTCAAGGGACTCGTTGATTATCTGGTGGGATTTATTGCCCTTGATGTTGGCGACCACGCCTACGCCGCAGCTATCATGCTCGAACTCCGGCGAATAAAGTCCGTACCGGGCCGCCTCTTTCAGCCGATTCATGGTCGATACCTGAGTTCAGAATGGGAAAATACCGGTTTGCCGTGCTTTGTGGGAAACGCCGTACCCGCTGGGAACCAGAAGGCGGACGGTCTGGCCTGGCCAGGAGACCGTCCTAGCGTTTGTTAAATGTATCACAATAGCACCGGGTTGAAAAGAGATTATACCTTTTGCGTTGGGCTCTGAGCAGACCCGGCGCTAGTTTGGGTCAACATTCAAACTATTTTAGTAACAAACCGAGTTATCCCGACCCGGAATAGTCCGACTTCGCAATCGGCGCTCGGGCAACAGCGGAATCAAACCGCGGGTGGTCACCGCGCCTGAAAAACGACGGGGCACCGCGGGCGCCGGACATGGACCTCGGCCAAGGGGGCGCCCGCCTTTATCCCAAGACGACGGGAACCGGGAGCAGCTAGCAGGCTATCCGTTCCGGCCCCAACGCTCCAGCGTAGGCAGCGAAGAAACTAGCCATGCCGTCTAGATCGAATATAGGCATCCTGGTCATCCTGCCCCACGCAGCAACCACCACCATACTCTCGGGAATCTTGTCGTAAAACCGCGTCACACCCCACTCTTCGGCCAAGGATATGGCGTCCAAGGCGCTGCGGAGTGTGGCTATGTCTAGCTCGTCAGAGACGTTGTAGCTAACCACGATGTTGCCGTGCTCCAGGTTGTGGACGATGAGCTCGTCGGGCAGCCCGCCTTCGTAGAATCCACAGTCGGCCCACCTTCCCCAGTGTTCACCGGAAGTGGGCGGAGTGGTGCTATAGTCCACGGTTCGCCCTTCGGCCACGTGATTAACGCCTGGCATGATGGCCATCGCCTCGCCGCGCCCGGCCGAGCGCGTTGGTACGACCACCTCCGATGCGCGACTCTCGGATGCGACGTTTAAGAGGCCTTCCAGTAAATCCTCAATCTCGGAAATAGGCAGGTCAAGGGAAATAGTCAGCCGGGACCCGTCAAGGTCAAACTCGACCTGATCCAGAAATTCAAGGTCCTGTCCCTCAGGGGCCAGCGCGCCGGCCACCTTCAAGAGACCCTCCAGTAGATCGCCGACGTTGGCAGCCGATTCCCGGCCGGCAAAGTCTAGCTGGACCAGAAATTTCAAAGCGTCGCCGTCCTGGCCCAGGACGAAACCAAAGGTTTCCAGTTCGTCGAAAGAATCCAAATTGATCGGAAGTCCACCAAGATTATCCTGCTGTCCAAGGAATCCCTCGAGCCCGCCACCCAATTCCTGCACGGCTTCCTGGGGCACAACCAAAGCCAATCGTATCAAGCCGGCGGGTAGGTCGTTAAAGGCATCATAAGTGGCCCCTTCGGCCCTATCGCGGTCACCTGCCTCCACATCTATCACGTGGCGCACGGCGTCGGAATTGCCGATCACCAAGGTTTCCTGGTCTAGCAATGTATACGCAAAGTTGTCGGAGTCATCCTGAGCCAAATGCAATTCCCGGCCCTTATATGTCTCCATCAAGAGGGTCCCCGTAGCCCGTTGGATGGCGGCAACCAGAGCCTCCTCGTCGATGGCGCCCCGTACGATCAGCCCAATGTAGTCATCTTCCCTTTGCGGGTCTCCGAATATAACGGCGCGTGAGATGTCTCTAAGGTCGATACCGATGACGCCGACGATCATTTCGAGGGCCTCATCGATGCTCTGGGGCACGTCCCCCTCGTCGGGAAGAGCTTCCAACAGCGAATCCAGGTCCACTTTTTCCAGGATATCCGCCACCTCGATCTCCCCGATCAGCGTAGCGCCTTCGGGGACCAGCTCCAGCAGACCATTCTTGCCGCCACCGCCGCAGCCGGCTGCCAACAATACCACGGCGAGAGCGAGGGCCATGATCGCCGCCAGCCAGGGACGGCGGATCCGCCGCCGGGCGCCACTACCTGACACAGAGTTATGGACCGACGGCCGGGCCTCGGTTGAAGTCGTAAAGAACATTCCAGACTTTGCGTTCATATTCACCGCCGCACTGATTCCCAGTTCCTGATAGTTACACCATCTGCCATTCGTGTCTGGCCCTAGTAAGCGGAGCTTGCCATCGTGATACCGATCCCCCGGGCCTCTCGACCTTCTCAGACGGCAACTTGCTCCGAGCCGGGACGAGGAGTTCCTCGATTCGCGTTCAGCTCAAGAGCTTTTCCTCATTTGACCATAAATACACAGGGTCTTATACTCAAATGAGACCGTATCTATACTTACTTTGGTGGCAAGCGTTGGACTCGACTGAAGTTGCCCAGTTGGTGGTGGACCTGGCCTCGGACAAATTTGCCGAGGACATCGTGATGCTCGACCTACGCAACGTCGCCCCCTTCGCCGATTACTTCGTGATCATGTCCGCCGACTCCACTCGCCAGATTCAGGCCCTGGAGGAAGACCTGACCCAGGCCCTCAAGGATGCCCAAGTAACGCCCTTCCACCGGGAGGGAACCGCTTCGTCCGGTTGGGTTCTCCTGGACTTTAGCGACGTCATAATCCACATATTTGGCCCGGAGGAACGGGAGTTTTACCAACTAGAGCGCCTCTGGTCCCGCGCTCCCCAGGTGGTCAGGGTTCTGTGATCCAGGGATCGACGCTCCGGGAATAGTCCAGGATCTCCTGAGGGCTGAAGAATAGGCTGATCTCCCGCTGCGCCGACTCCGTGCTATCGGAACCATGGACCAGGTTTCTGCCGATGTTCACCCCGAGGTCGCCTCGTATGGTCCCCGGTGCCGAGCTCACCGGGTCCGTCCCGCCTATCGTACCGCGCACGATCTCCACCGCATTATCCGCCTCCCACACCATGGCCACCAGGGGCCCCGATGTGATGAATTCCACCAGTCCCGGGAAGAATGGCCGGTCGACGTGCTCCCCGTAGTGCCGGCGTGCCTGATCTTCCTCCATGCGCATCAGCTTCATGGCCACCAGCTTGAGGCCGCGTCCTTCCAGGCGGGATATGATCTCGCCTACCAGGCCTCGCTGGAGTCCGTCGGGCTTGACCAAAAACAGTGTTCTTTCCATTGCCACCTTCTATTAAAACTAGCTTCCGCTAATTGCTACTGCCATCAAGATTTTCCTCCGAACCCTCACCACGGTCTAGCCTAATAGCACCTGGAATATGTCACTCAGGGTGCCACGAGGAGTCTAGGGCGGTTGACCCAGACAAACGTGGATGCGCCCCACACCAGATTCCTCGCCGCTTTGCTCTTCGGAATGACAGGCTTAGGGCCTGACCTTTCACCCCAGGATGCGCGGTGACCCCTGCGGCGCCCAGTCCCTTCGCTTGGGGCCGCCGATGCTGGGCATCCGCAGATAGTTGGGCTGCAGGGCGGCTATGTCATCAGCCTCACCGGCGGCCAGCCTTTGGCCTCCAATCTCCAGCAGTGACCACAGCCGGGCGCCGGGCGCCGGTTTCACGGTTACGGCCAGGGCGCCCAGACCGTCTTTGATCATCTGGGTCCGGGTTTCCACGCCCTCGCCACAAAAAATCGTGGGCTCGCCGACCGCCTCAAACAGCGCCTGGGGGGTGCAAACCACGTCCTCTCGATCACGGCGGCCGTCCGGCCCAAAGTGGGCCACAGCCACTTCCTGGCGGCCGGCGTCCAGCAAGGCGCACACCGGCAGGCCCGACTCCAGGTAGGGGAAAGCCTCCAGGTCCAGCGTACCAACCCCCACAAGGGGTTTCCCGGCGGTCATGGCCAGGCCTTTGGCCACGCTGACTCCCACCCGCAGCGCGCTGAATCCACCCGGCCCAAGGGCGACGGCGATACCCGATAAGCCGGCGGCGGACATGCCCTGGCTTTGAAGGATCGCAGAAATCGCGGGCATCAGCTCCACCGTGTGGTTCACCGAGGAGAACCAGGATTTTACGGACACCACCCGTCCCTCAGCGCCCAGAGCAACACCTGCGTAGCGTGTGGAGGTGTCGATAGCCAGCAGCATCTAGACGCCGGCATCCCTGACCGGCGAAAATGTTTCACTCAGGGTTTGCATCATCGGTTGGTACCGCGCCGACCCTTCAGAGAATGTTATGGTCCGGTGAGTGATGCCGGCGGCATAATCAAGGTGGACCCACAGGCAACCCTCGGGAAATATATCGCCGGCCTGGCCGGCCCATTCCACCATACAGACACCATCGTCGAATAGCTGTTCCTCTATACCCAGGTCCCAAGCCTCCTCGGGGTCCTGGATGCGATACAGGTCTATGTGATGCAAGGTCAACCGCCCCTGGTGCCGGGACATCAGGACAAATGTAGGGCTACGCACGAAACCGGTCACATCCAGGCCTTTGGCGAAGCCCTGAACCAGGCAGGTCTTGCCGGCGCCCAGAGGCCCCTCCAGCAAGAATACATCGCCGGGCTGGGCCGCGACGCCCATGATACGACCCACCTCCTGAGTTTCCTCGGGACTTTCTGTATGCAATGTCAGATTCGATTCCATGGCGAGGCTATCCTACAACCGCCGGGAGCGTAGTCAGCGGTGGATGTCGAGAAACTAATATGCTAGCCAAAGTGGTCCCAACCAGCGGAGTTTAACTCCTTCTCGACCCCGGCATGATCAACAATGGTCACCCGGCCCGGATCGCCCGCGATTATCTCTCCTACCACCGAGGCTCCTTCTGACAGGCCGGGCATCACCTTGCCGACGGTTTCGGCATTGGCGGTAAACAGAAGCAGGTAGTCTTCCCCGCCGCTGAGGGCCAGGTCCAGATATCCCTCCGGGAACGTCTGTCTCAGCAACGGGTGCACCGGGATGCGGTCGGCATACAGGCGGGCCGACACGCCGCTGGACCGGCACAGCTTGGCCAGGTCACCCGCCAGGCCGTCGCTGACGTCCATGGCCGCGGCGACCCCGGCTTCGGTAAGGGCCCGCCCCTCGGCTATCGCCGGTTGAGGCCGGCGGTGGCACTGCTTTAGATATTCGGCTGCTTCGGCCGAGGCCTCGAGTTGTTCCAGCATCAGCCGCAAGCCCCCACCGGAGCCCCCAAGATAGCCGGTTACAGCGATCTGGTCCCCTATCCGAGCGGCGGAGCGCAGCATGGGCTGCCCGGGATGCAGTCCGGTGAGGCACACGGTAATGAATGCGACGGACGAACTGACCACGTCGCCGCCGACGATAGCCACGCCGTACTGATTGCCGATCTCCAGCATACCCGCGTACAGCGCGTCCACCTCCTCCACCTTAGCCTCCGGTGACAACCCGAGGGTGACCAGAGCATAGAGGGGCAGCCCGCCCATGGCCGCGATATCGCTTATATTGGAGGCCAGCGACTTCCAGCCCAGGTCCCGCCAGGGGGTCGTGCTTCGGGTGAAATGGACGCCTTCCACCACGGTGTCGGTGGTCAAAAGCTCGGTGGCCACCCCCGTCTTCCAAGCGGCGGTATCGTCGCCGGTGTCCACCGTGAGCCGGAAGGAGAAGGGGGCGCCGTTGTCCGGCCCGCTCCGCTGCCCCACCACCAGACTGTTGAGACGATCGATGAGGCCGAATTCGCCCAGTTCCTTTATAAGCATAGCCAGGCGATTATATCCCGCCTGGTATATGGGGCTCAAGGTGAGGTCGTCGACCAGCCAGCGCCAGGTAATCCCCGGTATCTTCGATGGCGTATTGCATCAGGGTGTCAAAGGACCTGGAAAATGGCAATCATCGTGGTATGCTGCACCCGGCCCTGAAGGTCTAAGCACGCCATCTTTAAGACAATACTCGATTGTGGCGCAAATTGTGTCTGACGAATGGGAAATTCGCTTGACAGGCTGGTAGGGCATGGATATACTAGTCTGTGCCCCCATTCCGGGGGTCTTTGGCACTTTAACAGTTGAATAGTGGAAGGAAGTAAGGTTTTTTAAACTAGAGAGTTTGATCCTGGCTCAGGGTGAACGCTGGCGGCGCGCCTAATGCATGCAAGTCGAGCGTGTTCCGGTGACTTCGGTTGCCGGGAAAAGCGGCAGACGGCTGAGTAACGCGTGAGTAACCTGCCCTTCGGTGGGGTATAACCTCGAGAAATTGGGGATAATCCCGCATACGATCCCTCCCCCCTGGGGGAAGGATGAAAGCCTTCGGGCGCCGGAGGAGGGGCTCGCGTCCTATCAGGTAGTTTGTGAGGTAATGGCTCACCAAGCCGA
>JADFJS010000145.1 GCA_022566155.1 Chloroflexota bacterium
GGGCGGCCGATGTACTGGGGATGCATGGTCAGGGTGTAGGCTCGGCCGTAGCGGTAAAGGCCGTCGAACTCGGCGGCCCAGGTCCCGTAGACCTCATCGGGGTTGCGCATGGGGCCCAGGCGCTGGGCCGAGGGAGCGTAGACGAAGTTGGGGGCATCGTCCAGCAGCCAGTGGATGGGTATCTCCACCATGCGCTGGGGGGTGTCCGGATTCAAGATGTAGGGAGCGTCGTCACCCATCAGGCTGCTGTCGTAGACGAATCCATGGGAGGCGAGCAGGTCCAGGGACCGGTCGCTGAGCTCCCAACTGGGCGAGCGGTAGCCGAGGGGCGCCTGGCCGGTGATGTCACCCAGGATGGCGCTGCCCTTCTCCAATACCTCCACTTCCTTCTCGGGGGATAGGGACGCGGGAGGCTCGTGCATGTAACCGTGGTGGCCGATCTCATGGCCCCGGCGGAAGATCTCCTTCACAAGATCTACGTGGGTCTCCGCCACGTAGCCCGGCACGTAGAAGCTGGCTTTGATGGAGTGTTTGTCCAGAAGGTCAAGGATCCGGGGGGTGGCTACGCTGGGGCCGTATTCCGCCATGGACATGAGGCTGGGCAGGTTCACATAGTCGGGGTTGCGGTGCAGCCACGAGGATACTCCATCCACGTCAAATCCCAACATGACCACGCACTGGGTGTCGCCGGGCCAGATGCCAGACATCTCTATCCTCCCGTGACTTTTCGGCCATTGTAATCTAACAGCGTGCCGGGTGGAAGTGGGTGGGCAACCGGCGGGGACGACGCGAGGGGCGAGGCCCCTCACACTCCCCAGGGTTTAGGAGACGCGACGCGGAGTCAACCGGAAGGGACGGCGGGGATGGTGGTGAAGCCGGTGTAGGGATGGAGCACTTCCGGTATCCTTACCGAGCCATCGGCTTCCTGGTAGTTTTCCAGGATGGCGATGACCACCCGGGGCAGGGCCAAGCCTGAGCCGTTCAGGGTGTGAACCAGTTGGGGGCGAGCCTGCGCCGACGGCCGGTAACGGATATGGGCACGCCTGGCCTGGAAATCGGTGCAGGTGGAGCATGAGCTGACCTCCAGCCACTCCTGGCAGCCGGCGGACCAGACCTCTATGTCGTAGGTCTTGGCCGATTGGAAGCCCAGGTCTCCGGTGCATAGCTGCAGCACCCTGTAGGGCAGCTGTAGGCGCCGGCATACGTCTTCAGCGTTGTCCAGGAGCTTCTCCAGCTCCTCCTCGGAGGATTCCGGGGTAACCAGCTTGTACATCTCCACTTTGTTGAACTGCAGTACCCGCTTGATGCCCCTGGTGTCCCGGCCCGCCGCCACCTTTTCCCGCCGGAAGCAGGGGGTGCAGGCCACGTAGCTGCAGGGCAACGATCCGGGGGGAAGGATCTCATCGCGGTGTAGGTTGGTGATGGGCACCTCGGCGGTGGGGACCAGCCACAGGTCGTCCTCTTCGTCGTGGTACAACAGGTCGGCGAACTTGGGCAGGTTGCCGGCGCCCTCCAGCGACTCCTTCTTGACCAATGCGGGCAGCATGACCTCGGTGTAGCCGTGCTCCTGGGTGTGCAGGTCGAGCATCCAGCTAATGAGGGCTCGCTCCAGCTTGGCACCGGCGCCGAACATCGTGTAAAACCGGCTGCCCGACAGCTTCGCGCCACGGGCTATGTCGATGATGCCCAGCTGCTCTCCCAGGTCCCAGTGGGGCAGGGGCGTAAAATCGAAGACCCTGTGCTCTCCCCACTGCCGGACCACCACGTTATCCTCTTCGGTGCTCCCTTGCGGCACGTCGGGCAGCGGGAGGTTGGGCAGGCTGAATAGGATTTCGTGGATCTGCTGCTCCAGGCTGCGGACCTGCTCCTCCAATTGGCTGACCTGGTCCCCGACCTGCCGCATCTCCCGAATGACCTCGGCCGAGGCTTCTTGTCCCGCGGAACGGAGCCGGCCGACTTCCCGGCTGACCTGATTGCGGTGTGCCCTCAGCTCGTCGCCCTGGGATAGGGCCCCGCGCCGCTGGGTATCCAGCTCCAGCACTGCGCTAAGAGAGCTTCCTTCCCCTCGGGACTCCAGGGCCCGGCGAACAAGGTCAGGATCGGTGCGTATCAGCTCCAGAGATAGCATGTTAACAAAAGAGCCATTCCACGAGTTCATTCGTGGTTTGTAGTTTGGTGAATTTTGATTTGGTGATGACGCGAGTGTTCGGCCTCTCAGCCTTGTATCCTGTGGCGTTGGCTCTAGCGTGCCTCCCAATCGTGGTCCCAAGATCGAGTCGTCCGCTGAGCTTGTCTGGGAAAACCAAGTATTCGAGCTTGAAGCGCTGGTTGCATTCCTGAAAGACCAGCCAAATTACACATGCGCCCGGTTTGTCGGCCAAACTGCTGTTGACGGTCTGCCTGCTAGTCTTAGCGTCTGACCTTGAGCTTTTTAGTTGAACGTAGCGGATTACTCCTTCGCGATCAAGTAGAAGGTCATACCCAGAACTATCGACTTCCGGTCTCAGAACCTCCATCGTCTGACGATTTGCTAGCCAAACCTCCTGAAGCAATTCGGAAACGAAAACGTGCTCTAGTAGCTTTTCACGGAAGCTAGATTGTAGGAAGTCAGCATCGGTCGTCATGTGGGAGACACCTCGTTGGACGGTCCCTGTTTGAGGGTCCGCATCTGGGGGAAAAGCAAGATGTCTCGAATGGATGGTTGGCCGGACAGCAGCATCACCAGCCGGTCGATGCCCATGCCCAGGCCGCCGGTGGGGGGCATCCCATACTCAAGGGCCAGGAGAAAGTCTTCGTCAAGCCGGTCGACCTCATCGTCCTGAAAATCCCGGCGTATCTCCTCCTGCTCTTGAAACCGGGCGCGCTGCACAGCGGGGTCGTTCAGCTCGGTGTAAGAATTGGCGATCTCCATCCCGGCGGCAAATGCTTCAAACCGCTCCACGTATCCGGGAGCGCCGGGCTTGGCCTTGGCCAGGGGAGACATGATCTCCGGATAATCCATGAGGAAGGTTGGCTGTATCAGGTGGGGCTCCACGAAGCTGGATATGAGCTTGTCGATCAACCGTCCACGGCTTTCCCGGGGACTGACCTCCAGCCCCAACTCGGCGACCCGTTTCGCGAGAGAGGCGTGGTCGGGAAAGGCATCCAGGTCGATTCCAACGCGGTTTGACAGCTCCTCCCGCAGCGTGACGCGTTTCCAGGGAGGGGAAAAATCGATGATGTGCTCGCCATAGGGCAACTGGACAGAGCCGCAGACCTCCAGAGCCAGCTGGGACACCATGGATTCCACCATGGACATTACATCTTGATAGTCGGCGTAGGCCTCGTAGCTCTCCAGCAGCGTGAACTCCGGGTTGTGGTCCTGGTCGATGCCCTCATTGCGAAACACCCGCCCCAGCTCGTAAACCTTGTCGAAGCCACCGATGATCAGCCGCTTCAGGTACAACTCGATGGCGATCCGCAGGTATAGCTGCTGGTCGAGGGCGTTATGGTGGGTGCTGAATGGCCGGGCGTGGGCGCCGGCAGCCACCGGCACCAGGATGGGCGTGTCCACCTCGAGGAAACCTCGGGCGTCGAGGAACTTCCTGATGCCGCTGATGATCCGGCTGCGAAGCGCGAATATGGGCATAACGTCGGGGTTGGCGATAAGGTCCAGGTAACGCTGCCGGTACCGGATCTCCACGTCCTTCAAGCCGTGGAATTTCTCGGGCAGGGGCCGCATCCCCTTGGCGGTCACGGCGAATTCACGGGCATCGATGGTTACCTGGCCGGTGCGGGTACGCATGATGTTGCCCGTAACGCCCAGGTGGTCACCCAGGTCTAGCTCCTGCAGCAACTCGTAGTTGTCGCCGAGCTGGTTCTGGCGAAATAGGGCCTGTATGGTACCGGAGGCGTCCTGCAGGTCGAGAAACGTTGCCCGGCCCATACCCCGCATGGCCATGATCCGTCCCGCCAGCGCCAGCTCTTGTGGGGAGTGGTCCGGGTCCTCTTCGCTTGCCTCGAAATCGGTGACGGCGGTGGCCAGGTCGCAGCTACGATTGAAGCGAGGTGGGTAGGGGTCGATACCCTTATTGCGTATGCGTTCGAGCTTGGTGAGGCGGCTGGCCAGGATGCTGTCTTCACGATCGGGCATTATTTATCAACTCGGTTGGAGATACCGGGCCCTCTGCAATCACTACGGCATTCTCCAGTGGTTTGGGAAATCCGTAGGCGAACCATCACTTTACAAGATTCCAGGGGAGCGGTGGGTGGAGCCGGCTAGGCGGAAAGGACACCATTGCTGCAATCAGCGCCACCGTAGGCGTTGCCTCAACCGATGGCCAAAATCTTGAGCCTGATCTTACCCGACGGGATGTTGACCTCGGAGATCTCGCCGACCCGCTTGCCCCGCAGAGCTTTGC
>JADFJS010000146.1 GCA_022566155.1 Chloroflexota bacterium
GAGAGCGATGCTCTCCTTGTTGCGTTGCAGGGCGTTATAGGCGGCACGCTTCTTGTCCTCTTCGGCATTGGAGGGGCCGCCGAGGGCCCGTTCATAAATGGCTCGCTGCCCGGCTATCGGCCGTTCCACCATCAGCACCTCTGCTCCCATGTCCCCCAGGATCATGGTGCAAAACATACCCGGCGCGTTCCTGGTGAAGTCCAGGACCTTGATTCCTTCCAGAGCCAGCATCGGCGGCCTCCGCATTCGTAAGTTGGTCCGTTTGCCAAAGGGCGTTGTTCATCTGCCCGTGAATTATAACCGACATCGGCGGGATGCCGGCCTTTCCGGCACCAACATCGTTCGTGGTGAGCCCTTCGACTACACCCGGGACCGGCTTGTCGAACCATCTGTCGGCGGAGCGACCCTTCGACAAGCTCAGGGCGAACGGGTGATATTCGCCTGCGCTTCCAAAAATAGCGGCTTGACCCGCAATAACGGGGGCTAGGGAACAGACTGTATAATCAGGGAAAGTTTCAGCACGGGGCCGGCTTTTCCGGTTACGTGCCGGCCAATATTCAGAGCAGACAGGAGGCGGCCATGGACCTGGGAATAGAGGGCAGAATAGCGATGGTTACCGGCGGCAGCAACGGGCTGGGGAAGCAGGCGGCGGAAGCCCTGGCGAAGGAGGGCTGCATCGTGTCCATCTGCGCCCGGGGTCCGGAGCGGCTGGAAGCAGCCGTTGCGGAGCTCACCTCTAAAGGCTACAAGGTCCACGGCACCCAGGCCGACGTGACCATTGAGGAGGATGCCAACCGTTTTTACCACGAGACCGTCGCCAACCTTGGGGAGCCCGACATCCTCGTTAACAACGTGGGCGGCCGCCGGGGCTCGGCGGTGTTCGAGGACACCACCATGGAGCAATTTCGGGAAGGGCTGGAGCTGAACCTATTCAGCGCCGTCCGCCTGATGGCGCTGGTGGTGCCACACATGAAGGCGCAGCACTGGGGCAGGATAGTAAACATCTCGTCTATCTACGGCAGGGAACACGGCGGCTCCATCGACTACATGACGGGCAAAGCGGGCCTGATCGCTTTCTCCAAGCACCTTGCGCTTCAGATGATACCCCACAACGTGCTGGTCAACTGCATCGCCCCAGGGTCCATCGACTTCCCCGGCAGCACCTGGGAACGGTTCCAGCAGAACAATCCGCCAGAGGTGGTGGCCGAATTCATAGACCGAAACCTGCCGGCGGGCCGTTTCGGCTGGCCCGAACCCATCGGCAACATGGTGGCATTTTTGGCGTCGGAGCGGGCCGACCTGGTAGCCGGCGCTTGCATAAACGTGGACGGAGGCCAGTCTCGTTCGCTGATTTAGCGTTCAGCGGTCAGCCCGCGTCAAATCCTGAGAGCCGACGCCTAGCCCTGTTCGATCCGGCCCACGAACTCTTGCCAAGCGGCCACGCACTTCTCCGGCGCCGAGTGTTGAACGTAGCCGCTGGCGCCGGCGATCTCCATCAGCTTGGCATTGGGCATCAACCGGGCCATACCCTCGGTGCGGCTGGGGTCGTTGGCAACGCTGTTTTCCGCCACCAGGATCAATGTCGGCGTCTGGATCAGGGGAAGGATCGGGGACAGGTCCTGGGTTGCCAGATAGGCCAGAGTTTCCAGCACAACGCGCTGAGAGGTCTGGGACATCTGCTGGATGTACCACTCATGGTGGGCAGGGTTGGAACGGGGGTCCACACGCCGGTCGCCGGTCTTGCGCGCCCAGCTCTCCACCCCCTCCTCCTGCACCAGCCGGTGATACTCCTGATAGGTGGACACGCCGGCAAACTTGAATGGCGAGGTACAAACCGTCAGGGAGTGCAGGCGGTCCGGATGCTCGTAGGCAAACTGGAGGGCGATGGTGCCTCCAACCGTCTCCCCCACCAGGTGCACCCGGTCCAGTCCCAAATGGTCCATCAGCCTTAGTGTATCGCCGGCGAAGTTGGTCAGGGACCATGGGTAACCCTCTGGGGGCACCGTCGAGCGGCCGAAGCCCCGGGCGTCCAGGCGGACCACCCGGTACTGGCGCGCCAGCAGGGGCACCCAGGCATACCAGAGCGCGGAGTTCTTGGCGTTGCCGTGGTGCAGCAACACGGTTTCGGGAGTGCGCCACGGGTCGGTGAAGTCGTCGTCCTCGTAGTACATCTCCAGGGTATCGTCCAGCTTGGCTACCGGCATCCGCCTTCTCCTCATTAATTGACAGGCCGGGCTTTCATCCTCGAATACACGGCACCGCCCGTTTCTTTGAACTGGTTTTATAACAACCTGATTATGCTATGCAACCATTCACCCCCATCCTAACCTTCCCCCGTAAAGGGGGAAGGGATTTGTGTTACCCGCGCAAAAGGGCGAAGGGATTTGTCCTACCCCAACGGGTAAGAGTTGGAGTTGGGGTGGAAGTTGTGCATTACCTATCGTTGGACAGGGTCCTAGCCCCGGCGCTGAACTGGCGCACCGAGGGCACTGGATCGGGGTCGGCGAAGTGGTCCTCTCGCCACCCGGAGGTCTGCAGCTCGATCTGCAACCGGATGCCGTTGGGGTCGTTGAAATAGAAGGTCTTGCCGTACTCACGCTCGATGATCTCGGTCACCTTGACCCCATGGTCCTGCAAACGTTGATAAGACTCGTCAAACTCCTCGGAGGTGGCCACGGTCAACGCAAAATGGTTGAGGTGCTGGTCCGTGGTGTGCGACGGGTTATCGGCGCCGTCAAAGAATGCGAAAGCGTTGCCTCCCCCAATCTCGATGTTATAGTGCCTCCGGCCGTCCCCGGTGCGGGACGTGCGGGCCAGCTTCATACCCAGAATGCCACAATAGAACTGTAGCGTTGCCTCCATATCGTTGGTATTTACCGCCACATGATCGATACCAGTACACTTAAACATGACAGTTGCCTCCTATTCGATGTCCATTTCGCCAGCATTATAACGGACTGGCCCCGAAATGGATAGAAAATCGCCTCAGACTAAGGTAGATGCCTATGACCCTTCGCTAGACCGGCCCGTGGCGCAGATGTCTTTCAAGCAGCATCCTTCACACCGGGGAGTTTTGGCGCAGGCCTCCTTGGCATGGCGGTCCAACAGGGCATGGTATTCGTTGAACAAGGGAGCATCATGGGGCAGATTGTCGTGGAAAAGCGCCTGGAAGGCCCCGTAGCCATCCCCTTTTTCTTGAACTAAGACGCCGAGCCGTTTTACTATCCTTCTGGTGTAGGAGTCGATGACGAATGACGGCTTCCCGGCGGCGTAAAGGATAATGTCGTCGGCGGTTTCCGGGCCGATGCCGTAGATTGAGAGCAGTTCCTCCCGCAGCGGTTCCTGCTCCTGGTCCAGAAAGGCGGACAGGTCTCCCCCGTAACGGTTGACCACGTGGCTGGCGAACGCCTTCAGCTTGCGGGCTTTGGCGTTGAAATATCCCGAGGACCGGATGATCGATGCCAGGTCGTCCACCGGCAGCCGGTGGATCGCCTGCAGGGACCGGCACCCTGCCTTGGTGAGGCTGGCCATCGCCGTCTCCACGTTGGTCCAGGCCGCTGCCTGAGTCAGTATTGCCCCGATCACGACGTCCAGCGGGCCTTCTCCCGGCCACCAGCCCTGGGGCCCGTACCGTTGGTATAGGCGCGAGTAGACTTCGTTCAAAAACGGAGCCAACAACGGCGCGGCCGATTCACCGGTTCCGGGCGGTGCAGATCCGGCTACGCCGGCTGGGGTCTTTGCCGGAGTGTTTTGTGGCCTATCCTCCGGCTTCGGCTGGGTTCGCCTCTTCATGGCATTCCGAACTGCGGGCTCATAGATGAATGGGCAGGCGGCGAGAAAGGCTTATGGCTTGCTCACTGACCCGGCAATTGTAGGCGAAGGCTTCCACACCGGCGGCCAGCGCCTCGCGGAAGGCGGCTCCGAAGACGGGGTCTGCTGCATCGTTGGTGGCGAAAGCAGTTGCATCATCGCGCTGAACGACGAATACGGCCGCGCCTCGATGTCCGGCCGCCACCGCCTGCGCCAAGCTGCCCATATGCTTGGCGCCCCGGACGGTGGGCGAGTCGGGGAACAAGCCCACGCCGTTAACGACCAGGGTCACCGACTTGGTCTCTATATAGCACAGGCCCTTCGGACCCTCCAAAAGCAGGTCCAGCCGGCTCTCGCCAAAGGTCACCTCCCTGCGTATCCGCGGATATCCGTGAAACTGGGGCAGAGACCCCGATTCCAGGGCCTCGGCCACCAGGGCGTTGGGGAGGCGGGCATCGGCCGAGGCAAGGCCCGAGCCCAGGTCGACCAGGGCCAGATCGAACTGGGTTTTACGGTGATTTCCGGGACGGGGCTTGAGCAGGACACGGAATCCAGGGACGAACAATTCCCGCATCCGGCCCGA
>JADFJS010000028.1 GCA_022566155.1 Chloroflexota bacterium
AACCGATTGATAGATGAGGGCCCGCTTGCGCTCCGGTTTTATCAGCGCCGAGCGGAAGGGATGCGCGGTTATGACGTAACCGCCCACGGCGTCGGCGGCCTTCCGCAGCTCCACGGCCTTGTGGAAGCCTGACTGATAACGGTCCAGACCGAAGGCCAACATGTGACCCATATCGGTCTCCACTTCCATGGCTCGAACCAAAACCACGTTGTGCAGGCTGGCGAAGCGTTCAAACTCGTGGCGGTCCCAGGGTCCGCTGTGCTCGGTGATACACAGGCCTCTCAGTCCCAACCCGTCGGCTTCCAGCACCAGGTCCTCGGGGGAGAGGCTGCTGTCGCTGCTTCCTTTGGTGGTGTGGATGTGCAGGTCGAAAAGTCTGGCCATAATTAGCTAGTAAGCGGTCAGCTTTCAGCCGTCAGCAATGGGTAATTGTGAAGGTTGTTCCTGAGTCTGTTGACGGTTGAACGCTCAGATTAGTCTATCGAGGCCAGCGGATTCCGTCAATGGCGTGGCGTCTCTGCATCCCGCCGGTTTACCGGGTGCCGCGGCTTTCAGCGTCCTTCCCGATGCTCACCGCTGACGGCTAACCCCTGACGACTGACGACTAAATATTACTTGGCCGCTTCAGCCAGTAGGGGAAATCGCTCCAGGTTCAATACTTCCCCGGTGGCCTCGAAGTGGTCCACCAGCTCCCGAATGTCATCGGGCACCGGCCGGCTGGACTGGGACCCGGGGTCGAACCCCACGTAGACTGCCTCCACCGACGTCAGCAGCCGGTCCGAGTCCTGTGGATAGATCTCCATCTCCAGGGCAATGCTGGAATTGCCGATCTTAACCACGCGGGTGTACAGCTCCAGCATATCGTCGAGGCGCGCCGGGGCCTTGTACTCCGCCACGGTTTTCACCACCGCAGTGTCAAAGTAGCCCTTCTGCGCCACTCGGTAGATGCTGACGCCAAGGTTGCGGAAGTACTCCGACCAGGCCACCTCCAGGTAGTCCATGTAGGCGCCGAAGTACACGATCCCCTGGGCGTCGGACTCCATCCACCGCACCCTCAATGATGCGTGAAACTTGAAGTCTGCTTTGGCCATTGGCCCTCAACTTTTAACTTAATCTGGGCCTTGATCCGGAGGGTTAGCACCGCGGTCCCGCTCGTAACCCAGCGAGCCCAGATATTCCAGGTCTTCCGGAGTCAGTTCGGCCTTGTCCAGAAGATCCGGGCGGCGCTCCAGTGTCCTGCTTAGAGACTCCCGGCGGCGCCAGCGGTCTATCTCGGCGTGGTGTCCGGAGCGCAGCACCTGGGGTACTTCCATGTCCCTGAACTCGGCCGGCCTGGTGTATAGAGGATGCTGGAGCAGACCCGAGGATAGGGAGTCCTCGGACACATTTTCCGGCGCGCCCACAACGCCGGGGACCAGACGGGAAACCGCCTCGATCAAAACCATCGCCGGCAGCTCTCCGCCGGACAGCACATAGTCGCCGACGCTGATCTCCTGCGTGGCCAGGCGCCGGGCTACACGCTCGTCCACTCCGGAATAGTGGCCGCAGATAAGCACCAATGCCGGAGCCTCGGCCAGACTCTCAACCATGCCCTGATTCAGCACCCGCCCCTGGGGCGAAAACAGGATCACCGGGATCTGATCCCGCTGATCGGAAGCATAGGGCTCCAGGACACTTTCCACAGCCCGGAATATGGGGTCGGGCTTCAGCACCATGCCGTGGCCGCCACCAAACTGATAGTCGTCGGCGGTGCCGTGGACGTCATCGGTGTAGGCTCGGATGTCGGTAAGCTGTACAGAAACCAGGCCCTTGCCGCAGGCCAGGCCCACGATACCGTGCTCAACCGGTTTCTCGAAGGCCTGGGGAAAGAGGGTAACGACGTGGAAGATCATAGCGCAGCAATCAGCCGTCAGCCGTCAGCTATCAGCCGGAAGTCTGCCTACTGAAAGCCGGACGCCGATGGCCTGCTTGGTCTAGCTGCCCACCGGCTGCAGTACGGCAGCGGACAGTTTGTTGACGAATGCTTCGCCACCCTTCATAACCATTTTGATGTTGTTCCGGTCCCGCAATACCCCTACACCACGCAGCGGGTCCCCATCCAACACCAACAGGTCGGCGAATTTGCCGGCCTTTACCGTGCCTATCTCTTTCTCCAAACCGACGCACTCGGCGGCCCATCCGGTGGCAGCCTGTATGGCCTGCATCGGGGTCATTCCGCGGTCAACCAATATCTCCACTTCCCGGGCGTTGTCGCCGTGGACGAAGCCCCCGGCGTCGGTCCCGGCCACAACCTTGACACCGGCGGCCAGGGCTAGCTGCATGCTTTCCCGGTGTATCTCCATGAGCACCTTGGCCCGCGCTATCATGTGGGGCGCGCTAACGGTGGAGTGGAACTCGTAAACTTCGAAGGTGGGCACAAAGAAGGTCCCGTTGTCGGCCATCATCTTGAGCAGGTCCGGCTCTGCAGCCAGGTAACACCCATGCTCCACCGACCCTGCCCCGGCTTGGATCGCCATGCGCAATCCAGGGCCGCCGACGGCATGGCACATGGTCCTGCGTCCCAGCGCCTTGGCTTCATCGATCAGGGCCTTGACCTCATCTTTGCCGAATTCGATGTCCAGGGGCCCGTGCCCCGGCCGGGAGCTGGCCCCGCCGGTGGTGGCGAACTTGATGACCTCGGCGCCCACTCTGGCCATCTCCCGCACTTTTGCCCGCACGCCTTCCGGGCCGTCGGCGACTCCACCAGGGATGCGCGGGTCACCAAGGAAGGGATTATGGTGGCCCGAGGGACTCGGGCGGTCTCCCAAGCCGCCGGTTGGGGATATGACGCCCACCGAAAGGACCAGACGGGGTCCCATGATCAATCCCTCGTCCACGGCCTGCTTGAACCCGTAATCCAGGCCGCCGCCATCCCGCACGCAGGTATAGCCGGCGAGAAGGGTTTCCTCTATCGCGTGAGCCGTCTTCAGGTGACTCAGCGAAGTTGGTTCGCTCAGGCCCCAACGGCTGATCATCTCGTAATTTTTGGATGCCAGGTGGTCGTGACAATCGATAAGGCCCGGCAAGATGGTCAGGCCGGAAACATCGATCACCTCGGCATCGGTAGGCACCGTCACGGCGGCGCGGGGTCCCACCGCCTCAATTCGCTCACCGTCGATGAGGACCGTTGCATCCTGTAGCACGGGTCCTCCTGTGCCGTCGATAAGGGTGGCTCCAACCAGTGCTTTCATGAGAATCCTCCTGAGGGTAGCGTTGAGCGGCCGGAAATTTCTGGGGCATCACTTCCAGGGGAATCGAAGTCCGTTCCAGGCCCAAGGACAGTCTCGATCCGCCGATATTGTGATGCTAATGAACCCCATACTGCTTGTCAAGCAACGGGTTTTCCAAGGGTGAATAGACCCCGCGGGCCTGCGGAAGCCTCACCTGGCTGTTATGTCAAAAGCCCGAGGTACAGCCGGCCCTTTCGCATTTGCCTCCAAACTGGTCCAACAAGTTATGGAAACCAAACCCCAGCCTTTGATTATAATCAAGTCGGTGGCCGGCACTATGGGCCATTCGTCAACCGGGCGTTTCCATCGGCCAATATATAGGCGTAATTACCTATTTGCGGGGTTTTACATGATCCGCTCTCGATATTTGCGACTGGCCGGGATCCTGTTGACGTCGGTGTTACTGGCGGGCGCCGGGGCCTGCGGCTCCTCCGGCGGCGGCCAGATCGCCTTCGTCTCCGAAGCGGACGGCGACCAGGAGATTGTTCTGCTAGACGCGGAAACTGGAGAAGCCACACCGCTGACCGACAACCTCAGCCAGGACTTCGGTCCCCGTTGGTCGCCCGACGGTAAGACCCTCGCCTACCTCTCCGACCAGGCGGGAAACATAGACATCCATCTGGCAGACCCGCGGGAGGAAACGATAACCCGCCTGACCCACAGCGACGACGACGACAAGTCCCCGCTGTGGTCGCCCGATGGCACGCGCCTGGCTTTCATCTCGGACCGGGATGGCAACGCCGAAGTGTACCTGATGGAATCGGACGGCAGCACCCAGACGCGGATCACCTCCAACGATACACTGGAAAAGTTGGGTGATTGGTCGCCGGACGGGATCTGGCTGGTGTTTTCTCGCAGTGGGGACGACTCAAAGGAAGGGCTTTGGCTGCGGAACCCCGACGGGGTAAACCTGGTCCACTTGACCAAGGGACAGGACTCGGCGCCCGTTTGGTCACCCAACGGCCGGGACATCGCATTCGTCCGCACCGACGGACAAAATGCCGACATCTACGTAGTTAGCAAGCTGAAGGACGGCACCTGGCAAGAGAGCACCGAGTTGACCCGGTTGACCCAGCTAGAAGCCGCGGACTTTGCCCCGGTCTGGTCGCCGGACAGCAAGACCTTGGCCTTCGTTTCCTTCCGCCACGAAAACGCCGAGATATACACCATGCAAAGCGACGGCTCCAAGCAACGCCGCTTGACCAACAATGGGGCCGACGATCTGGCTCCGGTGTGGTCTCCCAACGGCAAGCAGATAGCCTTTGTTTCCTACCTGTACGGGGAGGGAGAGATCTTTGTCATGGACGCAGACGGCGGCAGGCAGCGCCGCCTGACCAACAACGAGGCCGACGACCATTCACCGGACTGGTAAATGGCCGGCAGGAAACCTAATACTTAGTCAACTGAATCAAGAACCGTCATTGCGAGGCCCGACGGAGGAGGGCCGTGGCAATCTGGGGTGGGCTTCCCGAGGGCTGCCTCTCCCGCGATTGCTCGGCTGCGCTCGCAATGACATAGTATTAAATACGAGTTAACTCAGTGCTAATTGCCGCTTCCGAAGAGATTTTTCTTGATGTCCTCCAGGCCCTTACTGATATTTTCCTGAGCGTCTTTGAACTCCTGGCTCTCGGTGATCTCTTTTAGCTTTTTTCCTACTTCCTCTTGGGCCTGTTTGAACTCGTCGCTCCCGACAATCTCCCGCAGCACCTGCTCCATCTCTTGGGTCAACTCTTGGAACGTGTATCCTGTGAGCTCCTCAAATTTCCGGTCCAGCTCCACCCCCGCCTCCTGAAAAGTCTTGCCGGTGGCTTCCAGGAACTTCGCCTCAACACCAAGCTTGAGCTCATCCAGGGTCGTTCCGGTGGCCTCGAAGTACTGCCTCGCCGCATCCTTCCCGGCTTGCTCAACGGTCATGCCGGTGGCGCGTTCAAACAGCCGGTCGAATTCGGCGTTGGCCTGCTGTATGGTGCGGATTGCACCAGCCAGTGACACCGAAGTAGGCGTTGGCGTGGGGGTCGCCGTCGCGGCGGCCGAGCAGCTTGTGAAGACGACGGCGGCCAGGGCTGCCGTCAGGACCACCACCACCCCTAACTTCCCACCAAGCATAAATACCCTCCATACAGACCCTTGCGACAAACCGGGACTCGCGGGAACGTCGTCCAAGCAACGCACGGATTGACCTGATTATCCTCTCTCGTATGCTGGGACGAGTATACCGATGGCGATCTTGTTGGGTCAATCCGCTTTTTACGCCGCCTCAATGACCGCGGTAGACCCACAGCGCCGCCGATGCTACACTCGGAGATGCCAGACCAACCTTCGTCCCAGCACGGCCTCGGCGGACGTTAGCCCAACTTTTCCTGCTACAACGCCGGTAGGTCCAACGCGGGTGCAATATGGAATATGAGCGTATCGCTCCACTGATGGGAAACCTTTGGTCTCCGATCTGCGCCGTCACCAGCCGGTGGCGGGAGAAGGCCAACGCCCAGATCGCGGTGGCCATTGCCGGCGCATCTATCGTGCCCAGCATGCCGCGGGTGTTGGTGCAGATATACAAGACAAATTACAGTCATGACCTGATCCAAGGCAGCGGGGCCTTTGCCCTGAACTTTCTACGCAAGGACCAGCTTGACCTGATCAAGGACTTCGGTATGGTATCGGGGCGGGATAAGGAAAAACTGGCCGGCGTTCCTTACAAGAACGGACCTTCCGGCAGCCCGATCCTCGAGGAGTGTTGGGGTTACCTGGACTGCCGGGTGGTAAACGCCATGGACGGCGGTGACATGACTTGCTTCCTGGCCGATGTGTTGGAGGGTGAAACCGTTGCCCCGGGAGAGCCCCTCTGGTGGCGGGATGCCCGCCGGGAGATCCCTGACCAGTGGAACCAGGATTGGGACCGGAAGATACAGGGAGAGATAGAGATCTCCATCCAGCGTATGCCCAACATTCAGTTCGAGCCCTGGAAACCCCGAAGCAGTTCTTCCTGAGCGGGGGAGATTGCATGGAATCCCGGTGATTAAACCGGCTAGATTGGCTCGGGCAGAGTTAATGGTTAGACGTGCCGCATGACGGACATTAAGGACATCGTGGGCAAGATCCATGGCTCGCCGCAGCAGGCGGTTGTGGCCGTGGCCGGCGCAGGCAGCCAGGCGGTGGCCTGGCTCTTTGACGTCGCCGGCGCCTCTCGCACCATGCTGGAAGTGGTCGTGCCCTACGGACGGCTGTCCATGATCGATTTCGTGGGCCACGAGCCAGCCCAGTTCGTGTCCGAAGACGCCGCACGCAGTATGGCGGAAGCCGCCTACAAGCGGGCAGTCAGGCTCAACGAGGGCGATTCCCCCGTGGTGGGATTGGCCTGCACGGCTACCATCGCCACCGACCGGGTCAAGCGGGGCGAGCACCGGTGCCATGTCGCGACCTGGGACGACTCCGGCTCAACCAGCTACAATCTACGGCTAAACAAAGGACTGCGGGACCGGGCCGGCGAAGAGGAGCTGGTGAGCCGTCTGGTTGTCTCGGCACTGGCCCAAGCCTGCGGCATAGAGGACAAATTACAACTGGATTTGTCCGACGGCGACCAACTGTTGGTCCAATACCTGGCCCATCCCAACCCTTTGATGCGTCTTTTGTCAGGCGAGGCCGGCGCCGTTACCGCTCACCCCGATGGACGGTTGACTCTGGAAGCCCCCTCATGCGCTGGGCTACTCCCGGGTTCTTTCCGGCCCTTTCATTACGGCCACGAGCAACTGGCGCGCGCGGCGGAGCAGATCCTCGGCGGCGAAGTGGTTTTCGAGCTATCGGTACTGAACGTCGACAAGCCGCCGCTGGAGGAAACAGAGGTACGGCAACGGCTAACCCAGTTTGCCGGGAAGGCCACGGTGGTGCTGACGCGGGCCGAGACTTTTCGCAAGAAAGCCGATCTCTTCCCCGGCTGTACCTTCGTCATCGGCTGGGATACCGCCGTGCGTCTGGTTGCACCCCGCTACTACGGCGGCGAAGAATCAGCGATGCTCACCGCTCTGGCCGAGATATGGGCCGCCGGTTGCCGTTTCCTGGTGGCCGGCAGGGAAGAGGATGGAATCTTCCGCACCCTGGCGGATGTGCCGGTACCGGCTGGGTTCCACACCATTTTCCAGGATATCCCAGAGGCGCTATTTCGCGCGGACGTATCTTCCACGGCGCTGCGCTCATCTGGCTAATGGCGCCGTTGCGGACTTCCATCCCGCATTGTGTAGCGGGCGAGGGGCTTTCTATTATTATAGTCACATGGCGGGTTCCTCCGCTCTTTTGAAATGTCTGTGCTCCCAAAATGTCATGCTGAGCCAGCCGCAGCGGCGAAGCATCTGGGGCAAAGCCTTGACCCCACCTCCCCAGACCCTTCACTTCATTCAGGGTGACAGTCGAAAGTCACTGCGCAGCGGGCAAAATAAATTGACACTGTTCGTGGGCCGATGTAATATTGAAGCCGCCAGGTCAACCAAACCTCCGGCCTTTGGTCGTCTCCTGATGGATACCACAAACGTTAGCTGTCGCCCTGCGGCATGATACTCCAGGCCTTTAGCGGAGACCTGTTTGCTAAAGACTGGAGTGCGGTGGCGTTGTCCGCGGTCATCGCAACCGTAGCCATCGGGCTCATGTTCGGGACCTCCCGCCTTCTGTCCTCCCGCCGGCATTCCGATATAAAGCTGACCCCCTACGAATGCGGCATCCCTCCCACCCCTTATAGCTGGTCCAACATCAACGTCCGCTTCTACATCTTCGCGATCATGTTCCTAATCTTTGATGTTGAAGCCGTCTTCCTATTCCCATGGGCGGTTATCTTCATGGAACAGAAAATCGAGCACGCCAACGTGGTCCCTTTCTATTCAATGATGCTCTTTCTGGGCGTGCTGTTTTTTGCAATTATCTATGCTTGGAAAAAGGGGGTCCTGGAGTGGAGGAAATAAGCATGGGTTCGGGGAACCGCCCTGCACCTAGCCTGTTCGACAAGGTTATCGCCCCCATGGTCCCTGGTGTTCTCACCACGACGACCGATCAGCTTTTCGCCATGGCCCGCAAGTCGTCCCTCTGGACTTTGACCTTCGGGCTGGCTTGCTGCGCCATCGAAATGATGTCCACATATATGGCCCACCACGACCTGGACCGTTTCGGGGTGGTCACCTGGCCTTCACCCAGGCAGGCGGACGTAATGATCGTTGCAGGTACGGTGGTCAAGAAGATGGCAGACCCGATCCGCCTGCTATACGAGCAGATGCCGGAGCCCAAGTGGGTCATCGCCATGGGTAGCTGCGCCACCAACGGAGGCCCATATTACCGCTCCTATTCGGTGGTAATGGGTGTGGACCACATCATACCCGTCGACGTTTACGTTCCCGGGTGTCCACCCAGGCCGGAGGCGCTGCTGTACGGCATCCTCAAACTTCAGGATAAGATCATGCAGGATGCCAAAGACGGCGGCAGCAAGGAATGACCAATCCCAGTCCGGCGGAACATACCGGGGACGAACTTACCGACACCGAAAGTCTCAGCCAGCCAAGACGGGAACTGCTGGCCCTGGCGGCGGAGGTGTTCAAAGAATTTCATCCCAAGCCGGGCACCCTCCACGACCTTCCTCAGTTGACCGTTGAACCGGAAGATATGGCTCAGGTCTGCCGGCTGGCCAAAGAAGACCCCAGGCTGGCCGTCAAGCAGCTATTGTGCCTGGCATGTGTGGACCATCAAGAGTATTTTGAGCTTGTCTACATCTTGCATTCCCTGGACCCGGAGTGGATCCTGGCCGTCAAGACCAGCGTGCCCTACGATGCGCCACGGTTACCCTCCGTCACGTCGGTTTGGCGGGCGGCCGAGTGGTACGAGCAGGAGGCTCATGACCTTTTCGGTGTGACCTTCGACGGCCATCCCAATCTGAAGCCGCTACTCTTGTACGAAGGGTTCGAAGGGTATCCAGGCCGCAGAGACTTCCCCTTCCACGAATACCAAGAGTTTTAATAGACAAGAATTTCAGCAAGCTGGAGAAGATGCCGGTTTTGGATTGTTTAGTTTTGACCGCCCGTGTGGTTTGGGACAATGATAGGCATGTCGCCACGGTAGACAACCTGCCGCTGGAAGGAGCGGGCGACTCCGTGAAACAAGCCCAGGACGACTTGATCCAAGCCATGCGGGCCTGGATCGAGGCCCACGATGGCACGGATACACTGGAACGGGCACTGGCTGATGCGGGATTCCCGGGTGTGGAAGAGGAAACCGAGCTGCAACTGGAGTTCGTGGAATAACCGGTATGGCCGATGCTTCCAGTGAAACCATAAGGAGCGGCGAGCCCATTGAGATGCTTCTCAACATGGGCCCGCAACACCCATCCACCCATGGCGTGTTCCGCATGGTTCTCTGGGTGGACGGCGAGAAGATCGTAGACCTCGAACCCCATATCGGCTATCTTCACCGTGGCTCGGAGAAGCTGTGTGAGGGGGAGCAGTACCACCAGGTGATCACCCTGTTCGACCGCATGGACTACATCTCCAATTTCAACAATGAGCTAGTGTACTGCCAGGCAGTGGAAAAGCTGATGGGCCTAACTGTTCCCGAGCGGGCCGAGTACGTGCGTGTGATACTCTGCGAGCTCAATCGGATCATCAGTCACCTGCTGTATGTGGCTGCCATAGGGTTGGATGCCGGGGCCATGACACCGTCACTGATCTGCTTCCGAGCGCGGGAACGGGTCCAGACGGTCTTCGAAGCGGTCTCCGGCGCCCGGATGATGCACAACTACTTCAGGGTTGGCGGCCTCAAAGAGGACCTGCCGGAGAATTTCGAAGACATGATCGGCGAGCTCCTGCCGCTGCTTCGCGATGACGTGGAGGAGTCCGACAAACTCCTGACATTCAACGAGATATTCCTGGCCCGGATGAAGGATGTGGGAACTATCTCCGCCGACGATGCCCTTGACTACGGGCTTACCGGCCCCTGCCTTCGCGCCTGCGGGATCGACTACGACGTGCGTAAGGCCGAACCCTATTCGGTCTACGACCGTTTTGATTTCGATATACCTATCGGGCTGGACGGCGACTGTTGGGACCGTCACTACGTGCGCATGCAGGAGATGTACGAGTCGCTGCGCATCATCGAACAAGCTCTGGCGCAGATGCCCTCCGGGCCCGTGACTTCTTCTCTGGGCCGCCGCCTGATACGGCCCCCCAGGGGCGACGTCTACGTAAGGGCGGAAAACCCAAGGGGCGAGATCGGCGTTTATCTGGTCAGCGACGGCACCGACAAACCCTACCGGGTCAAGGTCCGTCCTCCTTCATTCTGCAACCTGTCGGCCCTCAAGCACATGGTGAAGGGCGCCTGGTTGGCCGATGCCGTGGTGATTCTCGGTTCCCTGGACATCGTCCTGGGTGAGGTGGACCGGTGACGGCGGCCATTCCGGTCCTGGCCATCGGCCTGCTTGACGTGATGTGGATCGCCATAGGGCTGTTTGTCCTATTCGGCGCCCTCTCCTTTGTTGTACTTTCGCTCACCTGGCTGGAGCGCAAGACCCTAGGGCGGCTGCAGCGCCGTTTGGGGCCGACCCGGACCGGCCCGATGGGCATAATCCAGCCACTGGCTGATGGCCTCAAGCTGATCTTGAAAGAGGATATCGTCCCCTCTTCCTCGGAACGGGCCATCTTCTGGTCGGCGCCGGTGCTCGTCATAGTGCCCGCCTTCATGATATGGGTGACCATCCCGGCCTCCCACGACGCGGTCCTGCGCAACCTGGACCTGGGCCTGTTGTACATCGTCGCCTTTGCCGTGGTGGGAATTCTGGGGCTGGTACTGGCCGGATGGGGCTCCGCCAACAAATACGGTACTCTGGGCGGCCTGAGGGCCGCCGCCCAGCTTATCAGCTACGAGATTCCCGTGATAATGGTGGTGATTTCCGTAGCGATGCTGGCCGGGTCCTTGAACATGCGCGAGATTGTAGCAGCACAGAGCGCCTATCCCTACGCCCTGATTCAACCTCTGGGCCTGGTCATCTTCTTCATCGCCGGGCTTGCGGAAGTGGGCCGCACGCCCTTCGACATCTACTTCGCCGAGTCCGAGATCGTGGGTGGCCCGTTCGTGGAATACAGTGGCGCCCACTGGTCCGTCTTTTTCCTGGCCGAATACATCAACACCTTCGCCATCGCCGCGCTGACGGTTTTGCTGTTCCTGGGCGGTTGGTCCGGCCCGTTTCTCTCTGAGAACTGGGTGATTGTCTGGTTCCTGCTCAAGGTTTACGCGGTTATCCTGGTGATCTTCTGGATACGGGGGACCTTCCCGCGGCTGCGCATCGACCAGCTCATGGCCTTCGCCTGGAAAGTGATGGTGCCTCTCTCGTTTTTCACAATCTTGATCACCGCCATCTACAAGTTCTACGAATGGCCGGCCTGGTCCTTGACCCTGATGTCGGCGGCCGGATTGCTGGCGGTAGGCTACGCGATCTACCGGCGCATGGTTGGTCCGGCCCACCGGGTAGCCCAGGTGCGGGCGCGGCAGAAGGCGCTCCGGGAGGCAAGGCTGGCATCTACGCAAAGCCCCGGAGGTACAACCAATGTTGTATAGCCTTAAAGGCCTGCTGTTGACCCTGGTCTCCACTTTCCACGGTTTGCGGCAGCCGGTCACCCGCCAGTATCCCGCTACCGGCACCTTGTGGAAAAGAAGACCAGCCCCCACCCCGGTGCAACCCCGGTTCATGGGCTTTCCCGCGCTAACCTGGGACGGCATAGTGGATGAGCCTTACTGCACCAGTTGCATGGTCTGCATCCGCCAATGTCCCACCCAATGCATGTCGGCCACGATGAAGGACAACCCCCTGAATCAAGACGGCCGGAGCTCCCGAAAAAAGATCGTTGAAACCTTTGAGATAAACCTGAACCGGTGCATCCTTTGCGGCATATGCGTGGAGGTGTGTAACTTCGACGCCATCGTAATGAGCCACGAGCACGAGATGAGCACTTTCCAGCGCAACGGGGACCGCGTTGACCTTCCCGCTCTGTTGGAGATCGGCATGAAATTCCAGGCCAAGACCAGCTGGATCCCTCCTACGGAGCTGGCCAAGCTGGCCGAAAAAAATCAATCCGGTGGGGATTCCCAGGACCCAGAAGTAGCTGCCGCTTCTAAGGAGCCGGACGGGGAGCCGGACGGGTAAAGAAAATCAATGGAGCATTGAGTCCGCTTGTAATCTTCCAAAAGTCTATGGGAAGATGAAGGTATTAACCTATTTCATACCAAAATCGGCACCCTCTAAAGACGGTACTGTATGACGGAGCGCAAACGTAATGGCTACACAAGAACAACTATCGATCAAGTTGAAGCAGCTGGGGATCCGGCTGACTCCTCAGCGGCTGGCCATAGCAGAGGTGGTGGTAAACTCCGGCGACCACCCCTCGGTTAAGGACGTCTACGAGCGGGTCAAGGCCTTCTTCCCTTACGTGACCCTGGCCACGGTGTATTCAACGCTGGATGTCCTGGAGAAAGCATCGATCGTGCGCCAGCTCCCCTTCCAGCGCCAGTCCCGCTACGACGCCAACCTGGAACCCCACGCCAATCTTGTTTGCATCGGCTGCGGCACCGTGGTGGACGCCGATGTTGGTCAACGGATGGTGGCCGAGCTTCGAAAAATGGTGGAGGATGAATCCGAGTTCGAGGTGGCCTCACAGCGGGTGGACTTCTACGGCTGGTGCTCCGGCTGCTCCCGTGACCGCGCTTCCCACGGCAACCAGTCGCCCAGATAGTACCCAGTCAAGTAAATGCCGGTTCGAATTCCGTTTGAAGTCCCCCTGAAGCCCACCCTCGTTCTTCAGCTTTCATCGAGAGGAAAGGACAAGTCCCTTCCCCCTCGACGGGGGAAGGTTAGGATGGGGGTGCTGGTCAACACATCAAAGTCATCAAGCAATAATATTACCTGAACCTGCCCATTCAACCGGCCGGCGTTATTGCCGGACCGACGGCTAATCCCCTTTATAACCTCGGCTGCCCTGGGTTTTCTCCAGGTATTGGCGAATCATCAGGGCTGCCGTTGCCCCTTCCCCCACGGCGCTGGCCACCTGCTTGGTGCTGCCGGAACGTGCGTCGCCGGCGGCGTAAACACCTTCCAGGCTGGTCTCCAAAGTAAGACCGGTGGTGATGGAGCCCCACTGGTCCAGGTCGACGGCGCCACGCAGGAAATCGGTGTTGGGCAGCAGGCCAATGAAGATAAAGACGGCGCCCGGCCGCAGCTCTTCGATCTCCCCCGTGTTTACGTCCTTCACCACCACCGAGGTGAGTTTTCCATTTCCTTTGAACTCCTCAACCGTGGTGTTCAGCCGTACCTCTATCTGGGGATGGCTGGCCGCCTTCTCCTGGAGTATCTGACTGGCCCCGAGACGATCGCGGACCTCAAGCACCGTAACCTTGGTGGCGAACTTGGTAAGGAACAGGCCCTCTTCGATACCGCTGTTGCCGCCGCCGACCACCACCAGTTCCTGCCCTTTGTAGAAGGGGCCGTCGCAGGTGGCGCAGAAGTGGATGCCCGCGCCGATCAGGTCCTCCTCGCCGGGCACGTTCAGGCGGCGGTATGTGGCGCCGGGAGTCAACAGCATCGCCCGGGCGCAGTACTCGTCTCCGCTCTCCGTGGTGACCATCTTGTAGCCCTCCTGGGCACTGATCCCGGTAACCGCCTGGGCGGGCAGTATCTCCACGTCGAAGCGCTCGGCATGGACCCTCATCGCGTCCGCCAGCTCCGCTCCGCCGATACCCTGAGCGCAGCCGGGGTAGTTTTCGATGCGCTCGGTGGTGCCCGCCTGTCCTCCCACGCCGCTTCGCTCGATGATCAACGTTTCGATCCCTTCCCGGGCGGCGTAGAGGGCCGCAGACAATCCCGCGGGGCCTCCTCCGACCACGATGAGATCATAAAACTCGCGTTTCGCCTTGGGGTTGATCCCCAGCTTGGCGGCCAATTCCGCGTTGGTGGGCTCCACCAGGATCGACCCATCCTGAAACACGATGGTCGGTATTATCTGTTTGCCGTTGTTGACCTCTTGAACCCGCCTCCGGCCTTCTTCGTCCGTGTCGATGTCTACCCATTCGTAGGGCACACGCTGTTCTCCCAGGAACTGCTTGGCACGTTTGCAATCCGGGCACCACGGCGCGCCATATACGGTAATGTTGGCATCGGGCATGGGGTCACCTCCGGTAGGCGAGAGTATTCTTGTACCAAAAGTTAAGATGCAAGCGGGCCTTGAGAGGTTTATCTCCCGCGGGCCCCGAACAGGCCCCAGGTGTACCTCTTACCCACAGGGCAAGATGCGAAAGAATGGGCGGAAGACAAAGGAAACATCTCCATTCTATCCGTGGGAGAGGCCTACGAGCTGGGTAAACGGTATTTTTCGAAGCTCCTGTCCTACGCCTGACGGCGTATCATTCCATTGCCATCATCGCCGGTAGAGCATATCATGAGGCGGTGAAATCCGCTGGAATCCGTGGCTGTCCCCAACCGCTTTGCTCCGCCAGGATGAGGTGATATGGATTACGGCGCGCACCTCCCTCTCATCGGTTTCGACCAGCGGCCGTTTTCCCTGGACAGACTTCTGGAGTACACTCGGGTTGCCCAGGGTCTGGGCTTCAAAGCCATCGCCGCCAACGACCATCTGGTGTTCGCTCGGCCATGGCTAGACGGGCCTACGGCCCTGGCCGCCATCGTTTCCCATGCCCGGGACATGGACCTGATGACTACCGTGGCGCTGCCCGTGGTCCGGGGACCGGCGCCCCTGGCCAAGACCCTTGCAGCCATCGACATTCTCTCCGGCGGCCGCCTGATTGTCGGTGTTGGCCCAGGGTCCTCCAGTCAAGACTACGCAGTAGTGGGTGTCGCCTTCGAGGAGCGTTGGAAGCGCCTGGATGAAGCAGTGCAGGCGATGCGAGCTTGGTGGGGCAAAGAAGTCCCGCCATTTCATGGCAGCTTTTATTCCACAGCGGGGATTGAGATGAGGCCCCACCCAACCCAGCAGCCAGGACCGCCCATCTGGATCGGCAGTTGGGGCTCCACGGCTGGCCTGCGGCGAACCGCCCGTCTGGGCGACGGCTGGCTGGCATCGGCATACAACGCCACCCCCGCACTATTTACCGAGGCCTGGGGCAAACTGCGGGAACACCTGGTGTCGGCCGGCAAGGACCCCGACTCCTTCCCCAACGCCCTTGCCACCATGATTCTCTTTGTCACCGAGGACGGCGCCGAGGCGGAACGCATGGTGCGGGATGTCTTGGCCCCAGCCTTGAACCGGCCGTGGGAGGAGCTGAAACAGCGGGTGATGGTGGGGCCCGCCCAAGAGTGCGCCGAAAAGCTGGCGGCCTACGCCGACGCCGGGCTGCAGCGGCTGTTCCTCTGGCCCCTTGCCGACGAAGTGCACCAGCTTGAGCTGTTCCGGGAGCGGGTGGCGCCAATTTAGCGCCCTAAACACCAAGCGTTTTCTTTTCCGATCCATATATTGGCCTTTGAACCCAGCTGGGAACAAATCCTCCTCATCCCCCACAAGTTAAAGGGGGACAAGTCGGCGACCACAAGGAGATTCCCGTGTACAAGATAGGCATCGACGTCGGCGGCACCTTTACCGACTTTGTGGTGACCAGGCCGGGCGAGTCGCCGCGCTACTTCAAGACACCTTCTACGCCTGCCGACCCATCCGAAGCGGTCATGGCCGGACTGCAGGCCGCCGCCGACGCCTACGGGCAGCCCCTCCAGCAGTTCCTCGAAGATACCGAGCTGGTGATCCACGGCACCACGGTGGCCACCAACACCCTGGTGGAGCGCAAGGGCGCCAGGGTGGGCTTGATTACCACCGAGGGTTTCCGGGACCTGTTGGAGATGCGGGAGGGCATGAAAGAGGACCGCTACAACCTCCGCATGACGCCCGTCGAGCCCCTGGTCCCCCGCTATCTGCGGCTGGGCGTGCCGGAACGGGTACGCTCCAGCGGCGCGGTGGAAACGCCCCTGGATGAGGCGGCACTGGACCAGGCTTTGGACGATCTGGTTGCCGAGGGCGTGGAGGCCCTGGCGGTGTGCTTCCTCTTCTCCTACCTCAACCCAGCCCACGAAGAGAGGGTTGCCGAGAAGATTGAAGCCAGGTTTCCCGGCATGTACACCTCTCTTTCCAGCCGGGTGATCCCTCAGATCAAGGAGTTCGACCGCCTGAGCACCACCGTGGTCAACTCCTACGTGGGCCCAGTGTTTGGCCAATACCTGCAAAACCTCAAGGAACGGTTGTCGGCGTTCCAGGGCCTACCGGACATCCTGATCATGCAGTCCAACGGCGGGGTTGCTCCATTGGAGGACTCCCGCCGGCTGGCGGTGCGGGCGATCCTCTCCGGCCCGGCCGGTGGCGTGAGCGGCGCGGCGTCTTATGGCAAGCTCCTGGGCGAGTCCAAGATAATCGCCTTCGACATGGGTGGCACCAGCACCGACATATCGCTGATCGAGGACGGCGTTCCCCACCAAACCACCGAGAAGTTCGAGGGTGGCTGGAAGATAGCCGTGCCCATGATCGACATCCACACCCTGGGAGCCGGAGGAGGGAGCATCGCCACCGTGGGTCCCGGCGGCATCCTTCACGTCGGTCCCGAGA
>JADFJS010000147.1 GCA_022566155.1 Chloroflexota bacterium
TGTGGCGCCAGCGGTGTTAGGGCCTCTGGGAGTCGCGGCAGGTTGCGTGGCAATCGTTAAGGGGGCCAAATGGTGGGGAGCTTTCGGCGTCTCCGGGAGTGCCTTAGCGGCGGTGGTTGGGTATTACTGGACTGGTGGGTTGATTACGTAAAAAGCCGCCCGGCAGGACCTGTTGGTCAGTCCCACGAGCGGCTCTCAGAGGGTCGTCCCTCAGGTTATACTCTGCGCACCCGTCAGCCAAGGCGTCTTAGGCCAGCTACGAGGTCATCTACGACCTTTTCAATCATGGCTCGTTGACTGGCAGGCGCTTCAGCGATCTTGCGGCGTATTCGTTCTGCGGCATGGGAACCAATTATCTCAGTAGAAACAGCGGTTTCTTGCCCCAAGTCTCCTTCTTCTAGTGTTAAGAACCAACTGATGGGCCTTTCGTAAAGCTCAGACAACCGTTGTAAATGATGGTCTGGGATCAAGCGCTGAGAACGCTCCCAGCGGTGCACAGTCATCCAGGAAACGCCGATCTTGGTGGCGACATCTGTCTGACTATTCGTGGTAGCGTTTCGGGCTCTGCGAAGGCGCCCGCCTAACCCTGGGATATTGTATTTCATATTCGCCTCATCGATGCATCATGGTCTGCCGCCGGAGATATTACCATGCTGGCAGGGAAGCAGGCTATCAGCATGACGTGGAACCCATTGGCCAACTCGTCAGGGCGGTCCACGGTTCTCAGGTACACGTCGCTCTATTGTCCGCGCCTGGGACGGTCATGAACGACTACGGTCTTCATGACCTTGTCGTGTAAGGCCTGCCGGTCTTTGTCCCAGAACGCCCAAAGGTTGTCAATGACCGACGCAATGCCGAGTGTCACTTCGCCTATAACACCTAGTACGACAAACTTGAGAATGAACTCACGGATGAACGTCCAACCCCAACCCGAGGCGGTTCCATCGACACGCATAACCCTGATGCCCACGAGCCGCTTCCCAGGGGTCTGGCCTCGGCCCAGAGAAAATAGCCACCAGATTATGTAGCCGACTATTAATGTGGCGAAGAAAAGGACGATATCCAAGATGTACGCCGCCACTCGCCGACCAATGCTTGCCAGCCTGACTCCCTCGGGACCTACCAGAAATTGTTCGCACCACCTGCAAAATCTGCCATCTCCCACATTGCCCCGTTTTGGAGCTACCGGTTCACTAGGCGTCGACAAGTCCCCAAACATACCAATTTGACCGGCGGCGGACGAGCGTACCTTGGTGGAGAACTTTGGTTCACTAATAATTCCGAGGTTTATGTTTCCGGTGGATCTGGGAGATACCCACCAAGTGATGAGCGCCAGTTATGGCGTTGAGCGCGTTCAGGGTGAGTTCGCAGCGCGACTACTCGAGGCTAGACTGTCGAGTGACCCCGGATGGCAGGTGTTTTTTCATCGAGATCAACGCGAACCCTCAGCTTGGGCTCGACAAGGCTTCATTCGCGGTGTCCGGGAAGTGTGCAGGCATGGAGGTGGGTGAAGTGGTGTTGGCGATGATCCGTGACGAACCTCTTCCCTATGGACCGTCGCCGCTCGTCGCCGGACTATGAAACCTTCGCTGTAACTCCTCCTCCAGCCGGCGGGCTCGGTCGAGCAAAGAGACAGGCGGGACTCGCCCGCGGAGCGGAGTCCAGAAGTCTTGCCCCGGTTGGGCCTCGAGTTCCACTCGTCGACCGCCAGACCACACCGGGTCGAAAGCGATACGCCAGGCATGCAAATAGCTCAGCTCCGATCCGCCGTGGGCCGCCTTCTCGAAGAGCGGATCCCCCAGGATCGGGTAGCCGATCCATGCCAGATGCACGCGGATCTGATGGCGGCGACCCGTCATCGGTCGCACAACGAGAAGGCTCTTGTCCTCATCTGCCCAGACCGTCGCAAACGTCGTCACAGACGGATAGCTCTTCGCCTTGGTTGAAACGTCTGAAGGTTCTACGTACCAGTGGTCTCCGCGCTCGTTCCTCACGATGCTCCTGCGCTGAGCTGCGACCCGCACGCGGTTTTTCCGGCCGACGGTCAAGGGGAGCTCGATGAGGCCTTGCGGCGGAAGGCCGTACGACCCGGTAATCGCGAGATAGCTCTTATCCAGGGAGCGTTGGGCGAACTGACGGGCGAGGCCCGCGTGCGCGGCAGCGGACTTGGCGAGGAGGATGGCGCCGGTCGTCACCTTGTCGATCCGATGTGCCGGCTTGAGGTCCTCGCCAGCCTCCCGCGCCAGCGTGACCAGGTCCGGCTCTTCAGGACTGCCCATGACCGAGAGGCCCGCCGGCTTGTTCAGGACGAGTAGGTCCTCGTCCTCGAAGATCACCAACCGGCTCCGAATTTCCGACCACCGTCTCGTCATAGCCACGGCTGGTCTCCTCTTGCCTTCTGCGGGCGCAGGTATCGTCGAGGATACGCAACACTCACCGCGAGCAAACTAAAGGCCGACTGCTCCGAATCGCGCCTGACAGATGCGAATCGGTGAGGCGACATTCTAGACCTGGAATCTTCTGTCAAGCATTCACCTGTAGATAGAGGCAGGAGATGAGGAACTCGTTATGTTCCCCTTCTCCATACCGCGTACACCCTGTGGAGAATGTGTCCGGCATTAGCGATCGTGACCTCCTTATTCTTCTTTACGTAGTATTGCTTCAGTTCAGGATCGTGCTTGTGTGCTATGGAAGAAGCCATGTATACAGCTCTTCTTAAGTAGGGCGATCCTCTGTCGACACCCGGAGGCTCTACTGTCTTGCCAGGAAATCGGAGTACAAGCGGTTTTGCAAATAGTGAACACCCGCCCCCCTTCTCCACCATAAATCGAATCAGTCCGCTTTGGAAACCCGATTAAGCCAATCTCCCACCCCTAGAACAACGGTTCCCAAAGCCAAAACGTATGTCGGTGACGCTTGCTCAACCCAGGGTGAGCGAGCGACACTAGTACCTCATCAACTAGAAACTGACGGATAGAGATGTTGGAGCTTGACTCTGGCGCCTACCGTGGTGAATCGCCAGTTGATGGTTGCTTGGGCTTGGTTGCGTTCGGCCTCGAGAGCGGCAATCTCTCGTTTGAGCATTTCCTCATCACCTATGCGGCGAGCTAAACATTGTTTGCTGAACACGCTGAACTCAATCTCCGCCATATTCAGCCAACTCCCGTGCTTGGGAGTGTGGTGAAACTCCAAGCGTTTGCGTATTCGCCCAGCCTCCTTTGGCTCGAAGGTTTCGTAGAGCGAAGCGGGTCTATGGGTGTTCAGATTGTCCAAGACCACCCTGATTTTCTCCGCTTCGGGGTAAGCTTCATCAACCAGCCACTGCATCTGGTGGGCGAAGTCTTTCATGGTGCGGCGTTCGGTCACTGCCAGGTGCCGCCAGCCCGCCAGAGGCTGGCAGAACAGGAACAAGTTCCGGGTCCCATTGCGCTGGTACTCATAATCAAACCGCTCCCGCCGTCCCGACTTGGCCGGGATGGGAGACCGCTTCTCCGCCACCAACTGCTTGGAGGTTTCGTCGAAACAGACTACCGGGCGCTTGGGGTCATAGGGTTCCGCGTAGAGGTCCAACACGTCCTCCATGGCGGCTACGAAGTCGGCGCTCACCTCAGGTATGCACCATTCCTTCTTCTGCCACGGTTTGAGTTCGTTTTTTTCAGTACCTGCCGGACCGTTTCTGGGGAGATAGAGTCGGTAAACTCCAGCTTCACCACCCGGTCGGCAAGCAATTGCAAGGTCCAGCGGGTGTGCCCTTCCGGGGCTTGGCTGCAGGCCACGGCCACCAAGTGGGCTTCTTGCTTCCCATCAAGCTTGCGCCGTTGCCCAGGCCGCGGCCGGTCATTGAGGGCACGCTCCAACCCTCCTTCCACGAAGCGCCGGCGCACCCGGCTGACCGTGGAGGGGCCTACCATCAGCGCTTCGGCCACCTGTTGGTCGGTAACGCCTTCATCGGCTTTACACAAAATCAAGGACCGCTTCACTTTACGGGCCGACGATTTACCCCGCCGGGTTATATCCAACAAATGCTCCCGTTCATCTTGGGTCAAGTTCACTCGATATTGTTTAGCAGGCATTCCTCTCACTCCCGTGTACGCGCATTCCGAAACCCATGGGCCAACGGCAGAATTCCCCCAGTCTTTTCAGGTTAAAGCACGTGCTCAATCGACGTTCCAAGCATGGCCTATAAGTTTCCATTAGCACGTCACTTGATGATGTGGCCTCTCAGTTGCTGGAGTTGCCGTTCCCCCGACTAAAAACGGGCAATGCATAATAGAGCCGGGGAATAGCACCAACCGTCCCTATTCAAAGCCCTATCTATAACAAGTTGCTGTCAAAGGGCAAATGATGGTTAA
>JADFJS010000029.1 GCA_022566155.1 Chloroflexota bacterium
GTTTGTACAACCCGGGGTCCCGGTCTATCTCTCGCTGAGCCTGCTGCAAGGCGTTGAAGTAGCGCTCCACGTCTTTCAGGTCGGCATCGGCCGTGAACAGGAACCCGATCATGAAAGTGGTATCCACGACCTTGCGGAACCCCTGTTGCTCCAGAACGTAAAGCTGGGTGCCAAATAACGTCGCGGCGGGCACTTTCCGGTCTAGCCGGAGGGCATTCGTCACATGCATATCTAGCCATGCGGCCGATATGGGTCCTGCTTGATTGTACTATAGCCCACATCCACGGAGACGCGTTGATTTTGGCTGGGTCCAATGTTGTCCCGCAATGAATCCGATGTCGGACAATGCCGGACCGTCGCTTGCCGGCTGATTGAGTTGTAACAGCGATGTAACATCTGGATGACGTTTTGGTGGTTTAATGTTGGGAGAGATTGGTGACACGGGTGCCCTAATTTATATCGTTCGGGCCCGATGTTGATTAGGATTCCGGTTACGAGAAACCCGTTCACGAGATGTAAATGATACATAAGCTCATGCGGTCGAAAGCTGAACCCGGTGTGGTTTCAGAGTCGGCCCACACCGTGGCCGGCGCCGAATCGCCCGCCACGCCAGCCGAGACTTCAGCCCCCCACAAGAACGGTGCTACCGCTATATCCACCAACGGGACACAGCCCTCGCTGTCGTTGCGCGGCATTTGCAAGTCGTTTCCCGGTGTGCTTGCCAACGACAATATCGACCTCGATGTGTTTGGTGGTGAAGTTCATGCCGTACTAGGAGAAAACGGCGCCGGCAAGACCACCTTGATGAAGATTCTCTACGGCGTTTACCAGCCGGACTCCGGCGTAATCGCGTTTAAAGGCCGCGAAACGCGGATCCAATCTCCCAATGCCGGCAGGCGGTTGGGGATAGGTATGGTGTTTCAGAACTTCTCTCTGATACCGGCATTGACGGTGGTGGAGAACGTGGCGCTGTTCCTGCCGAGCTATGGAATGTTTTTGAGCCGGCGCGCCATCGCACGGCAGATTCAGGAAGTTTCGGATAAATACGGCCTTCAGATAGATCCCAAGGCAAGGACCGGGGATCTCTCATTGGGTGAGCGTCAGAAGGTTGAGCTGGTCAAACTTATCCTGGCGCGCGCTGAGGTCCTCATCTTCGATGAGCCAACCAGCGTTCTTGCTCCCCACGAGGTCGATGGCCTCTTTCGCGTCTTTGATGAGCTGAAGCGGGATGGTTACGCCGTATTGTTCATCACCCACAAGATTCAAGAGGTGTTGCAAACGGCGGACCGGATCACGGTGCTTCGCCATGGCAAGGTCGTGGAGTGTACCCCTGGTGAAGGGGCTACTGCGGATCATCTGGTCGCTATGATGCTGGGCATCGGCGTTCCCGAAGTGGTGCGAAACACTCAGATGAGACAGCATTCGGCAAATGGCGCGGCCGTAGAGTTCCGCGACGTTTGGACCGCCGAGAAAAACGACCCCAGAGGGCTTCACGGTGTGAGTTTCCATGTCATGCCGGGGGAGATCCTGGGCATTGCTGGCATATCGGGGAACGGTCAGCAGCAGTTGGGCGAGGTGTTATTGGGCCTCCAGCGCCGCAGGAGCGGATCGGTTTATCTATTCGGCGAAGATGCCTCCGGCCGTTCCATCGCCAGCATGCTTGACGCCGGCGTTGCCTATATACCCGAGGATGTCCTGGGTATGGCCATGGTGCCCACCATGAAAGTTGAAGAGAACCTGGTCTTGGGAGAGCTGCAAAAATATGGCAACGGCGGGATTTGGCTCGACCGCAAAGGCATGCGCCGGCAGGTGGATTCCACCCTATCCAGATTCCCACTGAAGTTGGCGCCGCTCGATACCCGGGTCGAACACCTGTCCGGGGGCAATATCCAGCGGGTGGTCCTGGCCAGGGAATTGGCCATGTCCCCCAAGGTTTTGATGGCTTACTATCCCACACGGGGACTGGATGTGCTGACCGCTGAAACGACCCGCGGTCTGCTCATGGAGTGTCGCGATAATGGCGGGGCGATCGTGTTGGTGTCCGAAGACTTGGAGGAGTTGTTCGCCCTTAGCGACCGGCTGGTGGTGATGTATCAGGGGAATATAGTTGGCGAATTTCAGCCAGAAAGTGCATCGCTACACGAGATCGGGCTGCTTATGACCGGGCATCATATGTAGTCCGTGGAATACAGAAGTACTTTACAACAGGCTTACGGGTTCGCTTTTAATCTGACCGCGCCGCCAGTGGTGCGGTCCTTGTTTGCAGTCGCAATGGCATTCGTGGTCTTCGGCCTATTGCTGCTGGCGATCGGCCGTGACCCCGTGGAAGCCTATACCAAGATGTTCCAGGGCACCCTGGGCAGCAAGTTGGGCCTCAGTGAGGTGGGTGTCAAGATGATACCCTTCGTCCTCACCGGCCTGGCGGCCGCGATTCCAGCGCGGGTTGGGCTGATCAACGTTGGGGGCGAGGGCCAGCTATACATAGGCGCTTGGGCCGCCACGGGTGTGGTCCTTTACCTAGGGGTTGGACAAATCTGGCTCATGCTGCCGTTGATGGCCGCGGCGGGGTTCTTGGGAGGAGCAGCCTGGGGCGCCATCGCTGTGTTCTTGAGGAATTGGCGGGGTGTCAATGAGGTCATCACCACGCTGCTGTCCAACTACGTCGCAATCCTGTTAATCAACGTATTCGTGTTTGGCCTGTGGAAGAACCCCGATGGCTTTGGCTATCCATACACTGCCGATTTTGGGACAGAGGCTATCCTGCCCGCCCTGGCCGGCACCCGGTTGCACCTGGGCCTTGTTCTGCCGGTGATAGCCGTTGTGGCAAGCTATCTGGTCCTTACCCGGACTACATGGGGATACAACATGCGAGCCGTGGGAGGCAACCCCGAGGCGGCCCGTAGGAGAGGCATCCCGGTGGGCACCTACCTGGTGATCGCCATGATGGTGGGCGGAGGCATCGCCGGCCTCGCCGGGATGAGCGAGGTGGCGGGCATACAGCATCATCTGAGGCCAGGCATCTCCAACAACTTGGGATTCCTGGGCTTCCTCGCAAGTTGGCTGGCGGGCCATAACCCCACGGGGATCGTCGCGGCTTCCTTTTTGCTGGCGGTGATCATAGTGGGTGGGGACGTCCTCCAGTTCAGCGGCAACCTGCCTTCGGCGGCCATGTTCATCCTGATCGGCCTGGTTCTGTTCTTCGTATTGGGATTCCGCCGATTGGAACGGGCCACGGCATGAGCACCTTCTGGATAGTACTGGGGGGCGCATTCACCGGGGCCGTGGGACCCGGGATCTCCGTGCTCTACGCGACCTATGGGGAGCTGATCACGGAGCGGGCCGGGAGGATCAACCTGGGGACGGAAGGTTGCATGCTCATGGGGGCGTGTTTCGGCTTCATCGCCACGGTGGAAACCGGGTCCGCGACCCTTGGGGTCCTGGCGGCGATGTTGGCCGGGAGTATGCTGAGTCTGATCTTTGCCTACCTGGTGATCTTTCGCGACACCAATCAACTCGCCACCGGATTCGCCCTCACCATGTTCGGCGCCGGCGTAACGGCATGGGCGGGCCGGGATTATGTGGACAGCTTGATCGGCGGTCTGAACCCTATATCGATACCTTTGCTGTCCCAGATCCCGCTGGTGGGGAAGGCGCTCTTTCGCCAAGACATCCTGGTTTATTTGGCCTATGCGCTGGGACCGCTGCTGTGGTTTGGACTGTATTACACAAAGTGGGGCCTGAGCTTAAGGGCCGTTGGGGAAAGCGTAACCGTGGCATTCGCCGCCGGACGCAATCCGGCGTTGATACAGGTGGCCGCGATAGCATTTGGAGGAGCGCTGTCCGGCCTTGGTGGCGCTCAGCTTTCCCTGGCTTTCACCCACACATGGTCCGAGGGTATGACCGTGGGCCGGGGCTTCATTGCCGTAGGACTGGTGATATTCGGCATGTGGTCTCCCGTGAGGGCCATGGCCGGCGCTTTTCTCTTCGGTGGAGCCATCGGCCTGCAACTGCAACTCCAGTCGGTGGGCGCACCCGTGTCGCCTTTCATTCTGGATATGTTTCCATACGTCATCACCTTGGCCGTCCTGGCTCTCTGGAGTGGAGCGGCATCAAGGGCCATGCCCGAGGGCCTCAGGACGGTACTGAGGGGCGGAACTTGATCCATTCGGCTGTTTTCCAGTCATTGGTTGGGGGTAGGCTGAGTATGTTTTGAAGACCTTTCAGATAGAGATTGTCCGGGCCATTGATCGGCGCTATCCTGCGCCGGCTAATCTATAATGCGGGAGACAACTGTATGTACATCTTTGGTTATCGAGTACCCTTATTCCATTCGCCGCTGAGCAGGATAGCCGGCGTGGCCGCGCTTTTGGCCACGATGGTTTTATTGGCTTGCGGCGCTGATGCCACCTCCACACCCAGACCTCCGGCGGCCACTGTTGCCCAGGTTGCAACTGAAGTTGCACCTGATACGGCCATGGCGTTCGAGCCAACCGTCGATGACCTGGCCGGTGGATCGCCCGAGGCCTTCGCCGCCGCCTTCGAAAAAGCGATCGCCGGGAGTCAGTTCCGGCCGACCTCTGAATTTGCCGCAGCCGCCCAACCCTTGGCGGAAGGCGAGAAGCTCAAGATAGGCTTCATCTTCGTGGGCTCTCAGAGGGACCTGGGCTACAATCAAGCAGCCGCCGAGGGCAGCCAATATTTAGAGCAAGTTTTCCCAGACGTTGAAGTGATCAGGTCCGAAAACATTCCTGAAACGGCCGACGTGCAGGCGGTGATGGAGCAGATGATCCGGGATGGAGCCACGATCATCTTTCCTACCAGTTTCGGTTACTCCGGCCCAACCAAGGACATAATCGAGAAGCATCCGGATGTCATGTTCATGCACATGGGCGATTCCGAGAGCTTTGAAAATTACGGCGCCTTTTTTGGCAACATATGGCAACTGGAGTATGCCGCGGGCCAGATGGCGGGAAATGCGACTGAAACGGGCAAGCTCGGGTTCATAGCCGCATTCCCCATACCTCAAACGCTGCTGAACGTTAACGCCTTCCACCTTGGCGCCCGTTCCGTCAGACCCGACGTGGAGACCACTTTTGTCCTGACCGGTTCCTGGTGCGACCCGGCCAAGCAGGCAACGGCGGTGCAAACTATGATCGACGCCGGCGTGGACGTGGTCACCCAGCATCAAGATTGCACCAAGACCATCGTCGAGGCCGCCGAGAGGGCGGGTATCTTCGTTACCGGATACCACCAAGACGCCAGCTCAGCCGCTCCCAACGCCTGGCTGACCGGCGCGGTGTGGAACTGGGGTCCCGTATACGCGGAGTTGGTCAACGAGATTCGAAACGGGACATACAAGAGCTCCGTGATGTTCGTCGGCCTGGAAGAGGGCTGGGTCAAGCTGGCCCCCTTCGGCAGCTTCGTCTCCGATGAGGAGAAGCAGGCCGTCCTGGACACGGTGGAGGCCCTGCGCAACGGCTCCCTCCAACCCTTCGCCGGACCCATCACCGACCAGGACGGAACGGTGCGGATCGCCGAAGGCGTAGTACCCACCGACCCTGAGTTGCAAAGCATCAGCTACTTGTTAGAAGGCATCACCGGGCGGACTAACTAGTCAGGCCGCTCGGCGGAGATTACTATAGGGGCGTCCGGAGTACGGGCGCCCCGTCACCGTCACCGGCTGAGGAGGAAAACGTGGCGATCACCGTGCCCGCCGATCCTTACACCTGGCCCTACGACGGCGATGTAGTCCCGGGCCGCACGGCGCTGCTGATGGTCGATTGGCAGCACGACTTTTGCGCTCCCGGCGGCTATGTGGACAGGATGGGGTACGATATCGCACTGACCAGAAGGGGATTGGAGCCGGCCCGCCGCGTGCTGGACGCCTGCCGTAAGATCCCGGGTTTCACCATAATCCACACCCGGGAAGGACATAAGCCGGACCTTTCCGACTGCCCGCCCAACAAGCTCTGGCGTTCCAAGCAGATGGGCGCCGGTATCGGTGATATGGGTCCATCCGGCAGGATACTTATACGGGGAGAGCGCGGCTGGGAGATCGTGGAAGAGGTGGCGCCTCGAGAGAACGAACCGATCATAGATAAGCCAACCAAGGGCTCCTTCACCGCCACCGATCTCGATCTGGTGTTGAAAAACCGGGGCGTCACTCACCTGGTATTCACCGGCATAACCACCGATGTCTGCGTTCACACCACCATGCGGGAGGCCAACGACCGGGGTTATGAGTGCTTGCTGCTGGATGACTGCACCGGCGCCACCGATGAGGGCAACTATCTCGCCGCCATCAAGATGATCAAGATGCAGGGCGGCGTCTTTGGCGCCGTCTCAAATTCGATGGAATTTATCGGCTCCTTGAGTCCGCTGATAGAGGGCGGCTAGGTCCCATGGAAACACAGGCGGATGCGCGAGCGAGCTTCCGAAAGGCCTTGGCGGATACTCGTGGCTACGAGCCGGACAGCCTCGCCCGGCGGCCCGGGTTCATCACAAGCGTCGAGCGGTTCATCAAAAAACCGCGGCGAGACATCCGGTCGCTGCCCAGGTCCATCAAGAAAAGCCGCCCCCAAGGCGTTGCGGAGGTATCGCGCCGTATGGCCGAAGGCTCAACCAGCGCCGTGGAGCAAACTCGGCTGGCGTTGGAGGTGATCGAAAGCCGGCAAGCCGAGCTCAACGCATTCGCCCACCTCGCGTCTCCCAAAGAGCTGCTGGATCAGGCCGAAGCACTGGACCGTGAACGGGAGGCCGGCAGAATAAGAAGCCCGCTGCACGGCGTCCCCGTTTCCATCAAAGACGTCATTCATGTCAGGGGGATGCCCACCGCTTCGGGCTCCAGGGTCATGGAAGGCTACATGCCCCAGGACGACGCGACGGCGGTCCGCAAACTGCGCGAGGCTGGGGCGATCATCACGGGCAAGACCCACACCCATGAGTTTGCCCTGGGTGTCACAACCTCCCAAAGCCGCAATCCATGGGATATCACGCGAGACCCCGGAGGTTCCAGCGGCGGGTCGGCGATCTCCGTCGCCACCGGCATGAGCCTTCTCGGCTTGGGCACCGACACCCGTGCCTCCATTCGCGTACCGGCGTCACTCTGCGGCATTGTCGGCTACAAACCGACGTTCGGTCTGGTCTCAACCGACGGTGTAGTGACGTTGTCCTGGAGCATGGATCATGTGGGCCTCCAGGGGCGTAGCTGTGAAGATGTGGCCATCATGATGAACGTGCTTCAAGGGTTGGACCCCCGGGACCCAGCCTCGTTAGACCTGGATCTGTTGGGCCTGGCCGATGACGATTACACCGAATACCTCTTTCGGGACGTTACCGGTTTACGTGTCGGCCTGGTGGTTGACGCCCTTGAGGACACCGATGCGGAGACATTGCAAGCCTTCAACTCAAGCGTTGATGCCCTTCGGTCCCTGGGCGTTGAGGTGACGGAGACGGGGACACCCTCGGCTGACGATTTTCGTCTCGCAACCAGCCTGGGCCTCATCGTTAGCCGGGTGGAGGCCGCGGCGTTCCATACGTCTTTCCCCGATGCCGGTCCGCTGTATACCAGGCCGGTTTTCGAGCAACTTGATGAGGCGGCTCAGGTCACGGGGGTGGACTACATCAACGCCCAGCGGTTCCGGGGGGAGTTTCAGGAGCGGATGCTGGCGCACCTGGATGGCTTCGACGCGTTGATCATGCCAACGACCCGGGTGACTGCGCCCAAGCTGGAAGAGAGCGACCAATACCTGATCATCCTTTCCCAGAACTGCATACCCTGGAGCTTCATCGGCTTTCCGGTGTTGTCCGTGCCCTCGGGACTCACGTCCTCAGGCCTTCCGGTGGGCGCCCAACTCGTGGCGTCTCCTTTCAACGACGGCATGATACTTGCCCTGGCATCGGCTCTGGAGTCTGTGACCGAGGACCTCCGCCCATAGGCGGTATCCCATAGGCGGTATCGATGATGCAGATGTTGTCCGGTACAGACCTGCAAGCGAGCATGGTGGACTCAGGCCAACCAGATGGGATGCCGGGCCGGGGAACGGCCCTCTTGGTTGGCGCAACGGCCGGCCGGATCCTCAGGGAACCGGGATTTACCGGGGACGTGATCGCGGTGGGAAGCAAGGCCGCCTTTATCATCAGCAGCCACGGCCGGGTTGTGGCATTCAGCCGTCTGGATCAGCAACCCCATCCCAGGGCGGTGCTGAGCAGCTTGGATCTCGGCGCCCTTTCCGTGGGTATGCCGGTCAGGGTACAAGGGGAAGAAGTCCTCTTTGGCGGCGCGGAGACGTTGAGCCTGGAACAGACACGCTGCTGGCAGCGGCTGCCGTTGGGACCAGGCCGCGGGGTGTCTCTGGTAGATGCTTCCCGTGGATTTTGCAGGGTGCTCAACGCCGCGTTGGCTATGCACGAGGGGGAGAACCTTGGATCGGCGCTCCCCGCTATCGCGGCCGGTTCAGCGTCCGTGATATCAAACCGTTTGTCTCCCAACGCCTCACCTCTGATAGCCGCGGCCATGGAGCATGTAGGGCGTATCGTGCCGGTCTGCCGCTGGGGCCGGCTTGATCTGGCGATGACATACGCGGAGGATCTCATTGGATTGGGTCCTGGCCTGACTCCTTCCGGGGACGATTTCGTTGGGGGCCTACTCTTCGCGGCGTATCATCTGAACGAGGCCTTCCCAGGCGAGTTCATCTGGGATGCGGAGGCCGTGGGTGGCCTGATCTCACGTTCACGCTCCATGACCCATCCCATCAGCCATGCGTTGCTGAGCGATCATGCCCAGGGCCAGAGCTATGAGGCCATCCACGACCTGATGGATGGGATGCTAACCGGAAATGAGGAACTCGATGCTGAGGCTCTGGTCACACGGGTAACCAGCATCGGAAGCAGCTCGGGTTGGGACATGCTGGCCGGTCTGTTGACCGCGATGCTGCTCGTCACGTCGGGAATCGAAACGCAAGAGGGTAAGTGACCATCAGTATCAAGGAGAAGATCGAAGCGGCCAACGCCGAGGCCTTCAACCGGATCAACGCAGCCGAGCCGGTCCTGGTGGACATCGTCCCCGCCGGAGATGTGGTGCCGGGACTGGAAGACCGGATGGTGCTGCATGCCGGCCCTCCCGTGGATTGGAAGCACATGAGCGGGGCCCAGCAAGGCGCGGTGATGGCCATGGCCATGTTCGAGGGGTGGGCTGACAGCCACGGCCAGGCTGGTCAGCTTCTAGACCGGGGTGAAATCAAGCTGGACTCTAACCATCACCACCACGCGGTGGGACCCATGGCTGGTACCATTACCAGGTCGCTTCCAGTCTACGTCGTCGAGAACAGGACCTTTGGCAATCGGGCCTATTGCCGCCTGGTGGAGGACCGGCAGCAGTTCGGAGACTACAGCCAGGATGCCATCGCCGAATTATATAACTGGCGAGATGCGTGGGCCCCTGCTTTGGCTTTGGGTGTCCGCCATATGGAAGGCTTGGCTCTCAAACCGATCATAGCCAAGGCGTTGCAGATGGGAGACGAGCTCCACAACCGGCCCAACGCGGCCAGCGCCATCTTCGCCGGGGCCATGGCCGCGCCCATGATCGGCGCCGGCGTTGGGAAGGACGACCTGACCAGCACCCTGAACTACATGACTGGTCACGATCTCCTGTTCCTGGGCCTATCCATGGCTTGCGCCAAGTCGGCGGCCGACGCGGCTTGCGGTATCGAGTATTCCACCGTGGTCACGGCCATGGCCCGCAACGGTAAAGAATTCGGCATTCAGGTTAGCGGTCTGGATGGACAGTGGTTCACGGCGCCCGCACCGGAGGTGGACGGCCTCTATCTGCCCGGCTACGGTGAAGGCGACGCGGGCCTCGATATGGGGGATTCAGCTATCACCGAAACCGTGGGATGGGGTGGGTTCATTCTTGCGGGAGCACCGAGTATCCTTAACCTGGTGGGCGGTACGCCGGAAGAAGCCCTGGCCTATAGCCGGGAGATGCGGGAGATCACCGTTGGTTTGAGTCCTGACTATCTGATTCCGGCCCTCGGATTTCAAGGGACGGCGGTGGGAATAGACATAAGGAAGGTGGTGCAGACGGGTATACTGCCGATCATCGATACCGCCATGGCCCACAAGGACCCGGGACATCCGATCATCGGCGCGGGTCTTGTCCGGGCGCCCATGGAATGTTTCCATCAGGCCCTGAGAAGTTTCGCGGCCAGGTACGCCACGGAGTAGGCGATCAGATAATGCTCACAGAATCCATTGTCCTTCCAAACAGGTACTTAGACTCCGTGTTCCTGATGAGGGTGGCCAAACGGCTCGCTGGCGAACCCGGAATCATCCAAGCCGCTGTGGTGATGGCCACTCCGAAGAACCTTCAGGTCCTGGCGGACGCAGGATACGCTGGGGTCGATACCCTCGGGGCCTCGGTCAATGACCTGGTCGTGTCCCTTCAGGCCGAGACGCGGGAAGGAGCCCGCGCCGTCCTCGACTCTATGGACGACTGGCTCCAGCGCGACTCTGGCCCAGTGGGGGCGACAATGGTGCGTACGCTGGACCAGGCATTGAACGCGCAGCCCGCTTCAAACCTGGCGGTCGTTTCCGTGCCGGGAGAATTCGCGGCTGGAGAGGCCCGCAGTGCCCTCGAATCCGGCCTCAACGTCTTCTTGTTCAGTGACAACGTGTCTATCGAAGACGAGCTATCATTAAAGGAGATGGCGCGCGAAAAAGGCCTGATAGTGATGGGTCCCGACTGTGGCACGAGCATCATTGGCGGTGCGGGGATAGGCTTCGCCAATGTGGTGCGTAGAGGACCGATCGGCGTCATCGGAGCATCCGGCACCGGCATCCAGGAGGTTACCACTTTAGTGCATCGATGGGGCTCCGGCATCTCCCACGCCATCGGCATAGGCGGCCGTGACCTGTCCGACGCCATTGGGGGTATCTCAGCCCTTCAGGCGATCGACGCGCTGGAGGCCGATCCCGCGACGTCGGTCATAGTGTTGCTTTCCAAGCCACCGGGGAAAAAGACACGCTCTCTTATCGACGAGAGGATCGCCCAGTGCTCAAAGCCGGTGGTCACGTGTTATCTTGGCATCCTAGAGGCACAACCGGCGGGCAATGGAAGCGCAACGTATACCCGTAATCTAGATGCCGCCGCCTCGGCCGCCGTCAAGCTGGCCGGGGGCGATACGGGTGCAGACGGCGTCGAAACCCAGGAAACCGTCTCGACTGACTCCGCTTCCGTCGACTCAGTTTCCATAGAACGAGCCTTGTTGATGCCTGGCCAACGGTATATTCGCGGTGTATTCGCCGGCGGGACCCTCTGCTATCAGGCCCAGCAGATAATCCGGGACGCCGGCCTGACCGTCCGTTCTAACGAGCCCCTGGAGAAGGGAATGAAGCTTGAAGACTCACGCCGCAGCACCGGCCATGCGCTGGTGGATATGGGTGCCGACGAGTTCACACGGGGCTATCCCCACCCGATGGTCGATTCGTCGCAGCGCGCCGAGCGGATCATAGCAGAGGCGAATGATCGCCAGGTGGCGGTGCTGCTACTGGATATCATCCTTGGCTATTCGGCCTCCGCCGATCCCGCTGGCGAGCTGGCGCCCGCGATCCGACAGGCAAAGCGGCTGGCCGAGCAGAGGGGCGGCCATCTGACCGTGGCAGCTTCTATCTGCGGGAGCCCCGGCGATCCGCAAGGATTGGAAACCCAGACCGAACGCCTCAGGGATGCCGGCGCGATCGTATTCTCCACTGGATTAAAGGCAGCGCAATTCGCCACCGCCGTGGTGTCGGGACGGGATGCTTAGATGGAAAAAGATACGCCCATAAACGAACTGTTACAGAAACCCATCGTTGCCATCAATATCGGCGTCCAGGACTTCGCGGAGGCCCTTCAGGACCAGGGGGTGCGGGTAGTGAACGTTACCTGGTCACCGCCCGCCGGTGGAGACGCCGAGATGTTGGCTATCCTGGAGAAGCTCCTGTGACGGATTCAGTTGGGCAGAACAGCGATCTTCCCGGGGACGGCGATAGATTTCATGGCTAAAACCATTGTTATCGCATTGGGTGGAAACGCCATCCTCCAGGACGGCGAACAGGGCACTGCCGCGGAGCAACTGCGGAATATAGAGAGCGTCTGCACCTACCTCGTTCCCCTGGTTCGGGATGAGCACCGTCTGATCCTGACTCACGGCAACGGGCCCCAGGTAGGCAACCTGTTGATTCAGCAGGAGGAGGCCGAAGATATAGTCCCGATGCAGCCTCTCGACATCTGCGTCGGGATGACTCAGGGCCAGATCGGCACCATGCTCCAGCAGGCGTTGACCAACGCTTTGCGCGAGGCGGGCATCCAGCGTGACGTGGTTACGGTCATCAGCCACTTCCTGGTCAGTGCCGACGATCCCGACTTCCAAATTCTTTCGAAGCCGGTAGGCCCGTTTATGGGCAGCGAGCTGAAAGAGCGATACGAGCAGCGCGGCCACACCATCAGGGAGATTCGGAAGGGCCATGAAAGGCCATACAGACGCTGCGTCGCTTCCCCGGCGCCCCTGCGATTGTTGGAGAAACGGGCACTTAAGCTGCTGTCGGACTCTGGGGCGATAGTCATCGCTGCCGGCGGTGGTGGAATACCTGTGACCCTGGACGCCGGAGGCTCCTATAGAAAAGTGGAATCGGTTATCGACAAGGACCTGGCGGGAGAGAAATTGGCGGAAAGCGTCTCGGCGGATATATATCTCATCTTGACGAATGTGGACAAAGTAGCCCTTAACTATGGGACAGACCGTCAAGAGGAACTGCACCGTGTAACGGTCTCCGATGCGCGCCGTTACTACCAGGAAGGTCACTTTGCCAGTGGGAGCATGGGGCCCAAGGTGCTTAGCTGCATCGATTTCATCGAATTTGGCGGTGAAGTGGCCATCATCACGGGGTTCGAATCCGCGGCGAGGGCCATAAATTTTGACGCCGGCACTCGCATCGTTCCAGACGGATAGCATGAAGCACGTCCTCGAGGCACAGCAATTCAACAAGAAGCTGATCGGTCAGGTGTTTGAGATGGCCGAACGGATGGAGCAAGTCGTCGAGAGCGGGGGCAATGATCTACTTCGCGGCAAAGTGATGGCCTCCGTTTTCTATACCATCAGCACCCGGACGCGCCTCTCCTTCGAAGCGGCTATGCTGCGTCTGGGGGGCAAGGTGATTTCCACGGAGCACCCGGAGGCCTTCTCCGATACCGTGTTCGCCAGCAACCTGGAAGACACGGTCCGAATGGTGGATAGATACGTGGATGTGATCGTTCTAAGGCACCCTGAGGAGGGCTCGACGGAGCGCGCAGCCAAAGTGTCGCGGGTGCCGGTCATCAACGCCGGGGGTGGCGGCCAGCATCCGACTCAGGCGCTGCTGGACCTGTATACCATCTATCGTGCGAAGGATGGCATTGACGGTGTATCCGTCCTGGTCATGGGCAACCTTGCCAACAGCCGGACCGGCCGGTCCTTGTGCTACCTTCTCGCTAAATACTCGGGAGTGAAGATCTGGCTCGTTTCGCCTGAAGAGCTGTCGATGCGTCAGGACATCATCGACTACCTGGAACGCCACCAAGTCTCCTTCGTTCAGATCCACGGTCCAGGCGAAGAATTGGAACAAGCGCTGCAGCAGGTTGAGGTTGTCTATCAGACTGACCTGCCGCGCGATTTCGATTACGGACCCACGGGGCTTTCGCGCCAGGCATTCTGCATCAACATGGACATGTTGGGCCTCATGCGGAAGCACGCCATCATCATGCATCCATTCCCGCGGATGGATGGTATCGCTCCAGAGGTGGACACGGACCCGCGGGCCCACTATTTTCAGCAGATCACAAACGGCTTGTATATCCGAATGGCGTTGCTACAGATGATCTTGGCGCCGGAGACATTGGGTAAGCAGATTTGACACCAAGCGCGGGTATAGATAGAATCAGCGCAACCGTTGCGGAGGAAGTGAGCCATGCGTAAGATAGTGATCCCGCTGATATTCGTGTTCATGCTGGCCGCTGCCCTCGCGGTGAACACCGTGGTGCCGGTGTCCGCAGAAGAGTCCGCCAAGCCTCAGCACGGCGGGGAGTGCCCCTTCAAGCTATAAGACTCGCAAGAATCACACGGGCGGTCCCGCTGATTGCCCTGATGAAAATACCCCGCATCCGTCGAAAGGAGAGCGGGGTATTTCTTTTCCCTGTCAATGTAGCGTGGCTCCTAGATGGGCAATACTTCCTCGGTCCTCTCGGCGGGCAACTCGACCCCAAAAGCGTTGACGTTGAAGGCCAGCAGGGCATAACAGCCCATGAGGCTGGTTAGCTCCGTGAGTCCAAGAGCGCCGAACTGGGCCAGCGCCGCATCGAAGGTGGCCTGGCTCACTCGATGGGTCCGGAAGTACTCTTGGCCGTAGTTCACCAACGATGCCTCGTCAGGCGCCGGACTGGGGAGCTCTTTCTTGTCGCGCAGGGCGTCGACCAGCTCGTCTCGTAAACCGGCCCGGCGGCCCGCGGGGGCATGGGCATTCCAGATGTACTGGCAGTCGTTCTCACGGGCCGCTACCAGCATAGCCAGCTCCCGGATTCGAGGCGACAGAGAGGTCTCCCCCCGCAAGTAGCCCGCCAATCCCAGGGCCCGTTTCGCCACCTCGGGGGCGTTCAGCAGCACCGAGCCGGGGCCGCCATCGGGTACTCCGCCACGATCCTTTATGTACTCGTCGAAGGTAGCTCGATGCTCTTCGGGAATGCTTTCTCTGGTCACCGGTGGTGTGCGGGCCATGTTATCCTCCATTCTGTTGCTGATTCGAGGTCTGGTGCTTGCAGTCTGAAAGGTCTTTGAACCGGAGAGTAGTTTATCATCTTTATTGCTGTAGATTTCATGCCGGAGTGCCTCACGAACCGGCCCCAGCCCGGTTGAAATCCGGGTAGCGCGTCAAGCATAATCTGTGGTGACGATTCAACTGAAAGAAATTCTGCCAACCGAGGAAAGAGATGCAAAGATCTAACGTTAACGCAGTTGACAACCCTTCTCATATAGCCTGGCGTGGACCGGGCATGAAGCTGGGGTTATTCGTGCCCCATACCGGACCATTGGCTTCGGCGGGTTTCCTGAAGGAGATAGCCATGGAAGCCGAGGAGTTGGGCTTTACCGGGCTCTGGGTGGTGGACGCTCCGGCGCGGCCTCCCGGCGATCGGGTGGCCAACTTTTACGAGCCGCTGACCGTGCTCGGCTGGCTGGCCGGCGTAACCAGCCGCGTCGCCCTGGGTACCGGAGTCCTGGTGCTCCCCTATCGGAACCCGGTCCTGCTGGCGCGGTCGCTGGCTGCCGTGGATCAATTGAGTCAGGGGCGGCTGCTACTCGGGGTTGGCGTCGGCCATGTGGAGTCGGAGAACCGCATCCTGGGCGCCCCTCCCTACGAGGAGCGCGGCCGTGTTTCCAATGAATGGCTTCGTCTCATCAACACGTTCTGGACAGATGAGCAGCCCAAATTCTCCGGCCGGTATGTCCAATTCGAATCTGACGAGCTATACCCCGGCCCGCGGCCCTTTCAGAAGCCGCGGCCTCCCATCCTGGTGGGAGGAGCAAGCGGGTCGGCGGTTCGCCGGGCACTTCGGCTCGGCGATGGCTACTTCCCAGTCCTCCGCTCTATAGAAACGATGGAACAGCAGATCGCGATGCTCAAGACCGAGGCCGAGAGGCTGGGCCGTTCGCTGGATGGATTCCCCCTCCTTGCCCTTGGATGGACCAATATCCTCGAGCAGGCGGTACGGTCTGATGGTGAGCGTGAAGTGCTCACGGGCACGCCCGATCAAGTGGGCGCAGACCTGTCGCGGCTGCACGAGCTGGGCCTCAGGCACGTCGGCCTATCGTTCCGTGAGGCCAGCTCAGAGGACGACTACCGGCGCCAGATGCGGACTGCGGCAAAAGAGATAATGCCCGCCCTGTCCCGGCTTGCGTAGCGGCGCCTAGTCCATCGGCCAGATGCGGCGGGCGGTTAAGGAAGCGGTTACATCCAGGAGATCGGACGTACGCCCGCGCTCCCGCCAGTGGGTGTGTTCCTCGGCGTGCTTCTCCCGCGCATTGGCGGGGTCGATGTTGTCCGTTTCGTAGATCGCCAGATATTTGGCTTTGGTGGCCGCTGGGTCGAGGCTTTCGTACCGGTAGGCGGTATGAAAGCCGCCGGCGTCCAGGATATCGGGGATGTGGACCTCCTCGTACCAGCGGTTGAAATCCTCCTCTCTGGCTGGGTCTTTGCAGTTGCTGAGCACCAGAAGGATCCCCAGCGTCGGCCTGTTGGCGGCGGAGAACTCACCGCCCAACCGCTTGAAGACGCCCACGGTGCGTGACTGCATCAGGGGTGTGCTCCGGTCTTCGCTTTCTCTCATTTTGGCCCGGGCTTCCCGATAAGCGGGCATGGCCTTGGTAACGTCGTCGAAGTTGGTCTCGTAGGTCGCAACGTACTGGCCCACCTCCGAGGTGGGGTCGGTGTTGGCAAAACGGATGGCATGGCGGAAGATTCCCGGCGCCGTGAGATAAGGCACATGCCCGTGGTTGTACCAGTAGTTGAACTCCTCCGTTTTGGAGGGATCGTTGCAGCTGGTAATTGCCAGCAGCAGCCCATTGGGATAGCGTCCTTCCATACTTCCTCCTTACGATCGCCCAGCATCGTTACTTGAGCCGGTCCAGGCGTGGAACAGCCAGCCAGGCTAGTATATGGTCAAGGTTGGATAGGCGCAACAGAGCAAAAAGGGGCGCGCTGATGCTGCCGGGCATCAAGCAATGTTGTATCGGCGCGGAATCCGTGCTCCAAGCAGCTCG
>JADFJS010000030.1 GCA_022566155.1 Chloroflexota bacterium
AAGAACCTCCGTCCAGCCGACAGGGCCAGGGTGATTAGCGCTAGAAAATGAATTTAGGGTCGTTGGGTCCTGCGGTGAAAGATGGAGAACTTCCCTAATTCCCACCATGAAGGCCTGATCCCACCCCCATCAGCCGCAGCGCTCTTTCCGCGGCACCCTCCAGCAGCTCGGCGGTCCGGCCCAGGCTCTGGCGAAAGCTCATGGGGCTATCGGCGATGCACACTATGGCGGCGATGCCGTGCTGATACAGCTCCCGGTGCCCCGGCCCGAGGCCGCCGGCCAGCAGGAGGGTGGGCACACCCTGGGCCAGCGCACGGCGGGCAACTCCCACGGGTGCCTTGTTGAAGATGGTAGAGCGGTCCGCCCGGCCCTCTCCCGTAATCACCAGGTCCGCTCCCTGTAAGTGGGCGTCGAAATTCACCACATCGCAGACCATATCGATACCCGGCAGCAGCTCCGCGCCGGCGAAGGCCATCAAGCCCGCCCCCAAGCCCCCGGCGGCCCCTGCACCGGGGCGTTCCGACACATCTTTACCCAGGTCCCGCTGTAGCACCCGGCCGTAATTTTTCAGGGCCGCTTCCAGCTCCGCGACCATCTCGGGAGTGGCCCCCTTCTGCGGGCCGTAGATCGCCGAAGCGCCGGTGGGTCCACACAGAGGGTTGGTCACGTCGGTGGCGCCGATGATGCTGGTTTGGGCCAGCTTGGGATTCAGCTGGGAAACATCGATTTTGACCAGCCGGGCCAAGGCTGCGCCCCCGTCGGGCAAGGTTTGGCCCTCGGCATCCAGGAACCTGGCGCCCAAGGCGCTGGCCATGCCGGCGCCCCCGTCGTTGGTGGCGCTGCCTCCCAACCCAACGACGATGCGGCTGAATCCCCGGTCAAGCGCCTCGGCGATGATCTCGCCCGTTCCCCGTGTCGTGGTGATATAGGGGTCCCGCCGTTGGGGCGGCACCAACGCCAAGCCAGAGGCCAGGGCCATCTCGATCACCGCCGTTTGGCCGTCCCCCATCACTCCCCAACGGGCTTCCAGAGGCTGACCCAAAGGCCCGGTGACAACGCTGCGGAAGACCCGGCCGCCGCTGCCCTCCACCAGCGCATCCAAGGTACCATCGCCGCCATCGGCCACCGGAACCAACACGGTTTCGGCCTCGGGCATTGCTGCCTTCACGCCGCGTTCGATGGCCTCCGCCGCCGCCAACGCCGACAGGGCCCCCTTGAACTCCTGGGGCGCGATAATCACCTTGATCGCCATAGTTCCGTGATTATACACCGGAGAAACCGAGCGTTCGGCGTTCAGCGGCCGGCTGCCACCTTCCGTGGTTCCGGTATTTAAGACTAGTGCTCTTTTAACCTGTGTTTGTCCTGGGTCAAAATCACCCCCATCCTAACCTTCCCCCGTCAAGGGGGAAGGGATTTTTACTCTACCCTCCCCCGTCAATGGGCGTGGGATTTTTACTCTCCTCAACGCCAGAGGATCCGCCCCGGGCTGAAGAGTGGGGGGAGCGCTTCAGAGGAATTACTATCGGAATTGAGTTCGCTGACCACCAGAACTTCTCCGGGCCAACGGTAATTTCCGACTGCTGATGGCTCATCGCTGAGCGCTAAGCGCTCTGCTAAGACGTACCCAACACGGCTGCCCTCTGCTACAATCTGTGCAACCCAGGCAGGAGGCTCAAACATGCCCTCTCGAGAGGAGTTGAAGGTCCGCGTATTCCAGGAGATCGATTCGCGGGCCGACGAGTTGATCAGCCTCTCCAAATCCATTTTAAATAACCCTGAACCGGGTTTCCGGGAAGTCAAGACATCCCGGTTGGTCGCCGAGAAGTTCGCCGGGATGGGCATACCCTTTCGCGCCGGCCTGGGCATAACCGGCTTACGGGCGGACCTGGTGGGCGGCAGCCCGGGCCCGACTGTGGCCATTCTGGGGGAACTGGACTCACTCATCGTGGCCGAGCATCCTTTCGCCGATCCCAGCACCGGAGCGGCCCATGCCTGTGGTCACCACTGCCAGATCGCCATGCTGATAGGGGCCACCATGGGGCTGATGCAACCGGATGTTCTCAGCGCCTTGAGCGGCCGCCTGGCGCTGATGGCCGTGCCCGCCGAGGAATACATCGAGATCGAGTACCGGGATTCCTTGCGCCGTGAGGGCAAGCTGGAGTTCCTCAGCGGCAAGGCCGAACTGATCAGGCTGGGCGAGTTTGACGACGTGCACCTGTCCATGATGTTACACACCACCAGCAGCCCCGAGGAGAAGATGCTCTGCCTCAGCGGGACCAACAACGGCATGGTGGCCAAGAAGATCCAGTTCATCGGCCGCGGCGCCCACGCTGGAGGCGCACCGCACCTGGGCATCAACGCCCTCAACGCGGCCACCCTGGCATTGAGCGCCATCCACATGAACCGGGAGACATTCCGCGACGAAGACACGGTGCGGGTACATCCCATCATCACCAAGGGCGGCGAGGCGGTCAGCGCCGTACCCGCCGATGTGAGGATGGAAACCTTCGTCCGGGGCCGCACCATCGAGGCGATCCTGGATGCCAGCCATAAGGTAGACCGGGCACTCAGGGCTGGAGCGCTGGCCGTGGGCGCTCAGGTCAAGATCCAGACCATTCCCGGCTACCTTCCCATTCGCCAGAGCAAAGAAATGGCCGATGTATTCCGGGCCAACGCGGTGGGGCTGGTGGGAGAGGAAAACATCGGCCAGGTGCACCACCGCACCGGCTCCACCGACATGGGAGACGTCAGTCAGTTGATGCCGGTGATCCATCCCTACGTGGGCGGCGCCACCGGCCTGGGTCACGGCGCCGATTACGTGGTGCATGACTACGGCCTGGCCGTGATCACCGGGGCCAAGGCACTGGCCGGTACGATCGTGGACCTGCTGGCGGACGGCGCAGCTCGGGGCGGGGAAATTGTTGCCGGGCATCGGCCGGAGATGACCAGCCAGGAGTACCTGAAGTTCATGCGCGACCTGGCCTCAGAAGAAACATTTGAGAGCGAAACGCCGTAATGCTAAACGTACAAGAGCTCAAGCAAAAGGCATGTGCCATCATTGAAGAGCGCAAATCCGAGATCATCGGCATTGCCAAAGACATCCTCGCCCATCCCGAAGCCGGGTTCACCGAAACGCGAACGGCGCGCTTGGTGGCGCAGAAGTTCGGCGAGCTGGGACTCCAGCATCGGGAGGGACTGGCCCTCACGGGCGTTAAGGCCACGATACAGGGTGGCGCCGGCCCTGGCCCCAGCGTGGCCTTGCTGGGCGAATTGGACTCTCTCCTGGTATCCGAGCACCCCCACGCAGACTCGGAAACGGGAGCGGCCCATGCTTGCGGCCACCATTGCCAGATCGGAATGATGCTGGGCGCTACCATGGGGTTGCTCGCCCCGGAGGTATTGGCCCAGCTATCCGGAGAGATCATTCCCTTTGCCGTACCCGCCGAAGAGTTCATCGACGTGGAGCGCCGGTTGACGCTTCGGGAAGAGGGCCGTCTTGAATTTCTGGGCGGCAAGCAGGAGCTGATCCGTTTGGGTGAATTCGATGACGTGGACATGGCGATCATGTGCCATACCGCCAGCGACATGGGCGAGAAAAAGTTCGCCGTTGGGGGTACAAGTACCGGCCACATCGTCAAATACGTCCAGTTCACCGGCCGTGGGTCACATGCCGGCAGCGCTCCCCACCTCGGTATCAACGCTTTGAACGCCGCCACTTTCGCCATCCAGGCCATGCACGCCAACCGGGAGGTCCACCAGGCCGAGGATACGGTCCGCGTGCACGGGATAATGACCAAGGGCGGCGAGGCGGTCAGCGCCGTCCCCTCCGACGTACGGTTGGAGTGGCGCGTTCGCTCTTCCAACATCGAGGCTGTAGCCCGAAACAGTGCCATTGTGGACCGCTGTTTCAAGGCCGGGGCACTGGCGGTGGGGGCATCGGTCAAGATCACCAACATCCCGGGGTACCTGCCCATGCGCCACGACGCCAACCTGCAGGACCTATTTCTGGGCAACGCCAACCACCTGATGGGCCAGGAAACAACCCTGGTCATGTCGGCCCGCCACAACCGAGGCGGATCAACCGACATGGGCGACTTGAGCCACATCATGCCGGCGTGCCACCCCTACACCAGTGGGGCTGAGGGACCGGGCCACAGCAAAGAATACGTCATCACCGACTACGAAAAAGCGGTGGTCAATCCGGCCAAAGTCATGGCCATGGTGATTATAGACCTGCTGGCCGACAACGCCCGGCAGGCCAAGGAAGTGACGGCCAAACACCGCCCTGCCATGACGCGTGACGCCTACGTGCGCCTCCAGCGGGACCGGGCTCGGATAGTCGAGTTCGACGGGGGGGCGTCTGGCTGACACACGTGCGCATGTTTTCGGAGTGAAGCGAGGGGTACAGAGTGGCTTGACATTGTCGCCCCAATATCTACCGGGTGTGATCCTAGCTCAAATCAAGGAAAGTACTAGGATTTACGAAAAGGTGCGCTACCGCTGGGGCTAGCCCACCAGGAAGTGCATCGCCGTCCCTGCGGCCAGGGGGACGGTGAGGTTATCATCCAGACGCAAGGGCGCAAGCTCCACCAGACCCGCCACGGCGGCTCCAACCAAAAGGCCCCAGTGGTATTCCACTGCGCCGGTACCTCCGAGCACAGCCACCGCCAGCAGTGCAATGGCCACGAAAGCAGCGGTCCCGCCTGGGGATTTACCCCAGAATCTGGGTCCGGGCATGCGCCGGCCCACCAGAGCAGCCGCCGGATCCCCAAGCGCCAGGAACATCATGGCGGCGACGGCTATCGTGGTGCCGAAGAGATAAAATACGATCACGGCGGCGATGAGCATGTAGGTGGCGCCGGTGATCCGGTGTCCTTCTTCCGCCTTCAGCAGGGGCGCGAACCAGCGGAGAAACACTTGGTTGAGCCAACCTATCCGAAAGCGTAGCAGGTCCAATGAAAGACCGCCGGCCGCCAGTACGGCCAAGGCAATCACCATCCCGTCTTCCGGAACAAAGATGCCTGCCACGGGGACCGAAGACCCTGCGATGAGGTGAAACAGCCGCCGCCAGATCGGGGGATTGGAGGCGCTGACCTCATAGCCGTTGAAATCCGAGCCGCTTTGGGCCTCTGTTGAAGCCATCGGGCTCATTGTATCCGGACACGGCCCAGACTGCCAAGGCGGCGGCCCGCGGGTCGGCAGTTGGGGCTCAGAAGTCTATGGTGATCGAATCCCCGGCGCGCCACCTCATCGAACGGAACTTGGTACCTATGGGCGCCTCAAACACGATCCAACCGTCGATGCCCATGTCTCGCAGCAGCTCAAAGGGACCCGTGATGAACTCGATCGCCTGCTCGTCTACGGCATACCCGTCGTTTTCTTCCTCCACCATGATGCTGGCCGTTCCCTCGGTGAGTTCCGAGTCACCGCACTTATATTCCCAATCCCCAACCTCGTTGAAGGTGAAGGTGAAGCTTTCCCCGGGCCCCAGGGTTGTTGGCTCCGCAGTCTCTGACTGGCCGGCAACCTCGCCCAATCTCACAACCTGGTCCACATCGTCATCGTTTACCCAGTTTACCACCGTGCCCACGGTGATGTTCATTCGCCTGGGGTCGAAGCATTGACCGCTATTTACGCGAACGGTCGCCGTCGATTGCCCCCGCATGTCTTGCAACACCACATTGTTGACGTCCAGTGGCTGGTATGTCCCCCGGAAGAAGTCGCGCAATTCCGCGCCCTGCTGGTCCACGGTGAAGATGGCGCTGGTGGCGGTATGATTTTGCACCTTCATCCGTACCATCACAAGCTCAAGGTCTGTCTCGCTAGGGATCATCCGGTAGTGCCGGATCACTTCCTCGGGGTCGATGGTAGCATAGCGTATCTCGGGCACTTGCTTGATCTCAACCACCGAGATATGAAGCGTACGGCCCTGGTAGAACCTGCCAAAACTGGTCGAGGTATCGGAACATGCCAGCAGCAACAAAGCCGCGAGGACGGCAATAGTTGGTAGAGCCAGCCGCCGTAGTTGTCTCATGAATAACATAAGCTCTCAGCAGAGGTCTGCCCTCGTTCCAGCCGAAGGGTAATCACTCGCTGCTCTCAGATTCCGGTGGTGGCCAGTGTGGGCAACTGGCGCAGTTGACTCACCAGGGCAACCAGTGTCGTCAGCAGGTATTCCACGTCCTCTTGAGAGTTCTCCCTGCCCAGAGTCAGCCGCAGGCTCCCCCGAGCCAACTCCGCTGATTGTCCCAGCGCGAGGAGCACATGGGAAGGTTCCAGGGAACCCGAACTGCAGGCGCTGCCGCTGGAAGCCGCGATGCCGGCCATGTCCAACCCCAATAGTATTGGCTCGCCTTCGATACCTTCAAAAGAGAAGTTAACGTTGTTGGGCAACCTCTGGGACGGATGCCCGTTGAGGCGGGTGCCCGGGATATTCTCAAGTATGTACTGGATGATCCGGTCGCGTAACGCCAAACACTGGGCGCTGGACTCCTCCCGTTGCGCGTCGACCGCCTCCAAAGCCACCGATAACCCCACGATACCGGGGATGTTCTCGGTTCCGGACCGCCGCTCCCGCTCTTGGCCGCCGCCAAGTATCAACGGCAGATACGGTGTTCCCCGCCGGATGTACAGTACGCCGGTGCCTTTGGGCCCATAGATCTTGTGCCCCGACAGCGATAGCATGTCAACGCCGAGCCGGCGTACATCCAGGTCCAGGAATCCCGCCGCCTGCACCGCATCGGTGTGCATCACGATGGTCCGCTTGAGCTCGTCGGCCCGTTGATGCACCGCCTGGGCGATCTCCGGGATGGGATTAATAGTGCCTATCTCGTTGTTGGCGTACATCACCGACACCACAGTGGTCCGGTCGGTTATGGCACTGTATACCGAGTCGGGCGTGACCATTCCGTAGGAGTCCACCGGCAGGTAGGTTATGTCAAACCCCTGGTTCTCCAGGTATTGGCAACTGTGGAGCACGGCATGATGTTCTACGCTGGAAGTAATTATCTGGTTTCCTGTCTCCAGAAGCGCTGACCCTGCTCCGTGGATCGCCGCGTTGTCCGACTCAGTCCCGCTACCGGTGAAAACTACTTCCCGGGCCCGGCAATTGAGTACGTTCGCAACCTTCTCTCTGGCCTCATCCAGAGCGTAGCGCGCTTCCTGCCCCACGGTGTGAAGGCTGGAGGGATTGCCGTAGCGCTGCGTAAAATAGGGCAGCATCGCCTCCAACACCTTTGGGTCCATGGAGGTGGTGCCGGCATGGTCCAGGTAGACGATACCTTCCGGTGGCATATATTACCTCTTCCGCTTGGTCAACCTATTGTAGCATAGCCCAAGTGAAGCTAGGTTGCGGTTTTTCGCAGCGCTCGGACCAGACGAATGATGGCGTCATGGCTGATGAAACCCACCAGCACGCCGTGTTGCCGCACAGCCAGTTGATCCAAGCCATCATCTTCCATCTGCTCCAGGGCATCGGCAATCGATGCATCGTGGTTCACGGAGGGAAAGGAGTCCAGGGGAATCATTCCCTGAGACGACGAAGTGACCGGCAAGTCCCGGTTGGACACACGTTCCAGAGCGCGGCGGGTGAGCACTCCATCGATCCTGCCCTCCCCGCCGACGGCCACAAGCCCACCACCGCGGGCCAATTCCTCAGACACGATCGTCGAGTCCAGAGGTGTATCCCTCGGCAGAACGCGTAGGTCCGGGGCCACGGCATCCGCCACCGAGTAAGACTTAAGACGCTCCCGATCCCTCTCCTGGCGGTAGCTGGCGGTGGCCGCGGAGAAGAGAAAAGCACCGATAAACGCAAGCCAGATCGATTGGAAGCCGGCTCCGAATACCACCAACAGCACTCCTCCGATAACCATCAATCCACCGATAACTTGCCCGGAGCGTGTCGCCACCTGAGTCGCCCGCCAGTAGCTTCCGGTGAGGCCCCATACGGCGGCTCTCATAACCCGCCCTCCGTCCAGCGGGAAACCGGGCAGCATGTTGAAGACGCCCAGGCTGATGTTGATGGTGGCCAGGAAGAAAAGGACGGCCGAAAGGGTCGCGTTGACATCGTCGACCAGGTACCAAACCCCAAAGAGGACGGCGCCCAATATAACGCTGGCCAATGGTCCAACAACGGCGATCAGAAACTCGGTGAAGGGCCGCCGCGCCTCGTGGGCCAACTGGGAAACACCGCCAAAGATGAACAGGGTAATGCCACGTACCGGTATGCCCTTGCGTATGGCGACCACGCTGTGGGTGAGCTCGTGTGCCAGCACGGAAAGGAAAAAGAGCACGGCGGTCAACGCTCCGACGCCCCAGCGTTGAGCCGCGGGCCAATCGGGATCGCTGTGGCTGAAGCTGTCGGCCAGGACGTAGGTAAACAGCAGGAAGATGAAGATCCAACTGTAGTTAATCTGTATGGGTATGCCGAAAATCTTTCCTACGCGGATGGAAGCTCCCATCTGATTCCTTCTGGTGCCTGCCCAAGTCGTTTTAGATTCGATTCTAGATCCAGCGGCGGGCCTTGCGGTTTCTACCGATGCCACGCACACCATGCCTGACCCCAGCGCGGCTACTCCCCGTGGCCCAACAAGGTGGCGTAGGCCGCCAGCTTGTAGACCAGTTTCGCCGCGGTATATGAGCAGGCCAAAGGCCCCTCTCCCGGGGAAAGCTCGCAGACGTCGAAGCCCACGATCTTCCGGGCTTCAGCAACCGTTCTAAGCAGAGAAACCACCTGGTCCCAAGTCATGCCTCCCGGCTCCGGGGTACCCACTGCCGCCATGATAGATGGGTCAAAAACGTCGAGGTCCACACTCACGTAGACCGAAGGATTCAACCGTTCAACGATGCTCTGCTCGTATGCTCGAAAGTCTTGGGGCCGGTCATCTCGGACCGGAGGCCAGGGAAAGTTGGGCACACTGTTTGCAGCAATGTAGTCACGTTCCTCCTGGCACATACTTCGCACGCCCACCAGCGCCACGGGACACAGGTCGTGGATGCGCCGCGCGCCCGAAGCGTGGCCCCAATTGGTGCCCATATACTCATCGCGAAGGTCGGCGTGGGCATCCAGGTAGAGGACCGACATGTCTGGCCAGGTATCGAGGTGTGCCAGCACCGAGCCGATGGCCACCGAATGGTCACCTCCCAGGACCCCCACGATTCTCCCTGACCCCACATATTGGGCCACGGCGTCCCGAACTCGTTGGACCATTAGATCCGGGCCACCCATGTGGGGTTCCAACGCCAAAGTTGTGTGGATTCCCACCTCGGAAACATCCGAATCCAGCTCCAAGTCGTAATCCTCCAATGCATATGATGCCGCAATGATGGCATCCGGACCATATCGAGCGCCGCTGCGGAAAGAAGTGGAGCTATCATACGGAACGGGGACGAGCACAACCTTGGAAGCCTCCAGGCCGCTTTGCTCGCGGGGCAAGGCCAGAAAGTTGTGTGGTGTCCAGGGCAAGCCGCCCGGTTCAGCCAAGGCGTTGATCCTGCCCACCCGCCTCCAGAGCCGACCGCTGCTGCTGTACCTCGGCCAGACCCTGGCGGCCGTCCAACCATTCCAGGCCCCGTTCCAGAAGCCAGGACCGGACGTGCGTCAACCCAAAAAGGTCTTTGGCCTCGGCCAGAGCTCGCTGATCGTCGAAGGGCCGGCAGGAAAATATGTCGATGTTGACGTATTCCCGGCGCGGAAATGTGTGAATGCTGATGTGGCTCTCGGCGATGATGACAAAACCAGAAATGCCGGCGTCCTCGGGCTTGGGCGCATTGTATTCCAGGACCTCCGGCTCCGTTATGCGGGTCATACCCAACTCATCCGGGCATCGGAACAGAAAGTCCCGGACTAGCTGCGCGTCCCACATCTTAGCCGTGTCTCCGCCATATCCGTCTATGGCCAGGTGCATCCTGCCTCCTACGTCAATCAAATGGATAATTGACTGGAAAATTTCCTTGACCCTGCGGCGTCGATTCCTCAATTCGCCGCGGGTCATGGTTAATGGGTATCTCCTTGGGCCGCATGTGAGATAGAAACATTGACGATGATGCCCCAAATAGCCAACACACGTAATTAAAGGGGCCATCCACGCCTTGGCAAATCCGATGGTTTAGAATATCATCACTTGCAGCTAAGCACCATTTTGGACCAACGTGTCAGCTCATGCAACTATCCCGTCAGGTAAAGTAATATGCCTCCGATGATCGAAGTCAACAATCTGACCCACTATTATGGCCCTCACCCTGCGATTCAAGACGTGAGCTTTCACGTGGACAAGGGCGAGATCCTAGGATTTCTGGGGCCCAACGGCGCGGGCAAAACCACAACTATGCGGATCATAACCGGCTTCATGCCTCCCACCAGGGGTAAAGTGAGCCTGGATGGCTACGATGTGGTGGAAAATTCCCTGGAGGTGCGCCGGCGGGTGGGCTATCTGCCCGAGACCGTCCCGCTTTACACAGACATGACAGTGAGCAGCTACCTGCGGTACATGGGCACCCTGCGCGGCATGCCGCCACGGTCCATCAAGCGGCGCATCGGAGATGTCATCGACATTTGCCGGCTGGGCGATTACCGCAAGACCCAGATCGGGAAGCTGTCCAAGGGATTTCGACAGAGGGTGGGCATCGCCCAAGCCATCATCCACGAACCAGAGGTGCTGATCCTGGACGAACCAACCATCGGCATCGACCCGATCCAGGTTGTGGAAACTCGGCGCCTGATTCAGGAACTGGGAAAAGAGCAGACGGTGGTGCTCAGTAGCCACATTCTGCCCGAGGTTAGCATGATCTGCGGACGGGTCCTGATAATAAACGAGGGCAGGATAGTGGCCGAAGATACTCCCAGTAACCTGGCACAACGATTCCAGGGTGTGGACCGGCTGGAAGTGGAGATCGGCGGTCCCGTGGCCCAGGTCTTGACCGTCCTGCGGAATGTGAAGGGAGTCGCCGAAGTGAACCACCAACGGCTTCAGGAACGGGAACTCTACGACATACAATTGGGACGCGGCCAGGACCTTCGGGATGAGATTTCCCGAGCGGTAATCAGCAATGGCTGGAGCCTGTTGAGCATGCAGGTGGTGGGCATGAGCCTGGAAGATATCTTCCTGAAGCTTACCACCCAAGAGGAGTCCTAGGCGTGCGAACCGTCCAGGCAGTCGCATGGAAAGAGATTCAAATCTATTTCGGCGGTCCCACCGCCTACATCGTGGGCCTGATCTTCCTGGGCCTAACCGGCTTCTTCTTTGCCCAGGACCTGGAATCTGCATTCCCTGAAGCGTCTCTCGGCAGCTTCTTCCAATGGGCGCCCCTTTTGCTGATTCTGATGGCTCCGACTCTCACCATGCGCCTCCTGGCCGAAGAGCAAAAGCTGGGGACCATCGAACTGCTTTTGACCTCTCCGGTCAGAGACTGGGAAGTGGTAGTGGGCAAATATCTGGCTAGTTTGGTGTTTCTACTGGCCACCCTGTCCCTCACCCTCTACTACACCCTCCTCCTGGCGGTCTTTGCCAACCCTGATCCAGGTCCCATATATTCCGGATACTTGGGCTTGGTCCTCTTGGCGGCGGTCGGCCTCTCCGTGGGCATGCTGACCACAACGCTGACCAGCAACCAGATCGTGGCCGCCGTGGTGGCCATGGGGATCTTGCTGGCCCTCTACTTCGTCGGGGTAGCCTCCGGAGTGGCGGGCGGCGTGGGCTCGACGGTCATCAATGAGATCGGCCTCGATAGCCACTTTGAAGACTTTGCCAAGGGCATCATAGATACAAAGCATATCGTCTATTTCGTTAGCCTCACCATCTTCTTTCTATTCCTGACCGTTCGCGCCTTGGAGTCAAGGAGGTGGAGGTAGCATGAGCGATCAGGCCGAGGAGCAACCCTCCGACTGGCGAAGGAGACGGTCCCGATCGGATCGGGACGCCGGCCGGGAAAGGGGCGCGTCCCCGGCAGCGCCTGAAGAGGCACAGGACACGGAGCTTTCCCGGACTATTTTCAGCTTTCTAGAGCCAACGGTTGATGCCATAGCGTCCTTTAGCGCCCCCATCGTGATCGCCGGGGTCATCGGCCTGATCTCCGGTATCTCAATGGTCGCCTTCATCGGCTCCCTGCAGCTATACGGGATAGTCAACATCATCATTGGCGCGTCCCTCATCGGGCTGGTGTCGGTCATCTCGTTGAGTGCGGTGATCGCCGCATTTTTCAGCAGGACCGGAAAGTACGGGGTCAATACCGTGATCATGCTGGCCGCTTTCACCGGCATCTTGGCGGTGGCAAACTTCATTTCCTTCGAGAACCACAGCCGGATAGACGTCACCGCAACCAATCAATTCAGCCTGGCCACCCGCACCAAGCAGCTACTGGATGACCTGCCGGGGCCGGTGCTGGCCACGGCCTTTTACAAGGACACCGCTCGCCGTACGGCCGCGTCGGCCACAAATGACCGGGGCTTTCAACGGATCGCCCGCAAATCAAAAGTCGAGGAAACGCTGAAAGAATTTGCCGCCCGGTCCAGCAAGTTCTCTTTCAGGATGGTGGACCCGGACCTCCACCCGGTCATCGCCAGCAACTACTTTGGCACTTTGGCTACCGGCTTCGTCGAGGAATCCGTTGTGGTGGAAGGCACTGTTGTGGTGGATGGCCAGGAAATCACGGTCATAGACGTGGTCCAGCCCACGAACCTGGACTATAGCGAGTTTGAACAGGACCTGGTGACGAGCATACTGGTGGCCACAGGCGAGGAAACCAAGACGGTCTATTTCCTGGCCGGCCATGGGGAGCGCGGCATCGACAACGCCCAGGGCGACGGTTACTCCGCCCTCCGCCGGGGTCTGGAGCAAGAAAACTACGACGTCCGCATCCTGGAATGGGACGCGGACGACGAAGATGTGAGGTTTCCCGCGGAAGCCGGCTTGAGGAATTGCGCCACAGGTGAGGAACCCTTGCCGGAAGCCGCCCTAGTGGTGATAGCCAGGCCCAGCGGCGAACTACCCCTGGCCCACGCGGTGGCTCTGACCCTTTACATCAATGGCCAGAAAAGAGTTTCTGCGGAATGTACGGCCGGTTCGCAGGCGGAGGCCGATGATTGGGTGGCTGGCCACGACGGCCCGAGCAAATGGGACACGATCCCGATCTCTGACGGCAAAGTACAGGTATGGCCCAAAGACGAAATTCCAAACCGCCTGGTCGAACGGCGGGAGCCCGGCCGTATGATCTTCCTGGCGGAGCCGGACACAAAGGATTCCTTCCGGGCATTCCTGGCCACTTTGGGCGTGGTAGTTGACGACCGGCATATTCGGGACCTGGAGCGCTCGGTGCCCGGAAATCCATTCACCCTCCGGCTTTCTATATTTAACACTAGTGATGCTGACGCGTCGGAAATTGACCCGGCAACAGAAGCCGCCAAAAAAATCATCGAACCCAGGGGCGCGTCCTTGGACACCGTGTTCATGCCTGGCGCCACGGCCTTGAGCGTGCGTAGAGACGACCCCAGAATACCTGTACCGCTGGCAGGCACCTCCAGAAACAGCTTCTTGATCTCCGACGTTAGTCGAACGGAGCCCATCACGGGCGCGGGGGACGAGTCCGACGTTCAGGGAGTATTCTTCCCGGCGGTGTTGATGCACGACATCAACCTCGTGGTGTTTGGTGACTCCGACTTCGTTGCCAACGCCTATTATGATACAGGTAGCGGCGCAGACCTCTTCCTTAATTCCGCCAACTACCTGATGGGCGATTTCTCCCTTGTGACCATCCGGGAAAAGGGATTCGCCTTCAGGGAATTCAACCTGAATCTGAATGAGCGAAAGTTCGTAAGGTGGTCGTCATGGATAATGCTGCCAGGCCTGCTGGGGCTGATGGCCGGGCTGGTGTGGTGGCTCCGGCGATAAAGCTTCTAGCAGTCTGTCCAAGAATAGTTGATGAAAGTGATCTGCACATCTGCCTCAGCTATCCTTCGACCCGCGACAGCGCTATCCCGTTCTCCCGGCACGGGGAATCCGCCTCAGCCGGAAGTTTGGGGCCGCCGGACACAATCTTGACCAATCAGAGCGAAGAATGAACCTACGTCTTTCAATAATTTTGGTTGCGATACTGGTGCTCTTTGGGGGCACATTCCTTGTGCTCCGGTTTACCGGCCAGCAAGCGGAAAGAACCGACGAGCCATGGCTGTTCAGGTTGGACGACGGCGCCATCGCCTATATCGTGGCTACCCACGAAGGAAAGACGGTAAACTACGAGAAGAAGCCGGGCAGCCTCAAATGGTTCATCCTGGAGGACCCGGAGCTACCGGTAAATTTCGAGAAATGGAGCGGGACCCCTCTCCTGCTTAGTGGGCCGAGGGTCAACCGGGTGCTTGCCGACACCATCGAAGATGCGGCCTCGTTTGGGCTGGACCCGCCGGTGAGTAGTGTAACGGTTACCGATCGCTCCGGCATAGGCTTCGAGTTTCACATGGGGAAGGTAACCCCAGACGAATCCAATACCTACGCACGGCTGGTGGGGTTCCCCCAATTGTTCACGGTGCCCACTTCCTGGGCCGAGGTGATCAGCGGCCTGGCTACTACACCACCATACCCCAGGCTCTACCTGATCGATGAAGAGGACATCCGCGATATCCAGGCGATATCCGATGGGCTCACCGTCAACTACCATAGAGAGCCGGCATCTAGATTGTTCTTCATTGAAGGGGATCCAAATGGCCTGATTTCCCCGGAGACGTGGGACGGGACCATGAGCCTCATCATCGATCCTCGGGTTGTCGAGGTTCTAGTCGGCAAAGAAGGTGATCTGGCGGTCTACGGACTCGACCCACCCCTGACCATAACCCGTCTCACCAGGATGGATGGCAGCATAATCGAGTTTCACCTGGGCACCAGGACTCCCGATCAGGAGCGTTATTACGCCCAAACGGTTGGAACGGAAGAAGTAATGATCGTACCGGCCGCCTGGGCGCAAGCGATGATCGAGCTGGCTACCGACCCGCCATTCCCACCGGAAGAAGAGGGTATGGCGGATCCGGGATGACCTCATCTTTTAATAATGTATTGTTTGCGGCTTCGCCATTCCGGCGTAGGCCGGCTTCAGCCAGGGTGATGCTTGGGTTTATCCCGACGCCGGCCATTGGAACTGATATACCACCCGCTTTTTAGGTTGTAGACTTCGGTTATAGCGCGATCGGGGAGTAGCATTGAAAGCGGAGATTTTCTCCATCGGAACCGAGCTTCTGATGGGCGAGCTTACGGATACCAACGCCGCATGGATCGCCGGCCGGCTCCCTCCTCTGGGGATACAGCTTCAGTGGGTATCTATCATTGGGGACAATCTGGAAAACCTCAGCGAGGCATTTTCCCGGGGGCTACAACGTTCCGACATTGTCATCACCACCGGCGGCTTGGGCCCCACCCAGGACGACCTGACCCGGGAAGGGGTAGCAATGGCCCTGGGAGAAACTCCCACGGTTCAGGAAGACGCCCTCACCGAGCTGCAACAGTATTTCCAAACCCGGGGCACCTCCATGCCATCGCATAACATCAAGCAAGCACATCTGATACCGTCGTCCCAGTTTATTCCCAACCCACATGGCACCGCACCGGGTTGGTGGACGGAGCGAAACGGCAAGATGATCATCTGCATGCCCGGACCGCCCGCTGAAATGCATCCCATGTGGGAAGTGCAGGTGGAGCCCCGGCTTCGCGAGATCGTGCAGGATGAGGTGACGCTGACCCGCAACATCAAGACCATGGGCATGTCCGAGGGTGCGGTTGACGAAGTCGTTTCCGAATTTTTTGGGAAGGAGAACCCCTACCTGGGGATCTACTCCAAGGCGGACGGCATCCACCTCCGCATCATCGCCCGTGCCCGGGACATCTCCGCCGCCCAATCGATGGTTGACCCAATTGAGGCAGCCATCGTGGAACGCCTGGGACCCTACATCTGGGGGTACGACGAGGATACACCGGAGCGGGCGCTAGGAAGGAGTCTCATGGCAAGGGGACTGACCCTGGCCACCATGGAGTCTTCCACCGGCGGATATCTGGCCAACACCATAACCGAGGTCCCGGACAGCGCGATCTATTTCAAGGGCGGAGTGGTGGCCTACTCGGATACGGCCAAGACCGCCTATGGGGTCCCTGCGGAGACCCTACGCCAACACGGCGCGGTGAGCCAGGAGACGGCAACCGCCATGGCACGTACCATCGCCCACAACTTGGGGGCCGACTTTGGCATCGGAATAACCGGAGTAGCCGGTCCTTTGGAGGAGGAAGGGAAGCCTGTGGGGCTGATGTACGTGGCAATCACCGGACCCGCAGGGGAAAAAGAGCTGCAGCTACGGGTGCCTCCCCGAAGGATCACCATAAAACGGCGTATTTCCAACACCGCCTTGATAGAGCTGAACCGGATGGTAAACGAGTTAGACCAGGCGCCTGATTAACAGCAACGATAGTGGCATTTCCGGCAACATGGCGGCCGGGGATCCCACGCTATCGTCCTAAAGCGCCACTGATGACCAACCCACAGCGTGCGGGCCTTGGCTGACGGCTGACTCCTTAGGTAGTCAGCTTGCGGTACAGCATGGGCAGCCGTTCCGGCAGCGACCAGATGTCGCCCAGCACCTCGTAACCCATGTCGCCGCACATGCTTTTCAGGTAGTCGTGTCCGGCCTTATCCACCGTCAGGCAGAAGGGCGTGATGTTCTTGCGCTTGGCCTCAATCAGCGCC
>JADFJS010000148.1 GCA_022566155.1 Chloroflexota bacterium
CCACGCCAGTGCCAAGTTACCGATTGACTATCAATAACCTCCCGGTGGAGGCGGGATTCAACAGCGTGCGGGTATCCTTCGGAGATGTGTTCATTCGCCCCCAACCCCAGGCGGACGGCACCTACCAGCAGGGGACCATCGTGACCTTGGTGGTTTCAGCACCGGGGTCCGTCGCCTGGACGGCTGTGGACGGCAGCCTGGATAAGCAGGCGACGGTGGTCATGGACAGCGACCGGTCCGTGGGCGTACTCGTCTCCTCTACGGCTGCGGCCGCCTTGCCCACACCTACACCATTGCTGACTGCAACGCCCGGCCCAACCGCCACGCCAACGCCAACGCCCCCAAGCCAGTCGTCTCCATTCACGGTCAACAAGACTGAAGATACCAATGATGGGGTTTGCGATTCCGACTGCTCCCTGCGGGAGGCGATTGGGGCTGCGCAATCCGGCGACCCCGTCAATATCCCAGCCGGGACCTACACCCTGACCCTGGGCACCGAAATCATAGTTGTCACAGGCATGGCCCTGTCCGGCGCCGGAGCCTCTACCACCGTAATCCAGGCTGCTACAGGCCCGGGCTTGGCAAACGCCCGCGTTTTTAGCATTCAGGCATACCCAGTAACAGACCCAGTAATAATATCTGGATTGACCATCAGGTTTGGGAACGATCAGTCCGGATTCGGCGGTGGCGGTATCTTGGTGGGGACCCGGCGCGAACTGACGCTGATAAAAACCGTCGTAAGCAACAACCGGTCTCGATCCGGCGGGGGTGCCAGGAACGATGGCACCCTGACCTTGAACAACACCACTTTCACCAGTAACGAAGGTACGGCCTTTAACGGTGGCATTTCGGGCGGCGATTTGGTGATCACCAACAGCACTATCAGCAACAACTCCGGTAGTGGTATTTCTATCGAGCGCGATGAAACTGGGACGATCTCCAATAGTACGTTAAGCGGTAACTCAGCTTTGTATGGCGGTGCCATATTTATTCGAGGAGGGACGCTGCAAATCACTAACAGCACCGTTACAAGCAACTCGGCTTCAGCCTCCGGCGCAGGCATATACAGCGACGGCGGCAACATTACACTGACTAACACTATCCTAGCCAATAGCGGCTCGGGGGTTAATTGTGCCGGAAATATCATCTCCCAAGGCCACAACCTAGTCTCCGATGGGTCCTGCGGCTTTGGTGTCAGCGGGGACATTTCCAACACCGATCCACTCTTGGCTCCCTTGCAGGACAACGGTGGCCCTACCTTCACCCATGCCCTCTTGGACGGTAGCCCAGCTATCGACGCTGGAGATAACGCGGCCTGTCCCGCCACCGACCAGCGCGGAACCACCCGGCCCCAGGGCGCTGCGTGCGACATTGGGGCATTTGAAAAGTAGTCCCTCCCTGTATTCGCCCTGACTCTTTTGATTTGCACCAAGATCAGCCCCGCTCAATCAGCTGGTTCGCCACTATCGGCAAGCCACTTCCCCTCGCCTTGACGCTTGGTCCTATGCACGTATATTGGCCTTGCACATAAAAAGGGATCGGGCCTGTGATGGAAGCGTATACGTCATGAACGCAGACGGGTCGAACCAGATAAATCTGTCCGGTGAATCTCATGGAGCGTCACCCGATTGGACGCCATAGCCCTTAGGTCCTCCCTCCTTGACCCCTCATACCGGCGAAGGTAGGATGGACAGTGGTTTATGGGTCCAGCACCCTGAAAAACCACCCTGACCTTCCCATCGGAGCTTGGAGTCACCGTGTCACTAAGGCTGCGGTGGTTACGTTTCACGCACAATCATCCCAGAAAATCAGGAGGTCTCTCATGTTCCTGATGCGGTTCACTGAGCGGGCCTACGTTGACTACACCGAGGCGGACGTTAGAAATAGCCCCAACAGCGCGGTCCGTCTTACCTTCTCCAACTCCCACTTCGACCCCCAGATCGGCGCCGACCTGTACAACATGTACCTGGACGAGTACCAGTACTCCGAGGAGATGGGCTTCGACGGCCTGATGCTCAACGAGCATCACAACACCCCCACCTGCCTGGGGGCCGCCATGAACCTGGAGGCCGCCATCCTGGCCCGGACCACCACAAAGCCCAAGATCGTCCTCCTGGGCAACCCTCTGCCCATATTCGACAACCCCATACGCCTGGCCGAGGAGTTGGCCGAGATAGATATGATCTCCCGGGGCCGGCTGGTGTCGGGGTTTGTCCGGGGTACCGGAGTGGAGAGCCTGGCCACCAATACCAACCCATTGCACAACCGGGAGCGGTTTGAAGAGGCCCACGACCTGGTTATCAAGACCTGGACAACCCCAGGGCCATTCCGCTGGGAAGGGAAGCACTACCAGTTTCGCGTGGTGAACCCCTTTCAGGTGCCGCTTCAGAAGCCCCATCCGCCCATCTGGATCCCCGGCACCGGCAGCCCGGAGACCCTGGTGTGGTGCGCCGAGCACCACTACCCATACATCTACCTGGAAACCGACCCTCAGGGTACCAGGGACATGATGGAGATCTATGCCGAGACGGCGCGGGATCACGGCTACGAGCCTGGACCGGAGCACTTTGGCTATCTGGTGCGCATCCATGTACAGGACACCGACGAAAAAGCCAGGGACGTTGGCCGCGGCTACATGGTGGGCAACATAGGCGTGGGCCGCATACCATTGCCCCGGGACTACGCCTCGCCGGTGGGCTACGGCAGCGCCAGCCGGGACCCCAGGTTCATCCGGCTGCGGGAGCAGGTCCGCAGCGACCCCTTCCGCGTGGGCGGCATCGACACCGCAGCCTACGACGCGATCCTGGACTCCAAACGCTGGATCATCGGAAGTCCAGACACCGTGATTCGCGACCTTCGCGAGATCCTTTCGGTGATGCGGCCGGGAATCCTGGGCATATGGACCAACGACGGGTCCATCAGTCACGAGGACACCATGCGCTGCCTGGAGCTGATGGGCCAGGAGGTGCTCCCCGCCCTTAAAGAGATCGGCGAGGAGCTTGAGCTGACCGACCCCTTCCAGAAGGCGCCGTAGAGACGCCGTCAGCCATCAGTCGTCAGTTGTCAGTACGGCTAAAAGCTGTTAGCTTGCCGCTGATACCTAAGCCGAAGTCAACAACAGTTGCAGGAGAGTAAGAACCATGGCCGCAGATTTTACCGAAGAGTTCGTCGATGTGGGCGGCTCACGGATCCAGGTGCTCAAGGGAGGTTCCGGAGAGCCTTTGCTGCTGCTCCACGGCGCCGGCGGCAACGCAGGCTGGTTGCGCTACGTTCAGGCCCTGGCCGAACGCTTCACGGTGTACGCTCCATCCCATCCCGGGTACGGACTGTCTGACCGGCCCGAGTGGTTGGAGACCATCCCCGACCTGGCATCCTTCTACACCTGGTTCCTTGAGCAGCAAGGGCTGGAGGGTGTACGGGCCATCGGCTTCTCAATGGGAGGCTGGCTGGCCGCGGAGATCGCCGTCAACTGCCGCCACGCCTTCAGCAAGCTGATGCTGGTGGACGCCGTGGGCGTCAAACCCAGAGAGGGTGAGATCGCCGACATCTTCATCATCAGTCCGGCCCAGGTCACCGAGCTAGCCTTCCACGATCCCAGCCAGGCCCCGGAGTACGACCAGATTTACAAACAGGAGCCCACCCCCGAGCAGGTGGAGATCGCCGAACGCAACAGGGAGATGTCGGTACGCATGTGCTGGAAGCCCTATATGTACGACCTCAGGTTGCCTGATCTGCTGGCCAGGGTAAACATACCCACAAGGATCGTGTGGGGGCGCCAGGACCGAATCGTACCCCTGGAGTGCGGCCAGATATACCAAAGATCCATCCCAGGCTCGGAGTTGATCGTCATCGACGGCTGCGGCCATTCGCCCCAGGTGGAAAAACCCGACGAGTTTGTTCGGCTGGCTCTAGAATTTCTTTAAGCCATCGGCTGATTGCTGACGGCTGATTGCTGATTGCTTGTATCGCGAGGAGATTTCAACACCATGGACGTCTACTACTTCACCGAGTTGCCCTACGCCGAGTTCCCCGAGTCCGAGGCGGAGAAATATCCGTCCATGCGGCTCACCTTCCCAAACACATACTTTGACCCCAACAAAGCCCACGATCTGTTCAAACGGTACCTTGATGAGTACCGGTACGCGGAAGAAGTCGGCTTTCACGGGCTGATGATCAACGAGCACCACAACACCCCTTCGTGCATGAACGTGGAGGTGAATATCACCGGCGGCATCCTGGCCCGGGAAACTTCTAAGGCCAGGATACTGATGCTGGGCAACATGCTGCC
>JADFJS010000031.1 GCA_022566155.1 Chloroflexota bacterium
TACAAGATTCCAGGGCGAGCGGTGGGTGAAGCCGGCTAGGCGGAAAGGACACCATTGCTGCAATCAGCGCCACCGTAGGCGTTGCCTCAACCGATGGCCAAAATCTTGAGCCTGATCTTACCCGACGGGATGTTGACCTCAGAGATCTCGCCGACCCGCTTGCCCAGCAGGGCTTTGCCTATGGGTGAGACGTTGGAGATCTTCCCCTGTGAGGGATCAGCTTCGGCGCTGCCGGTGATGGTGTATTTGTGGTTTTTCCCGTCCTGGTTTTCCACCGTGACTATCGCGCCAACCTCGACGATGTCTCCGGCGCCCCGGTTGTCGTCGATGATTACGGCGTTGTTGATGAGGTTGTCCAGGGTCAGGATTCGGCCTTCGGTAAAGGCCATCTCGTTCTTGGACTCTTCATATTCGGCGTTGCCGACCGTGCCTCCCCGTTCCCGGGATTGCTGAATGCTTGCCGCCACCTCATGCCTGCGGACGGTGCGGAGGTACTCCAGCTCCGCCTGCAGCTTCTCCAGCCCTTTTCGAGACAAATAATTGGGCTGCGCCATCGCCGGGCCTCGCCATCGCCTGGGGCGTAAAATACCGGAAAAGTGGTGGAACATGCCCACCACTTTTCTAACTGGATTGTAGTCCCAGGCTTGAGCCTTGTAAAGCACCCGTGCTCGCCGGTACATAGCTGTTACTCCATCACCGGGTCTACTTGGAGATCGCCAGCTACTGCAAAAGCCGGAACGGACCGCTGCGTTTGCACATTGACGAATTTTATAGGCTTCATTAAAATACATTATATGAATGTTTCCCCGGCTGTCGTCCGCTGTCAGATAGGGCCAGGCTTCACTTGAGGCCGTGCCTGTGGGGCCTGGACGGGCCGGCGGTCCCACCGGTCTGCTTCTCTCTGATGCGTTAGCACGCTCCGCGTTACCGCTTCTTGCCCTCCTCGCCCTCAGGTAAGCCGTTGGACTACCCAATCGTCTATTCCGCCTATTCGGCGGGTTTCTCTGGTGGTCCAGCACGCCAATCGTTCTGATTGGCGGCTTTACCCAAGTATATTCACTGAGATTTTGCGCGGTGACGTATTGCGTTTTACCTATCGATCAGAGGGCAAGTCTGAATGCTGAAGACTCCGGACACGCCGGGTAGAACTGCCGGGCCACGCTGCTTGTCGGCGCCCTTGTATGCGCCTTTGTATACGGTGGTGCTGGCGGTGGTGCTGGCGCTGCTGTCCTGCGGCGGTGAAGAGCAGCTGGTACTCAAAGTGGGGGGTATACCCGACCAGGATTCCACTCGCCTGGCGCGGCGTTACGGGGAGTTTGCCGACTACCTTTCCGTGGAGCTGAACGTCAAGGTCGACTACGTTTCCAGCGTCGACTATGCCGCGGTGGTTACTGCGTTCGGCCATGGTGAGCTGCAACTGGCTTTCTTTGGCGGCCTGACCGGTGTCCAGGCCCGGCTGCGGAACCCCGGCGCCGATGTCATCGCTCAGCGAGAGCAAGACGCCCGGTTCCACTCCGAATTTATCGTGCGGTCGGATCTGCCGGTCTATTCCCTGGAAGACCTGAAGGAACAGTCCGCCGGCCTGACCTTTACCTTCGGCAGCGAAAGCTCCACCTCCGGGCACCTGATGCCGCGGCATTTCCTCAGTCAGGCGGGTATAGACCCGGACCGGGATTTCCAGACGATGGCGAACTATTCCGGGTCTCACGACCTCACCTGGAAGCTGGTGGAAAACGGATCCTTCGATGCTGGTGCGCTGAACGAAGACGTATGGGACCGGGCCGTGCGGGAGGGCCGGGTGGACACCGGCAAGGTCCGGGTCTTCCACACCACTCCCCAGTATTTCGACTACAACTGGACCGTTTCCGGCAACCTGGACGATGTATACGGCAACGGGTTCACCGGTAGATTACAGAAGGCCCTGCTGGACCTGAACCCACAGGAGCACGGCCGGATTCTGGCACTTTTCAACACAGAGCGGTTCATCGAGAGCGACAACGACAGCTATCGGGACATCGAGGACGTGGCCCGGCGCCTGGGGATAATTCGATGAACACCGCCGCTGCCAATCCAGCCCATCTTGTAGCTGCCACAGGCATCAGCAAGAGCTATTCCCAGGTGCAGGCATTGGCCCCACTGGACCTCACGATACATGCAGGTGAGTTGGTTGCGCTGGCCGGGCCTAGCGGCAGCGGCAAGACTACCCTGCTGTACATACTCGGTGGAGTCGTCCAACCGGATGAAGGAGAAATCGTCATTGACGGCCGCCCATTGCGGCGGATGCGGCCGGGTAAGGACCTGGCGGCGCTGGTTGGCCTGGTGCACCAGAACTATGACCTGGTGCCCCAACTGCCGGTGATCCAAAACGTCCTGGCGGGAATGCTGGGCCAATGGGGGTTGCTCCGGTCGGCGATATCACTTCTCTGGCCTCGAGACCGCCAGCGGGCCGAGAAGGTCCTGGCCGAGCTTGGGCTTGCGGACAAGGTCCTGGAGCGGACGTCTCACCTATCGGGGGGTGAACAGCAACGTGTCGCCATCGCCCGGCTCATGGTCCAGTCGCCGCGGATCGTCCTGGCCGATGAGCCCGTGTCTTCTCTGGACCCTGTTTTATCCGAGGAGATCTTGAGGCTTCTGACTGGTATTGCCGATAGCCCGGGCCGGACTCTGGTGGCCAGCCTCCATTCGCCGAACCTGATCCGCAGATACTTCACCCGGGTCATCGGGCTGAGGGAGGGGGTCCTACAGTTCGACATGCCGTCCAGCGGACTCACCGATGACGTGCTGGCCCAACTATACGAGTTGAATCACCGTGGCGAGCTTGATCGCCCTGGAACCGGGGAGGCGGCCGCTGAAGTTTCTTGAAAATCGCCATTTGCTGACCCTGTTGTTGGTGGGGGCACTTGTGTGGAGCCTGGCCGTCGTCGACTGGCGGGGGCCACTGGTGCATTCCGGGGGAGGCGCGGCAGCTTCGGATTTTCTGCAGGCGCTGTTCCCGCCCGAACTATCGACCGATTTTTTACGTCTCTGCCTGGTGGCCAGTTGGCAGACGGTCAGCTATGCCGTGGCCGCCATAACCGTTGCGGTGGCGATCGGTTTTCCCCTGGGGGTGATCGCTTCCGGGACCGCCTACACCCAGGGGAATCTGCGGGTACCCGCGATTGTACGCTTGTGCCTGGCGGGGATGCGGTCCATCCATGAGTTGGTGTGGGCGGTGCTGTTTGTGTCGGCCGTTGGCCTGTCGCCTTTGGCCGCCATCCTGGCCATCGCGTTGCCCTACGGTGGGATCCTGGGGCGCATATACGCCGACCTGATCAACGACGTGCCCGACCCGCCGCTGCAGGCGTTGCGGGCTTCCGGGGCTTCGCCCATGCGCGTGCTTTTGTACGGCCGGTTACCCATGGCTCTGCCGGAACTGGTGAGTTACACGTTCTACCGCTTCGAATGCGCCATCAGGGCGGCGGCAATCATGAGCTTCGTGGGCATTCGCGGACTTGGCTATGAGATCCAGCTTTCTCTCAACGATCTGCTGTTCAGCCAGGTGTGGACGCTGATGTTATTCATGGTCGCCCTGGTGATGGTGGTAGACATGTGGAGCAGCCGGTTGCGCCGGAGCCTTGTCTCGTGAATCTTCCAGTCCCGGCGGCCGGGAATTCGCGAGTCCGATCGAGCTTCACGCGTATCTACGTGTACGGGTTGGTACTCCTATTCATCCTATCCTGGGGTTATGTTCTGTTTGGTGGCGACAGCGGGCTCGCCAGCTTGACATCCGGTAAGACCTGGAGCAATGCGGGCGGGTTCCTCCGGGAGTTGGCGGGGATCGGGTCCGGCGCCACGCCAGCCTACTTGCAGATGGACCAGTGGGTGGAGAAAGGCAAGCTGGCCTACCACACCCTGGCCATGAGTGTGTTGGCGATGATCTTTGCGGTTGCCGGGGTAGCTCTAACCTTCTTGCCGGCGGCCCGAAACATGGGCAACGGGGAACTGGGGGGGACACCATCCCGTCTCTGGACGGTGCTGTACTACCTGGTGCGGGGCACTTTTATCCTTACCCGTGCGATTCCCGAACTGGTTTGGGCGCTGATAATAATCTTCTTTCTATCGCCAGGGATATTACCGGGGGCGCTGGCGCTGGGTCTGCACAACTACGGAGTATTGGGCAAATTGTCGGCCGAGGTGGTGGAAAATCTGGACCCGCGGCCAACCCGGGCCCTGCGTGCCGCCGGGAGCAGCAACTTCCAGATGCTGTTCTATGGGATCATCCCCCAGGCGCTTCCCCAGTTCTTGACCTACATGTTGTACCGCTGGGAGGTGGTCATCCGCACTACTGTGGTGGTCGGATTCGTAAGCGCCGGAGGACTGGGGAGGGAGTTCCGCCTGAGCCTGAGCTTCTTCCACTATTCGGAGGTAGCTCTGATAATCTTTTGGTACCTGCTTCTAGTCGTCGCCGTGGACCTGCTGAGTGCATGGCTGCGGCGTTTGGCCCGGTTCGACTGAGCAGGATCACATACGGACCGGATAGATCACCTGAATCACTTTGTTTTGCTGCAGCGCATCGAAGTAGGGGTGTGAGTGAGTGGGGTTCTGGAGCCAGCGGCGGGCGAAGTAGGCGCACATGTTGGCGAGCTGGGTGCATGCCGACCGGTCTGGTCCTATGAAACAGAAGCTGTTCAGAACAGCGGTGGAATCCTGGCCGTCTTCGGATTTTAGATACTCGGACATGAACCTGGGTTCCACAGACTGGCTTTGGCTGGCCACAACCTGGGCGAAGTTTTCGACGGGCCATTGGGCTTCCATCAGCTGCTGTTCGTTCAGCGAGTTCATGTTGAGCTCGTCCACGAACATGTTGGTGGCTAGCAGGAAGCGGCTGATGATGGGCTCGGAAGGGGATTGCCAACCAGTGGCGGAGGGGTCGGCGCCGGCACGTGCCTGGGCGAATTCTTTCTTGTCCAGGTAGGACAGAATGACCGGGGTTTCCCGCCGGATCATGATGTTCAGACAGTCCTGAATCAGGTCGCTACGTTTGCTTTGGGACCAAGAGACGAATATGCCCCTGCCCTGATATATTTCAGCGGGCCGGAGCTGCAGGGGCGCCCCCGGCTCCCCGGTTTGGCGGCCAAAATGGCGCCGGCAAAGCGCGTCGAACTCTCCGCACATGGAGATGTGCTGGCTTTCGTGCACCACCAGTCCGACGAATACCTGGTGGGGTTGATTCGGATCGTTGATGCTATTGCCGGTGTTCCCAGATTCACCAAGATATACCAGGTACATGGGCTGGCCTCCATATCGCCGCCGGGAGTGTCCAGCGCGCTAAAGGGTTGCCGATATAAGGATACTTAAACGGAGGCTTAGGTCGGGGTCTCCTCGGAACCGGCCTCATCGGCTTCTTCGACTTCCGCTTCTTCGGAAACCACGTCCACCTCGACCCTGGCCGCCTCGATGCGCACCACCACTTCATCGGGGTCGGTGAGCAGATTGACGTTGGCGGCAAAGGCCAGGTCGCCCGCCCTGATCACCCCTGCGGCCTCTGTGAGGACGGTGAGGTCTACCTCGACCTGGGCCGGCATCTCCAGAGGTAGCGCCTCCACATCCACGGTGCGAAGCTGTTGCATGACTGTGCCGCCGGAGGCCCGGGCCCCCGACGACTCGCCGATGAGGACGATCGGTACCTGGGCAGACACGAGCCGCGTGGCCTCAGCCACCAGGAAATCTACGTGGGTCAGGCTATCGCGTATCGGGTCCCACTGGATCTCACGGGCGAAGGCCAACTGGCTTCCGCTTTCTCCGCTGATGGTGATGGTGATCGGTGTGTTGCCGCCGGCCCGGGACAATACCTTTATCAGCTTTGGGGCGCTACATTGGAGGGACCGGGACTCAACTCCCTGCCCGTACAGGTGCACAGGAATAATGCCCTCCAGGCGCAGCCGCTTGACCTTCTTGCCCATGATTTTCCTGGGGTCCAGCTCCAGGGTAACTGCCTCAGTTGTCATGCTATGGTGTCTCTCCAGATGTGGGTTTCGATGTGGCCACCAGGGTTGGCCGGGTACCATTTCAGCCGCCTAATCATAGCACCGGAGGGGGTGAAAGGGAACTAACAGCTTTCCCCGGCAGGCCGATTTTATCAGTTGGCGCCGGTGGCAGCGTGTGTTGCTCCAGCTCCGCGATGACCCGGCGGCTTGCCTTGACAGCCGGGTTATCATGGGGGTGATACTCGCGGGGAGGTCCCAACATGGCAACTTCCGCTGGAGGCGGGCTTGGATTGACTCTTCACCAGGCGGCTCGAGAGCTGGGGGTCCCCTTCGCTCAGGAAAATGAGCCCACAGACGGGAACGTGCAAGTCAATGGCATGAACTTTCACTACCTGGAGTGGGGCGACGCCGCAAGTCCTACCATCTTGATGCTGCACGGTGTTTCCCAACAGGCTCACAGTTGGGACTTCGTCAGCCTCGCCCTCTCCGATAAGTTCCACATCATTGCCCTGGACCAACGAGGCCATGGCGACAGCGATTGGGCATCCGACGGGGACTACACCATCGACGCGCAACAAGGGGATATCGATGGCTTGGTAAAGGCCATGGGCTGGGGTAAGTTTACCCTGATGGGTCACTCCATGGGCGGCCGCAACTCATACGTTTGGGCCTCCCGCCATCCGGATACGCTGGAGTCCCTGATCATCGTAGACACCGGACCCGAGGGTATGCGCCAGGGAGGCGACCGTATCCGCAATTTCCAGCAGCTTCCCGACGAGTTGGACTCTTTTGAAGAGTTCGTCGATAGGGTGCAATCCTACACGGGCCGCAGCCGGGAGCAGACCATGGGCTCGCTGAAGAACAGTATCCGCCAGCGGCCCGACGGCAAGTGGTCTTGGAAATACGATAAAGTCCTGCGCACTCCGGGACGCCGGCCCAGCGGCTGGACGCCGGAGCAGCTCTGGGAATGCGTGAAACTGATCGATTGCCCTACATTGGTCGTGCGTGGCAGCAACAGCGATATCTTTGCTGAGGAGACTATGGTCCGTATGCAGCAGGAGATAGCCGACTGCACCACCGTGACCATTGCCAGGGCGGCGCATCTGGTGCAGGGGGACAATCCCAAGGATTTCGTGGCCGCCGTGCAGGAACATCTCAACCGGGTGTACTGAACCGCGGTCTCTAGTTTTTGAACGGCGGTACCGATTCCGTTGGCGTTGGGCCCTGAAGTTAGCCTCAGCAAAGGCTTGTCGAACCATCCGCCTCAGGCGGTCCCTTCGACAGGCTCAGGGCGAACGGGTGATTGCAACGTCTATTTCCGAAACTCGGTGCTAATGTACCGTCTGTACATAGCATTACAAGTCTGATATCGCGCGATATTGTCTCGCCATCCGCCTCCGGCGGATCTTTCCGGCGTCCGCCTGGGGCGGAGAATCCAGAGAAGCGTTATCTGGACCCACCGCAGGCGGATGACGGACTGAGGGTCAATCCATTTACCTCGAAACTAGTTTAGGTCACCAGCCGGGGAATGATGTCGCCCAAGGCAAAGCCGATGCCGGCGGACACGATGCCGATGCCCAGGATCTCCAGCCCCTGCAGTATGGGAGATTTCTGCACTAGCCGGCCCTTGCCCACTCCCAGCACGAACAGTCCCGCCAGCGCGGCGGCGATAGAAACCGCGATGGCTAGATTGCCTTCAAGGAACATGTGGGGGATGATGGGCACCATCGCGGCCAGGATAAAGGAAGAGCCCATCGCCAGGGCGTCCCTCATAGGGCTGGTGGTTGCGTCGTAGCTGATGCCCAGCTCCTTCTCCACCAGGGTGCGTAGCCAAAGGTCTTTATCTTCGGCGATTTCGTCGGCTAGGTGACGGGCTTCCTCATAGCTTTTGCCTTCCCGCTGGAACAACACGGTGAGCTCGGCCAGCTCCTCCGCCGGGTTGTCCTCCAGCTCCCGGGCCTCCCGGGCGATCTCCGCCTGCTGGACGTCTTGCTCGGCCCGCGAACCCAGATAAGCGCCGGTGGCCATGGAGATCATCCCGGCCAAGGCGGCAACCAGGCCGGCCACCAGAACGATTGAGGTTTGGTCCACCGCCACGGCTATGGAGGTTACCAGGGCCACCGTGCTCAGGATGCCGTCCTGGGCCCCAAACACCACCTCCCGCAGCCGGCCCAGGGAGGCGACGCGCCAGCGCTCCTGGTCCAATTCCATGGTTGCGCTGACGAAGGTTTCAAGGTCTGGCTCCGGAGAAGGTGCAGCCGCGGGAGCGGCCTCCGGCGGCGCACCGTGGCTGGCGGGAAATACGTCCGCGGGGGTCACTGGCCCCGCCGCAGCCGGCGAACGGGATATCTTTGCTTCCAGCCGCTCCAATGCCTGGGTGAACACTGTCAGGTGGTGCCGCTCCCGCTCCAGAGCCATGGAAAAGGACTCGGCGGCGTCTGTACGGTCTTCGGCGATAGCCTCCCGGATCATCTTCGGGTACATCGTGGTGAACTCTCTGGACTCGCCGATGGTAACGGTGCGCAGGTTTACCTCCGTGGGCCCGATCTCGCCGGAAACCCTGAGATGGTTCAACCCATGGATCGTCTCGGCGCCCGCCACCTCCTGGAAAACCTGAGCAACTTCCGGATGCCCCTCTTCCAGGGCCTTGTGGGCGTAGGCATTGTATTTCAGGTAGGCCAGGGCTTCGCTGACGATGGCGTTCCACAGGTTTTTATCGGTCCTGGATAATGTTGGAAGGTCCGAAGCCATAAATGGTGTCCTTTTCAAGCCCGGTTAGTATGAGGAAAACGAGCTGCGATTATTGGACTTGCAAGCCGCCACCTATTGTATCAGGGGCGTTGGGCGGGACGGGGATGCATGCGGCTATTGCCGCGGTCCAAGATGTTGCAGGACATGGCATGGTACGGTAGTGGATCAGGAGAAATTCTGGAGAGGCAGCCGGCCCCAAAAGATGTGTAGGCTAGGCAGGGGCGGTTGGAGTCGCTCTTACGGGGAGCCGTGATGGGCTGTCATACGCCAACCCTGGGGCGTGCGGACGAAGATGTTGGTGGCAAGGATTCCGAAGTTGGATGCTCGGCCCTGTAACACGCTGGTGATGTTCTCTACGCACGTCACCCAGCCGCAGTTTCCTTCCGCGACTACATTCACGTACTGAACGTTGAAGTGCATGAGCATGGCGTTGTCGAATATCCCTTGCCAGCTGGCTTTGATATCGTCCCAACCGACCAGGGCCTGCCAGCCGGGATGAACGCACAGTGCCCGGTCCGAAGGCTCCCACACCGCCTCCATGGCTTCGATGTCCAGGGCGCCGAAAGCGTCGTAAAAGCGCTGATTGGCCGCTTTGACGGCCTCGATGTCTTCATCTTCGGACGGCATATTACCTCGCGGCCAAGCGGGAGCCCGCCAACGGTTGGAACGGGACCGGGGCGGCGCCGATCGCTTTTAGGCGTCCCAATCAGCGCCGTCCGGCATATCCCATTCAATCTCGATCAAATGTCCCGCCTGCCCATTCGCAGGGTGAGGACTCCGCTAACGTATCGATCCCGGCCTAGTGCATGGGGGAGAAAGATGCCGGCACCAGCATCTTGTTCTCCTGAGCCAAGAGGAACTCCCCGGTAGGCGGGGGCCAGTGGGGGGATTTCCTGGACTCGGCCCGGATGCGGTCCCGCTCAGCCAGGTCCTTATAGGGCCAAACGTGCATCCATTTGTTCAGGCCACCCAGCTCGCTGGACATGGCCGCGGCCAAGGGCGAGAACTCCTCCCGGTGGGGTATCGCTTCCGCCCACCGCTTGATGACCTCGGCCATGGACCCGCTACGGTAGGTGTAGATCCGCATCTCGTAGATGTTTCCCAGCGCCTGGTCGCCACCCATGGGCCGCATGAAGGGAGCCGGGTTCCAGATCTCCGATTCCTGGCTAACGTACATGTCCGGGTCGTTTTTAGGCGGCCAGTTGGGGTCCTTGCTGGCCTCGGCACGGATCTCGTTGCGTTCATTTACGCTCTCGTAGGGCCACACGTGTATCACCTGGTTCAGGGGTCCGATGTCGGTATGCCAGAAGGCGCCCAGCTTGGAATACTTTTCCCGGTAGGGCAGTGCTTTGGCGAAGTTTTCTTCAAACTTGGCCACGTTGCCGGGCTTCAAGGTGTAGGTACGGACTTCGTAAATCATAGCGACTCCTTTTCCCGTTGTTTGGTTGCCAAACCGCCGGCCGCCGCGCCTGGCGGCGCAAGAACCGGATTGCGCGGCCTAGTGTAGCAAAAAGCCGGTGGCCCGTCTAATTTAACGCGCTCATCTGGCTGCCCGTTTTTCATGGGCACACGGGGATGATAAAATCTTGATTGTGAGTACTTCCACCGGAGCAGACCCCTCCCTCGCCGGCAGTTGGTTGGACCCTCGCCGGCTGAGCTGGTTGCTGGCCCAATATGAACCGGGGGACGGGCGGGATTGCACTTCCTTGATCCTCCGGCCGGGTGCGGCCCAAGCGTTCTTGGCAGAGTGTGGGCCGGAGGGAAAGGCCTGGATGCAACGGCTGCTCCGGGTGGGCGACCACGTGTTGAAGTCTGACACGGGCATCGTAGGATTGTGGGCCGGGGCATCGGGTCTGGTGATATTGCCTCCCTTCCCCATGCTTGAAAACCAGCTGGTGGAACAGTGGGACCCTGGGAATTTGCTGAAACTTTTGGACAAGGAGTATATGGTTGGCGTGGTCCTGCTTCGCCTGGGCCGATTCTCCGTAGCCGTGTACCAGGGTGAAAACCTCCGCACTTCCAAAACCGACGCGCGCTACGTGAAGGGACGCCACCACGCCGGCGGCACTTCCCAGAAGCGATTCGAACGCATACGCGAGGGCCAGATGCGCCTGATCTTCGAAAAAACCTGCCGGGCCGTTCACAACCAGTTTGCTCCCTTCGCCGGCAAACTTGACTACCTGTTGCTTGGCGGCGAGCGGTTCACCCTCAACGGGCTGCTGAAGTGCTGCCCCGAGCTGGAGGCGATGCGGCCGATCACCCTGGCGCGCCGGTTGAATGTGCGGGACCCCAAGAGGGACACCCTTGACGGAGTGGGTACTATGCTGCGGGAAAGCCGCGTCTGGACCATCGACTCATGACGAATCATTTCGATGCCATGGGGCAAACGGAACACACCTCGGACCCGGCCCTGACCGGTTTCGAGGGCGGCAATGTCCTGGGGGGGATCGCCGAGACGCTGGAACTGCTGGAGTTCCACCAGATCCGCCAGCAGCTCGCCGAATACACCCGCACCGTCATCGGCCGGGAGGCCGCGCTGTCGCTGACACCCTCCAGAGACCTGCTGGAGATCGCTTCCCGCCAGCAAGAGACCACCGAGGCCCGGCAGTTCTTGGACCAGGGCGGCTCGCTGGAGTTTGGGCCCGCCATCGACCTTCGGGAGTACGTCCACCGCGCGCTTCTGGGCGGCCTGTTGCGCGGGGAGGAGCTGATTGACTTCCAAGATCTGGTGAAAGCGGCCCGCGCTGCTCGTGCCGGGCTTTCGCGCCATGAAGAGCTCCCACTGCTGTCCAGCGTTGCGGAGAACCTGCCGGACCTGAGAGGCCTGGGTCAGGCCATATTTACCGCGATAGGACCGGCAGGAGAGGTGCTGGACGACGCCAGCCCGGCCCTGAACCAACTGCGCCTGGAGTCGAGGTCCGCTTACCACCGCTTGAATCAGGTGATGGAACGCTCGCTGCGCCGATTCCAACGGCAGGACCTGGTGCAAGAGCAGATCATCACCGAGCGCAACGGCCGGTTGGTTCTTTTGATCAAGGCAGACATGAGATCTCGGGTGCCGGGCATCGTGCACGATGTCTCCGACAGCGGCGCCACCGTGTTTATCGAGCCGATGCCGGCCATCGAGTTGGGCAACAGGTGGCGGGAAAGCCGGCGCGCCGCCGAGCGGGAGGAGGAGCGGATACTGCGGGCCCTGTCCAACCGGGTGGGCGATGACGGCGAGGACCTGCTACTGATCCTGGACCTCATGGCCCGCTTGGACCTGGATATGGCCAAGGGGCGCTATTCCACGGTCCTAAAGGCCGTCGCTCCCTGGGTGTCTCACCAGGACGCCGAAGACCGCCACCTTCGCCTGACGGGGGCCCGCCATCCTTTGCTGACCGGCCAGGTGGTTCCGGTCAGCCTGGTGTTGGGCGGCCGGCATGGGGTGATGCTGATAACCGGGCCCAACGCCGGGGGCAAGACGGTTACCCTGAAGATGATTGGTCTGCTGGCGATGATGGCCCATGCCGGGTTGCATGTGCCCGCCGATGAGGCCCAATTCCCCAGATTGGATGGCATCTACGCCGATATAGGGGACCAGCAGAGCATACAGCAATCCCTTTCCACGTTCAGCTCTCATATCAAGAATCTGCTCTCCATCATGAAGCGGGCCACCGGCCATTCCCTGGTGCTGGTTGACGAGCTGGGGACCAGCACCGACCCAGAAGAGGGCTCCGCCCTGGCCAAGGCTTTCCTGAATCACTTCCAGCGCCTGGGACCACTGGTGGTGGCCACCACCCACCACCGGGGTGTGGCCCACCACGTGCAGGAGCAGCCGGGAATGATCAATGCCAGCGTGGACCTGCACCCGGAGACCCTGGAGCCTACATACAGGGTCACCTTGGGCGTCCCCGGGCGCTCCTACGCACTGACCATCGCCGCCAGACTGGGAACGCCCGCGGAAGTCCTCAAAGATGCGGAGTTGGCGCTGTCTCCGGTGGAGCAGGCTACGGAAAACCTGCTCAGGGAGCTTCAGGAGGAACGGCGGGTTGTAGAGGAACTACGCCAGCAGGCCGAAACCGCGCTGGCTCGGGCGAGGGAGCAGGAGCAAGAGACAGAAGCCCGGTTGGCGTTGGTGGAGACGGAAAAGGGAGAGTTGCTGGAAGAGACCCGCCAGGAGCTGCAGGCGCAGGTGGCCGGCCTGCTCGATCAGCTCCGTCAGGCGGAGGTGGCACTGGAAGCGCCCGACACGCGGCGGGTGGTCCAGGAACAGAGGACACAGTTGAACCGGGTCAGGCGCCAGCTGGCCTCGCCCCAGTGGCAGCCCATTCAGGTAAAACGCGACCCTTGGCTCGAGGAGTTGAACGCTGGAGACCGGGTTTACATAAAGGGTATTCCCCGTTCCGTGGAGGTAGTCACACCACCGGACAAAGAGGGCCAGGTAGAGGTCCTACTGGGCACCATGCGCGCTACGATACCGGTTTATCAGCTACAGAGACAGGCGGAACGCAGCGATCCGGGTCAACAAACCGTCGGTCCGGGCATCTTCGTCAAGCGGTCGACCCGGCGTGCCGCTTCCACCACCGAGATAGACCTCAGGGGACAAAGGGTGGACGCGGCCCTGGACAAGGTGGAAGGGATACTGAACGATGCGGCCTTGGCGGGCGGCAGCGACATACGGATCATACACGGGAAAGGGACCGGGGCGCTGCGTCAGGCGATTCGGGAGTACCTGGAGGGGCACCCCTTGGTGGAATCGTTGGCCGCAGGCGAAGGGTCGGGAGGCGAAGGCGTGACGGTGGTAGCGCTGAGATAGCATGGGGTCTGGCCTTTATCTTCCGCCCGAGATTATTCCAGCGTAAAAGCCACGTACGGCTCGTCGATACCTTTGAGCTCCAGAACCCTTTCGCGAGCACCGGGGAATCCGTTCTGGACTGCCTGGTAGACGTCGCTGGACACCAAAATCTCGCCGGGACCGGCCATCCCTTGTAGTCTGGATGCTAAGTTGGCCACGTCGCCCATCACCGTGTAGTCGGTGCACCGGTTTGAACCCACGGTAGTGGTCAGCCCCCATCCGGTGGTGATGCCGATGCCCACCTTCAACAGGTCTTCTTCACCCTTTGCCAAGTTGATATCCGGCACAGCCTTCTGTATCTCGTGGGCGGCGGCAATGGCCCGCTGGACATGGTCGTCGTGCCTGATGGGAACGTTGAAAAACCCTAAAACGGCGTCTCCCCGAAAGTGATCGATGATGCCGTCATGCTTTATCATTATGCTGGAGCAGCGCTTGAAGAACTCATCGATGTACGGAGTGATTTCCTCGGGCCCCCGCTGGTGGATCAACGCGGTGAATCCACGGGTGTCGGCGAAGAGCACGGTTACTTCGGAGAGGCGGCCCACCTCCCAGTGGCTGTCTCAAACGTTGCAAAGATTGGGGTTCTTCAGGGCTCGGTCGATGCCCAGCATACGCCAGATCCCACCCCGCAGGCCGATGAAGTGCATCTTGCGGTCGGCAAATAACATGGCGAATCGCATAAGCGTCAATGGCGTCACATCGGGCTTTAGCGCTCCAAGGCGCATCGCTTCTCTGTGGTCGATCAGGCAATAGTCGGAAAGTTGGTGATGGTCATGCATGGTCGCGCTCCTTGAGAGATTCAACGGCGAGATTCAGCGCTATTATTCCGGCATCTGTTGCAGACGATCAGGGGAGGATAGGGAGTCACTTTCCCTGAAACCGGGGTCGGCGTTTATCGGTGAAGGCACGGACTCCTTCGTGGAAGTCCTCCGTCAGCCCGCTGTCGCTGATCCCGTCGGTTTCGGCATCCAGCTGCTCTTCCAGGCCGGCACTCCAGGAGCGATCGAATAGGGCCTTGACCCGCCCGTAGGCTAGCGTTGGACCCTCGGACAGCCGAGTGGCCGTCTCCATTGCGTGGCGGTCCAGCTCTTCGGCGGGGCACATCTGGTTGATCAGTCCCATGTCCAGGGCTGCCTGGGCGCTAAGGGGTTGTGCCGCCAGGTAGAGCTCCATGGCGCGGCTCTGGCCAACCAGCCGGGGCAGCATATAGGTGGAGCCGCCGTCGGCGGTGGCGCCGATGCCGGCGTAGGCCATCAAAAACCTGGCGTTGCTGGAGGCGATACGTAGATCGCATGCCAGCATCAGGCTGAACCCGCCACCGGCCGCCACGCCGTCGATCGCGGCCACCACCGGCTTGTTCAAACGGCGTATCCCCAGTATCACGTCGCGGTGGAATTCGCCGGCCACTTCTCTCAGGTGCCGGGCCAGGCCTTCAGGGCCCCCTTCCTCCAGCTGGGCCGCGAAGTCCTTCACGTCCGCGCCGGAGCAGAAGGCCCCGCCCGAGCCGGTGAGCAACACCGCACGCACGTCGGCTCCTTCGCACGATCTGATTGCGAGGCCCAACTGCGCCATCATCTCCGGGGATAGGGCGTTGCGGGCCTCGGGGCGGTTCAGCGTGATCACCGCCAGGTTTCCCTGCCGGGTGAGCTTTACCTGTTCGGCAGCCATGGTCTATCTCCTAATCCTGACTCCAGCCAGACCTTGGGGGATCTCTTCACCGATCCTGGCGCGCCTTCTTGAAAACATTTTACGCCGGTCCGCCGCAGGCGGATATGACATTACTTGGTCACAATCGTCGTTCCGGCCATTACAACCGTCGTTCCGACAAATTCAACTGTCGTTCCGGCGGAGGCCGGAATCCAGAAAAGCGCCCGCTGGGTCCGCCGCAGGCGGATGACGGACCGGGTAGCAAGCCATTTACGGGAAACTTGGCAGGGAGCCCGTCCATCGATCAAGCAGGATTCGGGTATACGGTGTCCATGTATCCGCCGATCTCTTCCAGGCTAAAATCGGACACCGCCACTTCAGGCGCCCAGGTGACCTGATCGGAGGACCAGCGCACACTGCCCTGGCGATCCGAGCCTATGCCCAGGATATTGTTTATCACCCGCAGGACGTTGTCGTTCATCCGCAGGGTATTGGGCTTTAAGGGGGCGGCCAGCCTTCCATCCTTAATGATATATGAGTCGCCGACCACGGTGCCACTGAAGTCACCGGCGGTGATCCCGTTGACGGGATACGTGTACCAGATGCGGCCGATGTAGAGACCGTCGCCCACCAGCCGTAGCAACTCCTCGTGGCCCAGACCGGCCGATCCCTCGATGATTAGGTTGGTGGGAGTGATCGAAGGCGGCGAGCTAAAATCGCGGCCTCCCCCGTTGCCGGGGCGAAACCCGTTGCGTGGGGCGATCGCATCGGCCACATCCCTGGGTTCCACGCCCAGCTTCTCTCTGCCCTTGGGGTCGTTCAATATGCGTTGGGTGTTGTAGTGGTCGGATAGGAGCCCGGAGAGCACCCCATCCCGGATCAGGTCGGTGCGGCCGGTGGGCAGGCCCTCGTCGGTGATGGCCTTGGAGCCGGCCAGCTCCGGCGCCGCCCCATCGTCGTAGATGTGAAGCTGGCTGGAGGCCACCTGTTGGCCGAAGCGCCCCATGAACGGGGAAGCGCCGGCGAAGAACATGTCCACGCGGAGACCCGGCAGCAGGATCCACTCCAGGATCTCGGACACGGCCTGGGGTCCCAGAATCACTCGATAGGCGCCGCTGGGCACCCGTTGTCCGTTAACCGAATCGATGGCGCGGCGGGCGGCGTCGGCCGCGGATTCGCCGGTGAAGCCTGCCAGGTGGGTGCCGACCGACCAGCCGCTACCCTTGGCGTCGCCCTCCTCAACCATGGCGGTGACGGAAGATATTACCAGCGTCGATTCATCGGTCTGCACCCGTGCCATCTGAGTGGAGGCGATCGCCATCCGCTCCTGTAACAGCACCACGTCGCCGCCCAAGATCAAACCCAGTTCGGGCAGGCGATCGGGAGAGCCGGCCAGGCTCAGGAGGT
>JADFJS010000149.1 GCA_022566155.1 Chloroflexota bacterium
TGGGGAAGGATCGATCGGCCGGATAGCAAAAATGGCGCGGTTCTTGCTCGGCTCGCTGGCCATCCGCCGTCTCAAGGTGGATGGCGGTAGCATGTTGCCTGCTTTGGCCGACCGGCAATACCTCCTGTTGGCGCCCGGCCGATTCCTCAGGGACCGGCTCCATCGGGGCGATATCGTGGTTTTCCGGAGCCCGCCGCCTTTCGATCAAGTGTTGGTCAAGCGAATCGTCGGGCTGCCCAACGAAGACATCCGGCTGGAGGCTGGCCTGGTCTACGTGAACGGCACACTCCTTGAGGAAAGTTACCCGACGGTACATCCTCAAGAAGGTGCGAAAGAGAGGCGCGAGTGGTGGACCGGGCCCGACGAATATCTGCTTTTGGGCGACAACCGCACCGATAGCCCGGACAGCCGGACTTTCGGGACGGTTGCAGCGGCACAGATCGTCGGCCGCGTGTGGGTCTGTTATTGGCCCCCACGGGCATGGAGGCGGGTGACCGGGGCTGTTGATGGCCGCCGGTAGGGTAACGATCCAATCCGGAAACCGTGGCAATCGTGGGGCCGACACTCGGGATTGCTGGACCGGCCCCTGGTAAAATCTAGCAATGATCTCCCGTCCGCGAATCTTGATCTTGGCGCTTTTGGAACGGACCAAGGCGTGGACCACATCCAGCCCCTTCGTCCGAAACCGATTCAGCACCCTGGCGTTGCGGGTGATTCGTGAGATGAAGGACGACGACGCCACCCATCTGGCTGCCGGAGTGGCCTACTACGCCATGTTCTCCCTCTTCCCTTTGCTCCTGGGATTTCTGGCTATATCGGGACTGGTCCTCAATTCCGAGGGATTGGAGCAGAAATTCATGGACTTCGTGACGGACAACCTCCCTGGCTCGGAGCAGATCGTTAAGGAAAATGTGGGCCAGGTAGTGCGGTTCCGAGGTTTACTGGGCATAGGGGCATTTATCGGGTTGTTGTGGTCGGCTAGCGCCGTATTCGGGGCCATAAACCGGGCGGTCAACCGTGCCTGGGACATCCGCCAAGACCGGCCTTTTTATATAGCCAAACCGCGGCAGTTGGCCATGGCCCTGGGGGTGGGGATACTATTCCTGCTTTCCACTTCGGCCACGTCGGCCATTCAGGTGTTTACCGACCCTAGCCGCGACCTTGGCGTTCCTGGCCAGGATTTTCTATTGGGGATCGGCCTGGGTCACCTGGCCCTGCGGATGGTGCCCTGGGCCATGACTCTGCTCATCTTCCTGATGGTTTACCGGTTCCTGCCCGATTGCAAGACCTATTGGCGTTTCATCTGGCCTGGCGCGGTGGTGGCATCGGTGCTATTCGAGGTTGCCAAGAGCCTTTTCGTCTGGTATCTGAACAACATCGCCACCTACGACCAGGTCTACGGCTCCTTGACGTCGGTGATGGCGCTGCTCTTCTGGATCTATATCTCGGCGTTGATCCTCATTCTAGGCGCGGAGATCAGCTCAGAGTACGGCCGAATGCGGTTAGAGCAGGAGCGTGGCGGTGCTCCCGAGCTTTTGGAAGAGGACGGGCGATAGGCCAATCATCTGCCGGGTCACCTTAACCCCGACACTAGTTTTGGAAATCGCCGCTGGAATTTTCCGTTCGCCCTGAGCCTGTCGAAGGGTTCGACAGGTTCGCCATGAACGGTCTTAGCAACGCCGATCATTGCCAGGAAGTGCCCTATCGCAGGCGGCTGCCGCCGGAGGGTCACAGCTTCCAGAAATTGCCCACCTGGCAGATCATGTCCACTTTGTGGATGGACTCGGCGGGCCAGCCCACCAATTTTATCCAGTCTTCGAAGTGGGACTGTTCCACGGCCTCACACTCGGAGATCAGACGGCCATTTTCCAGGTCGCCGTAGACCTTGAGGATGGTGGTTCGGCGGTCGGGCCGCCACTTGCTCACGGCGCCCAGAGATTCTCGGAACTGCTCCTCGGTGATTCCGGGCACGTTGTGGATCGCGATGAATCTGGTCATCTTTTTCTAAATACCTCGTTGCACTAATATGGAAAATCCCGAGCCCCTTCCCCGTCGAGGGGGAAGGTTAGGCCTGTCCTGAGCGTGCCGAAGGGATGGGGTGATTCGCCGCAGAACCAGATCTGGCTAACAGCCCCATCAGTCTTTGGGGGGCACGAACGGATAGGGTATGTCGGGTCCGCCCTTCAAGGGGAGCACCACGGTGGCTGAACCGGGCATGCTCTCGATGCCGTCATGGGTCTTCATCCCGATCTCCAGGTCAATAAGCCCCATGCCGCCCTTCTCCTGCTTGCCGGTGACCCTGCCCCACATGATGAGGACATCGCCGGGCACCAGCATGGCCCGGTGCTCGAACTGGGCTTTCCAGGGCCAGCCCTTGGGCAAGGTCCAGTCCTTGAGGTACTGGGGGACCACGCTTTGCTTCCAGGAGCCGTGGACCAGAATGCTCGGATTCTTGTCGTGATTGAGCCCGAAGTCCAGATCGTAGTGGATGCGGTGGAAATTTTCGATGGCCGCGCTCCAGCGGAATAGGTGAGTTGGCGTTGGCCGGTAGATGTACTTGGGGAGCTCCATCCCTTCGTCGATGTCTTCATAGAAAGTCTGCTGCTTGTCCCGTAACTGCTGTGCCGTGGGCCTTTCATTGCGGGCCCAGATCTCTTCGGCGGACAGCTTCAGCAGCTCTTCAAGTGCGATGGTCATGGCTGGCACCTCACTGGATTCAAATCGGGAATTAGGCCGCTCGATCACATCTCGTGAACGATTACCGCCGGCGTTTATCGGCGAATAGAAGATGCCCTGGTGATACAGAGCAACTCGTCTTTCTGATTCTTGTAGGTGGTCTCGGTGGTTACGATGAGGAATGGGCTGCCGTCTCTACCCACCCGCTCCCGGATGTCCGAGTACTTGTGCTGGGAGAATACCTTGTCGCCGATGCTGGGGTATTTGTAGATCTCCAGCTCGTTTCCCGCGTTGAGCACCCTAATCAGGTTGGTGGGGACCCGGGGCAGGGAGCCGGGGCGGCTCACCCGGCCGATGCCGTCAGACATGGGGTCCTCTTCGAAGGCTTTGGTTATCGGGTCTTCCTGGTCCGGCCGGATGCGGCTGGCCATATAGCTGACCATGATGGGAGGGGTGATGATTTCCCCATAGGGGGTAGTCTTGGCGAATTCCTGGTCCCAGTACCTGGGGTCCGGGTCCATCACGGCCTGGGTAAACCTCCGAAGATACTCCGCGTCAACCACGCCCCAGGCTTCCACTACGTCGCCGGTAACCCCAATCATGGCCTTGACCTCGGGCGTCAGGGCGGTTTGCGTTTGCTGCGTCATACGATCATCCCCTGGTAAGGTGTTAAGGATTTCAGCCTACTCCAGATTCGTCAGCCTAGTCAATATCGGGCTTGCAGAAGGCAAAATCACGGAGAAGCTGCCTTGTCCTGAACAGATGTGTGGGCTAACATTGGCCGGGAAGAACACCTGGCCAACCCACGCGGGAGTTTCAACGAGATTGACCAATGCTTAGATGGACCCTTGCCCTACTGCTAGCATTGATCATGGCTTGCGCGGATGGCGGCGGAGGCGAGGAGGCCCGCACCATCGTGCTGGCCCCCTCCACAGGACAACCCGACGTCCAGACGTCCGATGACCAGAAGTTGGGAGATCCTCAGCTCACACCCACAATTGATAAAACCCGGGAGGCCGGGACGGCGCAGGTGGACACCGGTGGTCAAACACCTCCCGCCGGTGGACACGATATTCTCCCTCCCGAAACCACGCCCCGACCCGTCCCGGACACCGAAACCGGGTCCCCCAGCGGTCCGGTGGTCACCTTGGGCGGCGTCCCTTTCCGGGTGGAGCTGGCAGTTACCTCCCAGGAGCGCACTCAAGGGCTGTCGGGCCATGCGCCCCTTGCTGCCGATGAGGGGATGCTTTTCGTGTTTGAAAAGGCGCAAACGTACTCCTTCTGGATGAGGGAGATGCTTTTCCCCCTGGACATGATCTGGATCGATGCGGAGTGTACGGTGGCCCACATCACCAGGAACGCGCCGCCCCAGGCGCCGGACCAATCCTTGTCCGATCTACCCAGGTACGGACCGCCGGTGCCTGTGCTATATGTGCTGGAGATCAATGCTGGTCAAGCCGAGTCCGCCGCCGTCACCGTGGGAAGTCCCGCCCGGTTCACCGGAAGCCTGGCCGGCGTTTATGGCTGCTGACGGGATCAGTTGAGCCGGTAGCTACTTCAGATGAGTCACATGGCGCGCCGTTGCCAGGATTGCACGCCGG
>JADFJS010000150.1 GCA_022566155.1 Chloroflexota bacterium
CGCTGCGCCAGGAATAGATCGACTGGTCCGGGTCACCTACCACGCAGATGTTGCGGTGCTGGTCCGCCAGCATCCGGGCTAGCCGGTACTGGGCCACGTTGGTGTCCTGGAACTCGTCTACCATCACGTGCAGATACCGTTCCTGGTATCTCTCGCGCACGTGCTGGTGCTCCTCGAGTAGCTGGACGGCCTTCATGAGCAGGTCGTCGAAATCCGCGGCGTTGTTGCGGGCCAGCAGTTCCTCGTAATGAAAATAGACGCGGGCGCACAGCTCTTCGAAGTAGGTCTGAGGGTGCTGGGCCAGCGCCTGAGAGTCCATCAGGAGGCTCTTGGCCTTGGAGATAACACTGCGCACCGCCTGGGGCCGGTTTCTCTTGGGGTCCACCTCGGCCAGCTCCATGGACTCCTTGATGATGGCAAGCTGGTCTTCGGCGTCGTAGATGGTGTAGCTGGAAGGCAGGCCCACGAAGCCGCCGTCTCGCCGCAGCATCAGGGCGCAGAAGGCGTGAAAGGTGCCCATGGTCAGCGCGTCGCTGTGGGAGCCGACCAGACGTTGGACCCTCTCGCGCATCTCCCTGGCCGCCTTGTTGGTGAAGGTGACGGAGAGTATGCGGTAAGGACTGACGCCGCATTCCTGGACCAGGTAGGCGATACGGTGGGTAATGACCCTGGTCTTGCCGCTGCCCGGCCCGGCGATGATGAGCAGGGGGCCCTGGGTGGTCTCTACGGCTTCTTTCTGGGCTGGGTTCAGCCCTTCTAGTAACTGAGTGGGGGTGCTCATGGGGCAATTATAGCATCAGGAAATGTCCGAAACTCGACTGTCATCCGGCTAGCTCACCGCCGCGATCGCCTCTTCCGACGTGGTGATCGTAGTCAGGAAGGGCAGGGCCATCGGCGGCAGCGCCGTGTGCCCATTGTCGATGGTGATGGCCATGAGCTACCTCCATTTGAGACGGCATGAGATCATCAATGGCCTGGTCCGGTAGCGATCGACGGACGTTCACGCTGAGGCCATGCGCTCCAGACCCATAATGTCGATGATGACGATGCGGCGGTGAGAGGTGGTCAGGATTCCCATGCGCCGGTAGCTGGTCAGGGCCCGGCTGACGGTCTCCCGGCTGGCCCCTACCAGGCTGGCCAGTTCGTCCTGTCCCAATGCCACCACCCGGGGTTCCGACGGCCCGGCGCCGCCGTCGTCGCTGGCGGCCAGGGTCAATAGCTGCTTGGCCACCCGGGTGGGCACATCCAGGAAAGCCGTGTCAGCCAGCGACTGGTTGGCTTTGCGCAACCGTTGGGTTAGCAGGCGGGTGATATCCGCCGCCACCTGGGGATTCTCGGATAGAAAATCCAGGAAGTCATCCCGCATCAGCACCAGGGTTTCCAGAGTCTCCATAGCCGTGGCGGTGGCCGACCGGTTGGAACCGTCCAGGAGGGCCATTTCACCGAAGCAATCACCCGGCTTGAACAGGGCGATGTTTTTCTCCCTGCCGTCTTCCGATGCCACGGAGATCTTAACGCTGCCCTCGACGATGATGTGCATCCGGTCTCCGGGGTCATCCTCGTGGAAGATAACCTCACCCCTCTGGTAGCGCCGAGGGCGAAGCTTGCCTATCAGGGGTTGGAGCCGTTCCGCATCCAGGTTGGCGAATATGGAAACTCGACTCAGAAACTCCACGTCAGCCAATTGGTCCTCCCCAGAGTCCCTAGCCGGCAGCGCCTCGTTCAGCCGGGCAATGCCCTGACCGAACACGCCGGTAACAAAACCGAGTGTAATCGGGGCTCAAGTGAGTGTCAATCCCGGGCTGCTCAGGCCCGGTTCATATGTCATAAGAACCAGGTCATCGTTTATTGTGACCAAACGCACATCCGAGTTGTGTCGCAAGTCACAAACTTTCTCCCCGGTTGCCGGTAGACTTGTGCTAAGCAATTCGAAGGAGGTGATCCCATGACAACCGCGACGATCGAGAAGGCCAAGGAGTTGAGGGAGGGAACCACAATCGGATTGGCAGTTGAGTACCCTGGCGAAACCGTCGTGGCGTACCCGCCGCCCTTCGGCGTGGACGAATCCGTATATGCCGGTCATGAGGCGGAAAGCCTGTCCGTTTCGACGCCTGCCGATGTATCAGCGCCGTCAGGCCGGGACGGGTTTCCGAGCAGCCTGCTCAGACGGTTGGGGGCATTCTACGACTGGCTTAATGGTCCGCCCATGCCGGAGCGGGACCGTCTCAATGTTCGGCTGATTCGTGCCCGTGATGAGATACACTGGTCCGGTTAGTTTGAGCAACGCGGCGATCGGCAAATCGATGTTTGGACGGCGGGCATGGCTTACTCAACGGAGGCCATGCCCGCTCTCATGCTATAATTCTGCTCCGCAATCCCTGATAAATGTTGGACTTTAGGCCGGGATCGCGCCCGTGCCCGTGTGTGCCCGTAATTTAAGCGATACACCTAAACCGGGAAGTCCGGCAGGTTGGGAATAGCGGCGGCGCATGAATATGTTTATCAACGCGAAAAATTGGTGAATCCCCTCCTGACCCGTTTGCGGCCAAAGACGGCAGCAGGAATAGCGAAGCCAGTGGAGAAGGCATGATCAAGCTGACCAGGCAAAACCTCAGGACCCCCGGACCCACTCCTGTCCCCGATGACATCATGGATTCCATGTCCAATCCTATGATCAATCATCGCGGCCCCGAGTTTCTCGACCTGATCTCTAGGGTCACCGAGCAGCTTAAGCAGGTGTTTATGACCCAGAACGACCTGTTCATCCTGACGTCATCGGGTACCGGCGCCCTGGAGGCCGCGATAGTCAATACGCTGTCCCCGGGAGACAAAGTGCTGTCGGCGACGGCCGGGTCATTTGGCGACCGGTTTATCGACATGGCCGTGGCTTTTGGGGCCGATGTGGAGCGCCTGGAGTTTGAGTGGGGTCAGGCGGTGGACCCGGATGCGATCCGCCGGGCCCTGGCGGATTCCCCGGCGATCAAGGCGGTCATGGTGACCCACAACGAGACTTCCACCGGCGTGACCCATCCGCTGAAAGAGATCGCCGCCATAGTCAAGGATGAATTCGGCAAGCTGCTGCTGGTGGACGCGGTGAGCAGCTTGGGCTGCATCCCACTGCCCGTGGACGGTTGGAACTGTGATGCCGTGGCTACGGCGTCTCAAAAGGGGTTCATGATTCCACCGGGGCTGGCGTTCATCAGCTTCAGCGCGGATGCCTGGAACGCCCAGAAAACCGCCACCATGCCCCGGTTCTACTTCGATCTCGAATCGGCCCGCCGGTATCTGGAAAGGGGCCAAACCCCCTTTACGCCCAACCTGACAGCCCTTTACGGCCTTTCCAAGGCCCTGGACAACCTGCTGCAGGAGGGGCTGGAGGACGTCTACGAGCGTCACCGGCGCATCGCAAACTATACGCGGGAAGGCATCAAGGACCTGGGGCTGGAGCTATTGGCCTGGGACGAGGCGTTTGCTTCCGACGCGGTCACCGCCGTGAAGATTCCCGAGTCCATGGACGGCCCCAAGTTCATGAGACTGCTCCGCGCCGAAGAGAACGTGGTGCTGGCCGGAGGTCAGGGGAAGCTTAGCGACAGTATATTCCGCATCGGTCACCTGGGGTACGTGTCCCAGGAAGATATCGAAGAGGTGTTTGAGGCGTTGAAGAAGGTCTTGCCCAAAGTGGGCTTCAGCGCCCACTAGAGTTTCCCGCCAGAATCCGATGGTATTTTCTCAGCTTCAAAACACCATGGCCGCTCTGAGGCTGCGTCTGGCCGGGATGCAGAGCAAGCTAGGACAGCTGGACGACATGATCGCCCAGTTCCGCACCCAGGCACGCAGATTGCCGCGCCAGGCCGTCTACGGGCAGGTTTCTCTGGACGCCTCCCTGGCTGCGCTGGGTGAGATCGAAGAGCGGCTGGCGGACGGCGTCGCCAACCGCCGCTGAGATGAACCGGCTGGAGCAGTTTATCGCCGAGCATAGCAAGCGGGCCGAGTGGGCTATCACCGCCAGCTATCAGGAGCGTCATCAGGGGAGCTAGTCCTCAGTCAACTCGTATTTAATACTACGTCATTGCGAGCGAAGCGAAGCAATCCCGGTAGGGGCAGCCCTCAGGAATCCCACGCCAGATTGCCACGGCCCTCCTCCGTCGGGCCTCGCAATGACACTTCTTGATTCAAGTTGACTAGGAGCTAGGTTTAATAAGTACTAGGTTTAAAGGGTTCCCTCGAGCTGGTTGATCACCAGA
>JADFJS010000032.1 GCA_022566155.1 Chloroflexota bacterium
CGGTAGACAAACACCGTTTGGTCTATCCCCTGGGCGCGCTTCCACAGAATTTTCTGTCAGCAGTTGATGCTGCACTCAAAGTCCACCTAAATCTGAAATAATTGCGGTTTTAATCTCGCTTTTTCTTTATCGAAATCTTCAGTGCTCCAGATTATCGTCCAGATAGAAATAGTCCACCTGAGTGGGCTAATTTTATAGTGTTACTAACCGTAAACCAGGGAGGTGCAACCGCTAAAGCTAGTCTTTGAAACGCTAGATACCTGCTCGACGTTTCAGACGCATTACCCTTCGATAAGCACCCGTGACCTTCATGGAACCAGACCACCGGCCTAACCTGCCTATGCGAATCACTCGTAGAAAGCGTAGAAAACGCGCAAATTTTAGGAGCCTAAGGACCCGGAAATATGGAATCACCATTAGGATTGATAATCAATGCCCTCTGAGGAATAATTTTACGTTCCTCACCCGTGAGTATTTAACGCCTAAATCAGCTACATAAATTGGGAGCACCGACAGCAAGAATATCTGGGAAGATTCCCCTAAAGAAACAAAAAATCCAGCAATAAAAACACTCAGCCATACAACGGTAATGATGTCTATAAACCGGTCCCACGCCTTACCTGTCTCCGGTATGACGCCCACGTCCAGCGAACAGTGGCGGCTATTAGGCACGATTGCACCTCCACGCAATACAAAAGAGGCGGCTCGCTTCAGCCAAGCCACCTCTTTACACTTTAAGCATTGCTCTAGTGTCTAATCGTCCTCAGGGCTCGGTGGAATAACCCCGGGAATCCACCACTTCTCCCACATTACGTCTATCTGCGACTGGTAGTAGGCGATGTCTTCCTTGGTGAAGTGGGCAAAACGCCCCTGCCGCTTGAGGTACTCCTCCACGGGAAGCCGCTTCTTCCCCTTGGCCAGCATCTTGGAGGGACCGTTGAGGGTCACCTTGCCGTCCTCCACCTCGTACTGCACCCAGATACCCGTCTGCACGGCCAGCATCCCCAGCTCGTGGGAGTACATGGGATCATAGTCCCAGCCCTTGGGGCACGGGTCAAGGGTGTGAATAAAGGTGGGCCCGCCTATGCTCAGGGCCTTGCGCACCTTGTTCATCATGTCGGTGGCGTAGGAGGCGCATCCTGTGGCGATGTAGCGCACCTGGGGATGTCCCACCGCCAGCATACCCGCGGTGTTCTTCTTCCACCGACGGTTCATGATGCGGTGCAAGGTGCCCGGCGGGCTGAAGGTGGAGTTGGCGCCCCAGGGAGAGGAGCCCGACACCTGGATATCGGTGTTGGCGTAGGACTCGTTGTCGTACATCAGGATCAGCAGGTTGTATTCTTCGTGCTGCAACGTCGCCGAGATGGCGGAAAGGCCCATGTCGGCGCCGCCGCCGTCGCCGCAGAAGGCGATAACGTTGATGGGCTCCTGCTTCATCTTGCCCTTACGCATCATCGAAGCCAACCCGGCAGCGGTACCGGTGGCGGCGGATCCAGATGACCCCAACTGGGTGTGCATCCAGGGAACCACCCACGGCGTGCTGTAGTAAGTGGTGTTGGCCACGTACATACAGCCGGTGCTGCCCAACACAATGGTGCGGGGACCGGCGGCCTTGATCATAAGCCGCATCACCAAGGCCGACTCGCAACCCTGGCAGGTACGGTGGCCGGAGGTGAACTGCTCCTCCAACGGGATATTCTTTACACCTTTAACCGGGGGAAGGTCTTGCGTTACCGTAGTCATATCTTTACTCCCTCACGCCTATCCAGGTTGCTTCCTGTTCGATCTTGCCGGTATCGATCGCCTTCTGGACTATGTCGACCATATGATTTACATCGTTTGTGTGGATCTCACGGCCCCCCAATCCGGCGATAAAATTCAGCATCAATGGCCGTTTCTCCAACGGATAAAGCGTTGACCGGAGCTCGTGGAACAGGACTCCGGCAAAAGATGGTGAGCCGAATGAGTAGTCGCGGTCGATCACGCAGACGGCTTTGACGCCGCCCAGGACCCGCTGGAGCTCTTCGGTGGGAAAGGGCCGGAAGAATTTTATGCGCACAAACCCAACCTTTTTACCGGCCTCCCGCATGCGGCGGATGGCCACCCGGACCGGTAATGCCAGCGTACCCATGCCCACGATGAGGATCTCCGCGTCTTCGGTCATGTACTCTTCGATGAATGCGCTGGGGTCGCCCCGATTGAAGGTCTTCTTGAAATCCGCATACGCTTCTTCTATCACCGCTACCGACCGGTGCATCGCCTCGTCCGATTGGCGCCGGATCTCCATGAGCCAGTCTTCGTTCACCTGGGGGGCGATCGTGATTGGGTTATCCGGGTGCAGCTGGAGCTTGCCGCGGTCGTATGGGGGCAAGAACTTGCGTACCTGCTCGCTGGTGGGCACGTTTACGATGGCCTGGGAGTGGGTCAGGAACGAGCCGTCGCAGCTAATGGCCATGGGTAGGAGAACTCTGGGGTCTTCGGCCACTCTCCAGGACAGGAGGGCAATATCCAGTGCCTCTTGGGCCGTGGCCACCCAGTAGAGCATCCAACCCAGATCTCGCACGGCCAAAGCGTCATTGTGCTCGGTGCCGAATGCACCTGGGTCGTCCAGCGCCCTGTTTCCCACCATGGCCACCACCGGCATGCGCAGCCCGGCAGTCACGGTGATGGCTTCGAAAGCGTAGAACCAGCCCACGCCACTGGAGCCGCAGAATGTCCTGGCGCCGACGGCTGAGGCGTGCTTGACGATCTCGAACTGGGAGTGCTCGCTTTCGGCGACGATGAAATCGCAATCGAAAACACCGTCGGCCTTGAGCTTGGATACGTACTGCATCACCGTGTCGTACGGCCGGATGGGGTATGCCGTGATTACGTCTACATCGGCCAGGGCGCAGGCGATCGCGATGGCCTCGCTGCCGCTGATCAGCTCTTCCTGCTCTGTCTGGAAGAGCTGGGTCTCAACCGTGGTCATGAGACCTCCTCTGTGTTCGCGATCTCCTCGGCGTAGCCGCCAACGTGGTGAAAGCCGTGGGTGCGAGTCTCGGACTTCTGCTTATCTACCAGGAGGGTCATCCATGAGTTGTAGCCCTCTTTGTCCTTTTGCCACATCTCCCATTGGCTATTGTTGTCTTCGAACTCGGCCTCGCCAACCATGGTGACGCAGTCGGGCACCGGGCAGACTGCTTCGCACACCCCGCAGCCGCAACACGATTCCATGTTGGCATCGTAAAGACCGTCGGGGGTCACATCAAAGCAGGTGTCCGGGCACTGGAGCCAGCAAAGGGTGCACTTGATGCAGGTTTCGAAGTTGATAACCGGGCGCATGGACCGGGTGCTGTATTTTTTGAAGACCTCGTTTCTTACCGGCTGGTACCCGCCTTCGCCGCCTCGGAAGCCGCCGCCCGCTTCGATGGCCTTGATAACCACGCCCTCTTGCATCTCTTTCCAGCCAGGAAGCACGAAACTGTAGGGTATCTCCGGATTGCCTTCACCGGGCTCAACTTGCCGGATGGTGGCGGTGTCGTAGGCTTTTTGAGCCGAGGCCACCTTGGTTTCGCTGCCCGTCTGCTCCCGGATGGTCTCCAGCATGGATTTTAGGCTGACCAGTTGCGGGCATACATTGCACAGGTTGCCCAAGACGCGGACATCGGTGTGGTCGTCCTTGTACACCCAGAGACCGGAGAAGCTGACGGTGCTTTTCAATATGGACAAGCCGATGGGCGAGTCCTTCTGGTGCATGTCACGGATCAATGAGTCGGCGTCCTGCCGGGAAGTCACGATCAATGTGCCGCCGGGCTTGGTGAGTTGGTTGATAGGTTGCAGCCCGTACCAGGCCCAGGACTCGACGCCCTTGCACAAGGTATCGTCCACGTTGATGGTTACGTCGACTTCGGTCGGTTCGTATTGCGCCAGAGTTTCTTCCAACTCCTCCGCGTTATCGGCAACTACGGCGAACTGCTTGGCGGGAATGCCGTTGCGTTCCGGAGAGTCTCCGTAACGGCCGAAAGCAGTGCCGATCTTGCCGTCTTTCCTAGCGGCGAACACTATGTTGCGCACTATGTTCCGAGCCAATGATTTTTGAAATATGCCCCGGTACACAACCTCAACAGCCACCGTGCTCATTACCTATCCCTCCTGTTTACTTTAGCTATCAGCGGTCGTGATCCCCACGAATTCCCTCTTTTCTAAAAGGGAGGCATTGAGGATTGGCTGAAAGCTGACGGATGATTCCTGATAGCTCGCGGGGTTGGCTGGCTCTACCGAGGTTAGGTGGTGCTCCATAGCCTGCCTAGCCGCATGTTTGTCCCCGGCCTGCAGCATCTCGAGGATCTGCCTGTGGGAGGCCAGGGACCGTTGAGGCCTTCCCGGCTCCTGTAGTGATTGATCTCTGGAGCGGCGGAGGATGTCTTCCACGGCGCTTACCACCTTGACCATAGCCGAGTTATGCGTGGCTACGGCCAGGGCGAAGTGGAAGTCGGTATCGGCGTTCACCCCGGTTTCCCCGCGTGCGATCTGCCGCCCCTGTTCTTCCAAAATCTCTTCCATCTGGAGCAACTCCTGGGGATCGACCTTTTGGGCCGCCAGGAAAGCGATCTGCGGCTCCAGCAGGTGGCGCATCTCGAATATGTCCCGTAGGGTATCGGCGCCAGAACTGAGACTGGAGGCGATCAGCGCCACCACAGAGTTAAGATCGCCGGTGTTGATATAGGTTCCGGAGCCGCGTCTGCTAACAACCAGGCCCTGTAGCTCCAGAGACCGAAGAGCCTCGCGCACCGAGCTTCGGCTGACCTTGAATTGTTCGGCCAGCACTCTCTCGGAAGGCAGCCGGTCGCCATGCTGCAGGGAGCCCCCACGAATCAACGACAGGAATTGCTGCACGATATCCTCGTGCAGCCGCCGCGGCTGGAAGCTGTGCATGGCGCCTTGCAATGGCATTGCCTTAAGTGGTCAGACCAATTTGCCAAGCCGGAGTTTACAGTGCCTAGTATCGACTGTCAAGCCGAACGGCACAATCCCGTCATATCTAGGGTGAGCCTAGATCAAGGCTAAGTGGCGTGCGACCCGTCTAAAAAATGCCTGGCTAACCGGAGAGGGCCATAGTATAATCGGGATTCGCCATTTACCCGGCTCAGCACCCCGAGCCGGTGGGGAGAGAAGTGTGGCTGACGTGCAAGACGTGGATGTGATAGTGGTGGGTGCCGGGCCGGCCGGCAACAACACCGCCCTTGGTTTGGCGCAAATGGGCTACGGCGTGACTGTGATCGACTGGAGACGCGACGTCGGTGACAAACTCTGCACCGGCATCGTTGGCCAGGAATGTATCCGCCGATTTCCCATCGACCCCAGTTTTATCCACCGTGAGGTGGCATCGGTCCAGGCGGTCACGCCCTTTGGCGGCGACGTCCGTTTCGAAGCGGCGACACCCCAGGCGCGGATTATCGACCGGGTAGCTTATGTCGCGTCTTTTGCAAACCGGGCACGCGACGCCGGAGCCGGCTACCTGCTTGGGCAGAGGGTCTCGGCCATAGAGCCGGACAAGCATGGCGTTACCGTGGTCACCGGAGAAGGCAAGCACCGGGCCCGCGCCGTGGTCCTGGCCGCCGGTTTCGGATCTCCACTGACCCGCCAGTTGGGATTTGGCGCGGTTACAGACCACGTTACCGGAGTTCAGGCCGTGGCTTGCGCCCGTGATGTGGACGAGGTGCAGGTATATCTGGGCCGGGATGTTGCACCGGGTTTTTTCGCCTGGCTGGTGCCCACCCACGGTGGCCGCGCCCTGGTAGGACTGCTGGCCCGGCGGCATGCCCAAGCCCACCTGGCTGCATTTGTGGGGCGTCTGGAGTCGGAAGGAAAGATACAGGGCATAATCGGGACCAGCAGTAGCTGGGGCCTTCCGCTGCGCCCGCTCAAGCGCACCTTCCGGGACCGGGTGCTGGTGGTTGGCGACGCGGCCGGCCAGGTCAAGCCCACCAGCGGCGGCGGCATATTTTACTCTTTGCTGGCAAGCGAAATCGCGGCAAAGGCGTTGGGCGGGGCCCTGGCCGACGACGACCTTTCGGCGGCCAATCTCAGCCAATATCAGACCGAATGGAAATCACTGCTTGCCCGCGAGTTGGAGATAGGCTATTCGGCGAGGCGGCTGTACGAGTACATGAGCGACCGCCAGGTCAGCTCTCTGGTCCAACAGGCTGGTTCCAAGGGCATCTGCTCCGACCTGACCGGCGGCCCGGATATGTCCTTCGATTGGCACAGCCGGATCATCGCCAGGGTGATGGGCCATCCCGCCTTGGGTAGCGGCCTGAGGTTGATCAACCCGCTGCTGGCGCGACTGGCGTGCCGTCCGGACCCAACCCTGGCTGCCCAGCCGGTAAATTCGTCCCTGCCTACCCAGGTTGCCGATCTGCCCGACTAGCCACCGCTTTCCTTGGCCGGCCGCCCCTCCGTTGTGCAATTACTGGTACTAACTCGCAAAAGTCGGCGCTCCCAAAACCGTCAGTGGTGAGCCTGTCGAACCATCCGCCTCAGGCGGACCCCGCCGACAGCCTCATGGCCATCATGAAAGAGATTCCCGATTGACAACCCTCTAAGGGTAAACCATCATGGTTACGGGACCTGAACCGCCGCCAATGCTAACAAGCTCAGGTCCACGGCAGGTTGTCATGCGTCCAAAAAGCCGGCTGCGAGCGCTCATTACGCTCTTCATTTTTACTGGGTTGATGCTCGCCGGCCTCATTGGGCCCGTGGTGGCTCAGGTTCGGGCCCAGGCCCCCCACGCGTTGCTGCTAAAAGTGGATGGCATCATCAACCCGGTCAAGGAACGGCTGATTGCCCGGACCATCCGGCAGGCCCAGGAGGACGGGGCGACTCTGGTGATCATCGAGCTGGATACCCCCGGTGGTCTCCTTTCTTCAACCAGGAAAATCGTTACGGACCTGCTGGAATCTCCGGTGCCTGTGGCCGTATACGTCTCCCCCAGGGGTGCGCGAGCCGGTTCCGCTGGCACATTCATCACCGCCGCCGCCAACTTCGCGGTGATGGCGCCCGGCACAAATATCGGGGCCGCCACGCCTATCGCCGCCGGCGGACAGGACCTGGAAGAGACGTTGGCCACCAAGGTTGAAAATGATGCCGCCGCCCTGATTAGAAGCATCGCCCAGGAACGGGGCCGCAACGAAGACAAGCTGGAGGAGACCGTCAGGTTGGCCTCATCCTTCAGCGCCCAGGAAGCGGTGGAGCTGAACGTTGTGGATTTCATCGCCGAGAACCTGGATGATCTGCTGGCCCAGCTGGATGGCAAGATGGCGGATACCGCCTCCGGCCCGCGGGTGCTGGACACCCGTGACCTGGACTTGCGGCGGGTCAACAAGAACCTGCTGGAGAATTTTCTAGAGCTCATATCCGACCCCAATATATCTTTTATCCTGCTCACGATTGGCGGGCTGGGCATCGTCATCGAGTTGTTCAACCCCGGCCTCATCGCCCCCGGAGTTGTTGGGGTCATCTGTTTGCTTCTGGCCTTCCTGGCACTGGGCAACTTGCCGGTCAACTGGGCTGGAGTCATCTTCATTCTGGTGGCGGTGGCGCTGGTGGTGCTGGAAGCGACGGTTGCCGGTTTCGGCATCCTGGGTGTGGGCGCCGCCGTCTGCTTCATCATAGGCGGGCTGATACTATTCGGTGGCACCTCGCCGACACTGCCCTCAATAGGGGTGAACCGGTGGCTGTTGGGCGGGTTCACCGCGGTGTTTGCCTTCACGGCGGTGTACGTCGGCCGGACCGTCTATCAGTCGAGGCGGGCTGGGCGTGAGCCATCCAGGCCGGCGATTGTAGGCGCCACCGGAACCGTTACCGGCGAGCTGGCGCCCACGGGAGTAGTACAGGTGCAAAACGAGACCTGGACAGCGGTCAGCGAGGATGGTAACGTAATACACGTTGGGGAAGCAGTTAGAGTTATCGCAGTAGATGGTCTGATTCTGACCGTCTCTCGGGCATAAGATGCGGATAAAGGGCAAGAATACGCTGATGGAGTCTAGGAGGCAGTCATGTCAACTGGCGTCGTGATCGTCCAGCAATATCAGAGATTGGTGGTCCAGAAATTCGGGACTTACGTGGGCAATCGCCAGCCTGGATTCCATTTCTTGATACCGTTCATATTTACCGGGATCAAGATCGACCTTCGAGAGAGAGTGGCCCGGGTACCGACCCAAAAGTACATCACTGCGGACAACGTAGTGGTGGACATGGACTTCGTCATCTACTACCGGGTGGTCGACGAGCTGGCGGAGCGGGCGGTGCTGGAGGTGCAGAACTTCGAGCTGGCTGTGGTGAATCTGGCATTCGCCACCCTGCGTGCCGTCATCGGCTCCACGACCCTGGCGGAGGCCTTGACCGAACGGGAAAAAATGCGGGACGCGATGCAGATACGCATGGACGAGGTCACCGAACGCTGGGGGGTCAAGGTGTCCCAGGTGGAGATCAACGAGATCGACCCGCCTCCGGGCGTCAAACAGGCCATGGAGCGGGAGAAGTCGGCCGAGGCCATCAAGACCGCCGACATCACCGAGTCGGAGGGCCAGCGCCAGGCCCAGATCAACCGGGCCGAGGGCGAGAGGCAGGCGGCCATCCTGGAGGCCGAGGGGCAGCGCCAGTCGGAGATACTACGCGCCGAGGGGGATCAGCAGGCCCAGGTCCTACGGGCAGAGGGGTTCAGCTCCGCCTTGGAAAAGATCTACCAGGTGGCGAGCACGGTGGACAGCAAGACCATGAGTCTTCAGTACTTCGAGACACTGAAGTCTCTGGGCGCCAGTCCGTCTACCAAGTGGATATTCCCCATGGAGTTCACCTCCATGCTGGGGAACTTCCTGGGCGGGAGTTCCGGCTCTTCCCAGCAGGGCGGCGGCTCCAGCTCTGCTTGAGCTTTACTAAGCACCACGGTTTGACGTTGTAGAACCAAGAGGGCCGGGCCAACCCCCAGATCTGGGATCAGGCCCGGCCCTCTGCTTTGCTTCAGGTGCGGTGTTTTTGTGCGCTGTTGGAAGCCCTTATTCCGTCAGCGGGGCAATCCAGGTAGAACCAGCATCCCCTCATCAGGGCTGCCCAGCATGTCGGTGCGTTCCTGGGAATGGAGGAGTGCCGGGTAGGCGTTTCAATCGGCGTCGCATCCGTTACGGTCCATCCTGCTTAGGTGGTCAGCCAACCACTGAAACAGGGACGACAGGTGTTCCCGCATGAAGGCGATGCTGCCGGCGCTATTCTTTGGCGGTGCCTTGTCGCCGAAGAGGATAACCTTGCTGGCGTGGGGGTATACCTCGATCACCTGGAAACCCGCCTCGCTTAGCTGCTGATTCAGGCCGACTCCCCGGTAGATCAGGTTGCTGATGATTGACTTCTTGTTGGTGAAGAAGCAGCTTATCCCCATGCGGGATAGCTCCAACTCCAGCTGGCGGCCCTTCTTCTGAGGTCCGGTTATGTAGCAAGAACATGAAGTCTCCAGACAGCACAAACCAGTCGGCAGTCCCAGTGGAGCTCCGATTGCGATGAGCTGAGGCCGGTGCTCTTGTACCAGGTCCAGCAGCTCGGAGTCATGCTCAAAGGCGCCGAAAAAGACCATCTGGGCATCGTCGTCCAGAACCACCATCGTACTGGGACGCTTGGCGGAAGCCCTGAGATCCAGACCAACCAGTACCATTTCAATTCCCCTATGCCGTCGCGCCCGATCGCTGGAGGGCGTCCCGTGTTAGATCAGATGTATCGAGTTATTGGTAGCCACGATATCGTGGAGGCGAGCAAGCCAAGGCGTTTGACTCTGATAGATATTCAAGAATTTTGGGGCCCCCAACCGCCGTGGTCCGCTAAGGGGCAGGTAATCCCGTTGGGAAGGAAGAGGCGTCGAGGAAATCCATAGCAGACGAGTATGGCTCCGCTTCCTTCAGGCCCACCTTTTTTAGGGTGGCCACCAGCGCTGGGTCTTCAACCACCAGTTTCCTGAGCCGCCGCTCCATCTGCTCCATCACCGTTTCAAGGAACTCCTGCTCGCGGCGTGCCGCCCTGCGGCGCTCTAGTTCGGATGTGGTGGTCATGTGGCGATGGTGTTCCTGCACTTTGTCCCACAGCTCCGGAATGCCGGCGCCCGAAGTGGCCTGCGTCAACATTACCGGCGGCTCCCATGCCGGTTGGGAGCCGGCCAAGTGAAGCATGGCGGTGATGGCTGCGGCCATCTGATTAGCTCCCTCACGGTCGGCTTTGTTGACCAGATAGATGTCGGCAATTTCCATGATGCCGGCTTTTAAGGTCTGGATAGCGTCACCGGATTCAGGCATCAACGTCACGATCACGGTATCGGCGACATCCATGATCCCCAACTCCGCCTGCCCGACCCCTACAGTCTCGACCAGCACCACGTCGGTGCCCGCGGCGTCCAGGAGGCGCACCATACTCTTTACCACCCTCGGCAGTCCGCCCCACTGACCTCTGGTAGCCACGCTGCGGATGAAGACGCCCGAGTCCAAATAGTGGCGTTGCATCCGGATGCGGTCGCCGAGGAGCGCTCCTCCGCTGAACGGGCTGGTGGGGTCCACCCCGATAATGCCCACCTGCAATCCCTGCTGGCGAAGCAACTGGGTAAGCTGGTCTACGATGGTGCTCTTGCCTGCCCCGGGGGGGCCGGTGATGCCGACGGTATAGGCCTTCCCAGTGTGGGCATCGATGGCCTTCATGATGTCAGCCGCCTGGGAGTCGCCGCGCTCCAGGATAGAGATCAATCGGGCCAGGGCGCGCCGGTCACCATTCAGCAGCCGCTGGGCAGCTTGGACCATCGATCAGAGACTCCGGAGCGGGAGACGTGGCCGGGAAATCAGTGTCAGCAGGGGAAGCCGTTGCTGTGAGCGCCCCTTCTCCGTGGAGGCTCGAATGGACTCTAGCATCGCGTTTCGGCCTCGTCAAGGAGGGTTTTCAGCGGCCGATCCTGTGAATATTCCGTGTATAACCCATGAACAATGCCGTCATCCGTACACACCTAAATTGGGCAGTCGGACGACTGTCCCCATCTTATGATGGCCTTGTTACGATTTCGACAGTTAGTCATTGCCGTAATATTCATAAAGTGTTTATTACATGTCCATGAGTATCGTGAACCATAATAATGCTGGGAACAGCAGCTATCAGAGTCAAGATATAGCGCATGCCGGTATTAGATCCAAGAACAACATAGTGGCTGCGGGTAGATACTGCGGTCAACCTTTCCTGGCGGTAAAACTGGTAAATGCGCCCGCTAGATTCACTTTCAGTGGTGGAAAAAGCCGCTGCCCACGCCCTGCGCGTCGGGGGCAATGAGCAGGTCGGGCCGGTTGCCCCAGCGTTTGAGGAAACGGCCAAAGTTCTTTCGGCTGAGCTCATCCCGCTGGTTGTCGTCCAGATCGGTCCACTGGCGGTGCTCGTGGCGCACCACGGGCAGGGTGCTGTCCGCCATGACCCGGTACCCCTTGTCTTTAAACTGGAAGCAGTAGTCGATGTCCAGGTTGCGGTAGAATCGGAAGCATTCCCGCATCAATCCGACGGTATTGATGGTCTCCCGGCGCATCGCCATGCAATAGGCCTGCATCGCGTCGGCCTCACCGCTTTCCACTTCCTCGTGGAAGTGCTGCAGATCGTTGGTGGTCAGGCCGTAGGGCCCCAAGATGCCCACGGACTCATCGGCCAACTGGGCGCCGATGGGGCTCAGCAAGTCGTCAACTATCTCGGTCGAGCCATCCATGATGATCAGGTTCTTACCCAGGCTCAATTTTAGCCCAATGTTCTTGCCAGCGGCATCTCCCACGTTGTGGTCGCAGTGAATAACCTGCATCTCGGGATGATTGGCCTGGAATTCCTCCAGCCACTCCCCGGTACCGTCGGTGGAGCCGTTGTCGATGACGATGATCTGGCAACTGTAACTACCGCGGTACTTCAGCATGCTGGTCACGCATCGCTGAATATCTTCCGGGTAGCTGTATGCGTTGAGGATAAATGTGAAATCGTATTCGGCCGGACGGTCCAGAAGAGACTCGACCTCCCGGGAAGAAGACACCGAAGGCCAGAGTTCCTCCCGTTGCTCCAGTTGGGTTTTGGGCCGGATGCGGGAGAATTGGGTTGTATCTTCCACCAGAAAGCCGCCTGCGGTGACGTCGGCCCTCAAGGCGTCGGCGGACGAATAATCCGCTTGATCCCTGAAGGTTTTTCGCCGTTGCACGGCGGCCGAGACCGGCTCGGGCACCGGGTAATCGGCAGGCACCTGGTCCAAGCCCAGTCCGAACACCCGGTCGAATTCCAGCACCAGAGCCAGTTTGGCTTGATCGGGCAAGTCGGATCGCACCATGTCCCAGGTCAAGGCCAGCGCCCCTGGCAGGTCCAGGTCGCCTTCCACTGCGTCCCAGAACTTCTTCTTCCATGGTTCCGATTCCGGCGGCGCCGTATCCAAGGGAGGCAGGTTCTTCCACACCCAGATACGAGACCGCAGGTTGGTCAGCGCGCTTTCCGCGGCCTTCAGGGAGTTGAAGGTAAAGTTCATGCGGTGCCGGTACCGCACCGTCATGCAGAGGTAGCGGAATGATATGGGGTCAAATCCGCGGTTGATCAGCTCATCCAGGAGAAACACATTGCCGGAGGATTTGGCCATCTTGGCGCCGTCAACCAGCAGGTGCTGGGCGTGTACCCAGTAACGCACGTGTTGCTTGCCGAATGCGGCCTCGCTTTGGGCGATCTCGTCCTCGTGGTGGGGGAAAATGTTGTCCACGCCGCCGGTATGGATGTCGAACACTTCGCCAAGGTACTTGGAGGCCATGGCCGAGCACTCGATGTGCCAGCCGGGGAATCCTTCACCCCACGGGCTGTCCCATTTCAAGTCCCGCCCGGGCTCGGCAGCCTTCCAGAGGGTGAAATCCCGGGGGTCCTTTTTCAGCGGGTCCACCTCGGCCCGCACGCCTTCCAGCAGGTCCGCGCCGGTATTGCGGGAGAGCTTACCGTAGTCTTTGAACCCCGCCACATCAAAGTAGATGTTGCCGCCATTGATGTAAGCGTTTCCGTTGGCCAGCAGTTTCTCCACGATGGCGATCATTTCCGGGATGTGCTCGGTGGCCCAAGGGAAGACCTCGGCCGGCAAGATATTGAGCCTTTCTTCGTCCCGATGAAAGGAGTCGGAGTAAAACTTGGCTATATCCTGTACCGTCTTACCTTCTTGCAAGGCCGCCAGGATTATCTTGTCGCCGCCGGTTTCCACCAGTTCCTGACGCATGTGACCAACGTCGGTAATATTCTTGACGTGAAAAACATCGCACCCGTCGGCTAGCAACACCCGTTTTATCCAGTCGGCCATGATGTAGGTTCGCAGATTGCCGATGTGGGCGTCCCGGTACACGGTAGGCCCGCAAGTGTACATGCGGACTATTCCCGATTCCAGCGGCTGGACTTCCTCAACCATTTTGGTCAGGGTGTTGTAAACGCGCAGCAACCTTGATCTCCTTCCCTTCGGGAATAACCGCCTCGGCGGGGATAACCGCAGTTTAACATTTCCCATGCTGGGCTGCCACCTCGCGCAGCCTGCGCCGGCGCCACTCTGGCGATGCAAAATCGCGGCTGTGGGGGCTGGAGTTCAAATTGAAGTGACCTGGAACGCCGAGCATTAGCGCGACGGCGACTTGACCGCCGGCCGGCGTTGGCCCTACAGTTCGTGGGCCGGGGACTACCCGGCGGCCACTAGCGTTGGACACGCCTGCCCGATCAAGGCCAATAATACTGAATATCGAGAATAAGCCCGTGTCGTAGTTCAGTCAATATGTCACTCTAAGAGTTCTGTGATTTTGTCACCACCAAGGGTCGTCTCCAAGGATGATTGGGGCTTGGTTTTCGGACGGGTGGTTTACCCACCTGGGGGCGGGTATCCACACCCTTGAGGCCCGCTTCAGCCGCCCCACTCCCCTGGTCCATATCCCGCTCTTCACCACGTGCACCCCAGTTCTTACGGGCCCGCAGAGTCACCGGGAGTAGTGGTGCTTCTTTGCTGGCGATGACACTGCCCTGGTAGGCCACCACCACGCTGCCATCCAGCCGTTCTTGTATTTCCACCCGGACCCGGGCGTAGCTGGATCGGCTGGGTCCCGGTTGCAGTTGAAGGGTGTGCTCTCCCAGCCTCACCGTATTGTCCTTGGCCACCGTGCGCTGGTACTTGAAGCACAGCACCCCTTCCAGACACACCCCAGGCTCCAGGCGCCGGTAGGCCGAACCGGACTTGGCCGGGGGCACGGCGAAACTGCCGTTCAACCGGGGCAGGAACTCCCAAAGCACTCGGTTGGCCTCCTCCAGGGTGGCGGCTCCAGCCAGGCGCAGCTCACTGACTAGGCGGTCTTGTAAGGTGCCCCACAGCCTTTCGATGCGCCCCTTAGCCTGGGGCGAGAAGGCCACCTTCGACTGAATGCCCAACTCATTTAAGGCCCGGCCCACCTGGGTGGGCTGCCGCTCTCCCGCTAGCTGCTCCTCCAGGCTTTCTTGCTGCTTGGGGTTGACCTGGAAGATGCTGTGCCGGTCGCTGTAGAGGGCGAGTGGTATACCCTTGCTCCCGATGATCCCTTGCAGTAGCAGAAAGTAGCCCTGGGCATCCTCCTGCTCCCGGAACAATGCATAGGGAACAGTGCCCGTGGCATCGTCAATGGCTCCCACCAGGGTCAGGTAGGGACCTCGGCCTTGCAGCCAGTCGTGACGGCTGCCGTCCACTTGGAGCAACATCCCCTCCTGGGGATAGCGCTCTCTACGGTGGCGGTGCTGGGGCCGTCGACGCCGCCTTGGACTCGGCACTCTGGCGCCAGTGAGAATGCGCCACAGGGACGACCGGCTCAAGATCAGCTCCTCTCGCTCCGCCAAGACCTCCTGCAGATGGTAGTGGTTCAACCCCTGATAGGGTCCTCTGGCCAACTCCACTACCCGATTCCTGGTATCCTCTGAGATCCGGTGGGCCGGCGGTTGGCCTCGATTACCATGGGCCAGGGCAGCCACTCCCTCCTTCCTGTAGGCTGCCAAGAGCCTTCGCACCTGCCGTAACGACAGACCCATCAGCCCGGCAGCCTCCTCCCCTGTGAGACCTTCCCGCTCCACCCGGTTTAATACCATTGCCCGTTGCTGTTCCCTCGCGTTCAACGATACTGTCTCCTTTACCATAGGGTGACATTTTCACTGAACTGTTAAGGGGTGTCATTATCTCTGGTCTACCACAAACCGGTTGACACTACCTGGAGGCCTGTGGTACATTCCGCCGCGCAACAGCGCATACGCTCGTCCGAGGGGCGCCCGATGCGGGTTCACCGGGTTCCGGAGTACGCTAGCCAAACTCAAAATCTTTATAGAGGGAGGAATGTGCACCATGCTGACGAGAGCGATCAAAAAAAAGCTTATGCGGGCACCAGTACTGGTCGTAGTCCTCACATTGCTTTTGGGGCTGATAGTTCCAGGGGCTGTCGGTGGGCAAGAACCCCCGCTTAACGAGCCCCCGGATGGTGTAATCCCGCCCGAGGTAACCGAGTATGTCCCGCACCCATATGTTGGTACCGCGACCCCAGTAGAGCCGGGTGCCTTCACCAGCCTCGGCACTTTCGTGCCTGGACCTGGGGTATATACGGTTAACACTACCGCTCTCCCCCCCACGCTGACGGGGCCGGCCACCGCGATCAACGGGGTGGTCTCAGGTGGCATCGCGGTGTTCACCTTTTCAACGGTCAACATTGCCGCCGGCGTAACTGTCAACGCCGCCGGAACGCGGCCATTCGCGTTGCTCTCTCAGGGCGACTTGACGGTCGACGGCTTGATCAACGGCAACGGTGGTAGCGTATCGAACGTGTCAGGAGGGACTGGGGCCCCCGGTGGGCCCGGCGGCAGCCAGGGCGGCAGCTCGCCGAACGGCAATGGCGCGGGGACCGGCGGGGGCCAGGGCACTAATGACCGAGATGGCGCCGGTGGTGGAGGCTTCGGAGGAGCAGGCGCCACCGGGGGTGACGATTTCAATCCGGATTCACTTGGACCCGGCGGCGCCGGCGGTCCATCCTACGGCGGCTTGCAGACCACGCTGGAAGGTGGCAGCGGCGGGGGTGCTGGCGGAGGCGATTCTGGCATATTCGCAGGTACCAGTACCCGTGGCGCGGGTGGTGGCGGCGCAATCGAGCTTGCCGCCGCCAACAACCTGACGGTCAACGGGGCCGTTCAGGCCGATGGTGGTAGCAGTGCAGTATCGAGCGGAGGCGGGGCTGGCGGTGGCAGCGGCGGCGGG
>JADFJS010000033.1 GCA_022566155.1 Chloroflexota bacterium
ATAAAGGTGCACATCATGACATGGACCGTAGCAGTAGCCGGAAAGGGAGGAACTGGTAAGACGACCGTGGCCAGTCTCCTGGTACGGGGGTTGATGAAAAGCGGGAAAGTGCCGGTGTTGGCCGTAGACGCCGACCCGGACGCGAACTTTTCCACCGGCCTGGGAATAGAAGTAAACAAGTCCATCGGCCAGGTTCAGCAGGAATGGCTGGGCGCGAGAATGCAGATTCCGCCCGGTATGAGCAAGCAACAGTACCTGCTGCTTCAACTCAACCAGGCGGTGGAAGAGAGGAAAAATTTCGACCTGGTGACCATGGGCCGCCCGCAGGTATCACATACCTCGTCGGTGGCTTCCTCCACCTTCTGCCGGGGCATCGATTCTTGGGCGTTCTCCAGAGCCTTCTGGAAGGGGCCATAAAACTCCCCCAGCATGGGGACCCACTCCCGTTCACCGCGAGAGACGTCGTCGAGGCGCTCTTCCATCCGAGCGGTATAGTCCAGGTCCATGATATCCGCGAAGTACTCAACCAGCAGGTCGGTGACGGTATTGCCCAGCTGTGTAGGCAGAAGACGGTTCTGCTCTTTCTCCACGTAGTGGCGGTCCAGGATAGTCGCGATCGTAGGCGCGTAAGTGCTGGGACGGCCGATGCCTTTCTCCTCCAGGGCCTTGATCAGCGTAGCCTCGCTATAACGAGGCGGTGGCTGAGTGAAGTGCTGCAGAGCCTCCAGTTTCTGGCAGGACAGGCCATCGCCCTTGGCCACCTCGGGTAACCGCTGCCGGCCCCGGTCTTCCTCTTCGTCATCCCGGCTTTCCAGGTACAGGGTCCGAAAACCGGGAAATTTTAGCACTGATCCGGTGGCGCGGAAGAGGTACACCTGGTTTGAGCTCTTGCAAGTAGCCTCAATCTCCACCGTGGTTGCTTCGGTCCGGGCATCGGCCATCTGACTGGCCAGCATCCGCTCCCAGATCAGGGTGTAAAGGCGTAGCTGGTCGGTGGCCAGATGGTCCTTGAGCGATTGGGGGATCCGCCGGATGGACGTGGGACGGACCGCTTCGTGGGCCTCCTGAGCTCCCTTGCTCTTGGACCGGAATTCCCGGGGTTTTTCCGGAAGATAGTCCTTGCCGTAGGTGTCCGATATGTACTCTCGGGCCTCTTCAATCGCCGAATCCGCCACCTGTGTGGAATCGGTGCGCATGTAGGTAATCAAGCCGACAGAAGACCCCTCACCCACTTGCATGCCTTCATAAAGCTGCTGGGCCACCACCATCGTCCGCTGTGGGGTAAAGCGCAGCTTGCGGGCCGCTTCCTGCTGCAGGGTGCTGGTGATAAATGGCGCGGCCGGGCGTTGCCTGACGTCCCGCTTCTTCACTTCGACTACCGCGTAGGCGGCGTCCTTCAGCTCCGACTCGTAGCGAGTGGCTTCATCCCGATCGGGTATTGTCAGGCGGCCCTTTTCGCCTTTCGTGGCGCGCAGCACTGCCGTAAACAGGCTTGGATTGGCCGACTTTCCCGATTCTTTCTGAAGCTGGGCTTCCAGGGTCCAAGACTCCACCGGCACGAAAGCGCCGATCTCCCGCTCCCGGTCAACCACCATCCTCATGGCTACCGATTGGACCCGGCCGGCGGACAGGCCTCGCTGCACCCGGCGCCACAATAGCGGGCTGATCTGATAGCCGACCAACCGGTCCAGGATCCGCCGGGCCTGCTGAGCGTTCACCAGCTGCATGTCGATTTCCCGGGGATTCTCGAACGCCTCCAGTATCGCCTTCTTGGTAATCTCGTGAAACACAACCCGTTTGGGCGGGTCGGAACGTTGGCCCCACTGGGTCGCGTCCTGCAGGTGCCAGGATATCGCCTCGCCTTCACGGTCCGGGTCCGTGGCCAGATAGATGGCGGCTGCCTCGTCACCGGCTTTTTTCAGGGCGTTTAGCCAGGACCGTTTGTCCGGCATCACCACATAGGTGGGCTCGAAGTCATTCTCCACGTTCACGCCTATCTTGCTCTTGGGCAGGTCACGCATGTGTCCCTGGGAGGCGACGACTACGTATTTATTCCCCAGGATCTGGCCCACGGTACGGGCTTTGGCCGGGGATTCTACTATCACCAGGCCTTTGCCGATGGTGCTGGCAGGCTTGGTCACCTTTTTTGCAGTCTTGGCAGTCTTTGCGGTCTTCGTAGTCTTTGCCTTCGTGCTGGTGGTTTTGCTGGTCTTTTTAGTTGTAGTTTTGCTAGTCGTCTGAGACTTAGCTGCCATAGGCTGTTGCAGCCTCCCTTATTCGAACGTAGTGCATGCAGCCGACCTGCCTCACCATACCCTTCATCTCCAACATGGTCAGCATGCCACTGACGGAAGCGATGGGCAGATTGGCGGTTCTGTGAATGTCATCGATATGTATAGGTTCTTCGTTCAGGTACTGTAGCAGTGCCGATTCGTCCCCCAACGGTTCGAGGTCCCGGTTGTCCTTTTCCATGGGCATTGCGATCTGGTGATCGACCGCGGTTGGGCGGCTCACCGAGGTGAGATTGAGCTCTTCCAGGATGTCGGTATAGCTTGACACCAGTTTGGCGCCCTCTTGAATCATACGGTTGGTTAAACGGCTATTCGGTGAAAATATTGATCCGGGCACGCAGAATACTTCGCGGTCTTGCTCCAGGGCATGGTAAACCGTCCACCGGGCGCCGCTGGCCTCTCCGGCCTCAACCACAAGGGTACCCAAGCTCATGCCGCTGATCAACCGGTTGCGGCGAGGAAAGTTACGGGAGTCCGGCCGCACGCCTAAAGGGTATTCGCTGACCACTGCTCCCTGCTGCTGGATCTGTTCGAACAACCCCGTATGCTCCCGGGGATAGACGTTGTCCAGTCCACCGGCTAGAAGGGCGATTGTACGGCCGCCGCTCTCCAGGGCTGCGCGATGGGCGATGCCGTCGACGCCCCGGGCCAACCCGCTAACGATCGTGATGCCGTTGCCGGCCAGATCGGCGGTCAGGGCGGCCGCAACCTCCCGGCCATAGGCCGTGGGGCTACGGGTTCCCACAACGGCCACAGCCCTTTCATCCGATGGGAGAAGAGTACCCTTAAAATATAGAACGGGCGGAGGGTCGCCGATCTCCTTCAAACGGGCCGGGTATTCTGGATGGTGCCAGTTTACGGCGTTAACCCCGGACCGCTCCAGTGATGCTACTTCGTCGTCCGGAGAAGTACGGCCGCGGGCCGCGACAAGCTCCCGCGCCGGCCGGTCTTCGATCCCGGCTGCCTTCAACTCGCGCGGGCCGGCATTCCAGGCATCTTCAAGGTCGCCAAAATAGGCTTCGAGACGCCGGAACCTGACGGTTCCCAGCTGGGGGACCCGGTTCAATGCCACCCAGTATTTTATGTCGTCCATATTACGGATTCTAGCACACAGTGGAACCGCCCAACAACGGAATGGGTGCCTGCCTTAATTGACAACGGTTGAAGCCCGATGGTATAGTCTATGGGCCGATGGCAGATAGCATCCGCGCCTAGATGGATAGGCCGATTGACGCAACGGGCCATATCAAAAAAACATTGTTATGTAATCAACGGCCCGAAAGGACCGACTCCATCATTCACCATGACCACCATCTCTGAACCGCCACGCCCTGAGCCTCGCATTTATTCGCTTCACCTTCTATTTCAGCCCCAAAACAAGAACTCCGCTTGTGACCTATTATGCTAAACTACTTCCTTGATTACCAGGCTGGGAGGAATTTTCATGCAGTTGCGTGACTTCGTCATTCGCTTTGGCGCAGAAGGCGGAGGAGGAATAGTTACCGCTTCGGAGATCCTGGCCCAGTCGGCCACGCAGGTGGGCTACCACGCCCTGACATTCTCAACGTTCCCCTCGCAGATCATGGGCGGCCCGGTGTGGACCCAGACCCGCATCTCGGTTAACCCGGTTTTAAGCGCCGGCGACGACGTAGATGTCTTGGTGGCTTTTAACCAGGAAGCCTACGATAACCACCGCGGGGATGTCCGGGAAGAGGGCGTTATCATCTACGATTCCGGCGAGTTCCAACTGGAGGATGAGTCACGAAGCCTGGGACTCCCTCTGGACGATCTGGCCAAATCCACCGGCAATGCCCGCGCGGCAAACATGGTGGTGATCGGCGCTCTGGCCCAACTGTTCGGCATGCCGCAGGATGACCTGGACGAATTCGTGACCAAGCGTTTCACCCGCGGCCGTGCTGGCGACCAGGAGATCATTGCCGCCAACCTCAAGGCCATGTACCTGGGGCGCGAGCAGGTAACCGGAAGCGGATTCTCGATCGGGGAACTGGCTCCCCCATCTATGCCGGACTACGAACAGGTCATGCTGGCGGGCAACCAGGCCATGTCCCTGGGAGCCCTCGCCGCCGGCCTCGACTTCTATGCCGGTTATCCCATCTCACCGGCTACCACAATGCTGGTTTACATGGAGCGAAACCTGGTAGGGCCCGGTAAATTCGCCTATCAGGTAAGCTCCGAGATCGAGTCGATCACCGCCATCGTGGGCGCCGGTTTTGCCGGCAAAAAGGCCATGACGGCAACCGCCGGCCCTGGTTTTTCACTGATGAGCGAGGGCCTGGGCCTGGCCTGGATGGCGGAGATACCGCTGGTGGTCGTGGACGTGCAGCGGGGTGGGCCCGCCACCGGCCTGCCTACCAAAACCGAGCAGTCTGACCTCATGGCCTGCATGTTCCCAGCCCATGGCGACGTCCGGCTTCCGGTTATAGCCGTGGGTTCGGTGGAGGAGTGCTTCTACGGCGCCATCAAAGCGATCAGCTGGGCCGAGCGGTATCAGGGTCCGGTGATCCTGATGAGCGAGATTTCCGTCGCCGACCGGGTGCAGAATATCCTCAAGCCCGATATCTCTAAAGTCGAGGCGGAACAACGGATCGTGCATCAGGGTAGTAATGGGTATCACCGTTACTCGGGATTCGAGCTTTCGCCCATGCCTATCCCAGGTAATCCCGGCGCCTACATGGCCAACGGCAGCGAGCACGACGAGATGGGCGACACCACACACCTGCCCGAGCGCCACATTCAAATGACCGAACGCCGATTCAGCAAGATCAAGCTGCTGGAAGAGGACGAATACGAACGGGACCAGGCGGATCAGCCTGTGGTCATGATGCCGTGGGGAGGCACCAAAGGGCCGGCTCTGGAAGCCTACAACACCATGAAGGAGCAGGGTATTCCCATCGGCTGGTTCTACACCATGCTCTTGAATCCACTGCCCCCCAAACTATTGGAGGAACTCAAGAAAAAAGAGTTGGTGATCGTGCCGGAACTCAACTACCAGGGCCAGTTCTCCAGCATCTTGCGGTCCCAGGGCGTTCGCGCCCAGTCCATCACTCAATACACCGGCTTGCCGTTCAAGGTCCGTGACCTGATCAGCAAGATCACGGAGATGACACAGTCCCATATCAAGGAGGTGGTCAGGGCATGAGCAAAAAAAACCCGGAGTACGACTTCAAGTGGTGCCCCGGTTGCGGCGACTTCGGCGTTCGCAGGTCTCTGGAATTTGCGATGATCGACCGGCTCGAGGAAACGGGTCTGCCTATGGAGAACAACGTGGTGGTCGCGGGTATCGGTTGCTCCGGCAACCTCGTACATCTGCTGGAGGGTTCGCAACCCTACGGTTTCCACGGCATCCACGGCAGGTCGCTTCCTATCGCCATGGGAGTCAAGATGGCCCGGCCTGACCTTAACGTGATTATCGTGGCCGGCGATGGAGACTTCCTCAGCATCGGCGCCGAGCACATCGGCCCCCAGGCATCCCGCAACCTGAACGTCTGCGCCGTCATAATGGACAACGGGGTCTACGGCCTGACCAAGGGACAGAGCTCACCCACCACCAAGCTGGACGTCATAACCCCCTCCACCCCCTACGGGAAGATCGAGGCCCAGCTCAACCCATTGGAGCTGTATCTTACCCTGGGCGTGTCCTTTATCGCCTCCGGTTTCTCCAGCCAACCACGGCCTCTGGCCAAGTTGATCAGCCAGGGAATGAACCACCCCGGATTTTCCATAATCCACATCCAATCTCCATGTACCACCTACAACGACACCTTTGAAGAGCTGAAGGGGAACGTGAAGAAGGGGATAGAGCCGACTCTATGGGATATACCGGACACCCACGACCCCTCGGACCGGGCCGCCGCCTATGGCCTGCTTCAGGAAGGAGGGGTGCCGGTGGGAGTCATCTATAACGATGAGAGCCGCCCGACGTTGGACCAGAGAGCGGAATCGATCAGGCAGAAGGCGAATCCCAAGTCGGTCCAGGAGTTGATGGACTCATTCCAGTTCTAGACATCGCGCCATTTCCAGACATCCCGCTTCACCGGGAATAACCACTAGACTCCCCGCTTAACACCGGCGAGTCTAGTCATTTTAAGCGGATTAAATTCTCCCCTGTGGGATTCAGACCTACAGGCCGATCGGCCGGGAAATACCGGCGCCGAGTGAGCAAGGCAGTGCTGGCCGGTAGCCTATGGGTTGGGCTGGAGATAGTGTTGCATGTGTTTGCGGAGCAGCACCCGGCCTCGGTGCAGACGGGCTTTAAGGGAAGAGACCGAGAGCTTGAGGATATCGGCGGCTTCCTCATTGGTAAGGCCCTGGACATCCCGCAGAACCACCGCGGCCTTCAAGTTGGGCTGCAGCATCTCAAGACCGTCTTGTAGGCGCTCTCGCAGCTCGCTATTGAGCGCCAACTCCTCCGGACCCCGGGTGGGACTCACCAGGTCCATATCCTCATAACCGGAATCGGTCAGAGTCCTTTTGTTGCGGTCTTTCCGCAGCTTCATCAGAGCGGCATTGGTGGCTATGCGGTAAAGCCACGTGGTAACTTTGGCCTCGCCGCGGAAGCGATGGAAATTTCGATAGGCGGAGAGAAAAGCGTCCTGGGCTGCCTCTTCGGCGTCGGCGTAATTGCCCAGGATACGATAGGTCAGGTTATAAACGAAGCCCTGTTGCTCCTCCACAATGGCTTCAAATTCAAGCGCGACCTGGGAATCTGTTTCCATCTGCTCGGTCACTGGAACGCATCCTCCGCGCGTATTGTGCATCCAACCAATATAATTGTCCGCAGCCCGTCTGGGCAAGCTGTGCCTGCCATACCCGCCAGGGCCGCCGGGAAGTGGCGCGTGGGCCGTCCGGCCGGATGCCCTCCGCCACGGATAGTCTTAGAATAGACGAGGGGTGATATGGTGTTTAGACTGCTGTCGAAGATATTCCGCCGAAATGAAGTAGACTGCAAAGAGACACGACGATCGTCGTCGGATTATCTTGACGAGACCCTGCCGCCGCGGAAACTGGCCGCCATCCAGAACCACCTGAGCAACTGCGGACCTTGCCGGGCTTTTGTCGACACCCTGGCCTCCACCATCGGGATATTGTCCCGATTTCCCCGGGTGATTCCTCCCTCCTCTTTCAAAGAGTCTCTGATGGATAAGATCCGGCGAGACAGGTAACCAATTATTGCCGAAAAGACGGCTGTGCTCCGATCATCAGTTCAGCAGTCTCTGCTCCTGCTCCTGCTCCACCGACTGATATTTGGAAGGGCACTTGACCAACACGTTGTTTACCTGAAACACGCGGTCCGTCCCGTAGCTCCCTTCCAGGATCACCTCCGAATGAGGGTTGAAAAAGAGGTCGGGCAGGACTCCCAAGTAGGACGCGTTCAGTTGCTGCCCCACCAGCTCACCGTCATTGTCGGTCAGCCTGAAATTGGCCACTGTGGAGTTTTCCTCCCGCAGGAATGAACCATCCACCAATTTTCCGGCCACTCGGACGGTTCGGCCATCCTGCGCACTGTCCCTGGCCATAAACTCGCTAACCGTAAGGAAATACAGAGCGTTGCCCGGGAAAGCCGCATAGACCATGTAGCCCACCGCCAGGGCCACCACCAAGCCCAAGATCACGAAGCGGGTCCGGTGGCCCTTTCCCCCATCATTCTCTGCTTCCAGGTCAAAAGGTAAGTCTGACTGCAACCCCGCCACTAACTACACCTCTCAGGGGATCCTACGCTTGGCTGACGCTGCGTGGTCATCCGTGCGAATTGGACCCAATAATCAACCAACATTCGTTACCGCTGCAGCAATGATAGCACCTGGCACGATGGGCCGCCAATTCCATGGGCTAGCTGATGCCTAGTACTTCCTGGCAACAATCGGCGTTATTAAAACCGCAATAATCCGCGTGATTAAAACCGTTCGTGGTGAGCCCATCGGCTACGCTCAGGACAGGCCTGTCGAACCACCGGTCCCGCACCCTTCGACAATCTCAGGGCGCACGGTGGATTCTAACTGAAATTTCCAAAACTAAGTACTAATCGCCGTCTCCCGCGCCGGGCTGCTCCAAGGCATCACGAAGCTGGGTTATCTCTCTGCTCATGTCTTGCTGCTTGCGGGACACAAAAAAGACGTACACGAAGAAGACTACCCAACTCACCATAAAGGCGGCTGCCAGGTAGGACAGATTGCACGAGGGCACAGCGTTCTGTAACAGTACCAAGGGCATTCTGCGATACTCCTCATCGGCCGGCACCGGCCTGCCCGGCTGGCCTGCCATGGTCTTATATTCCTACGACTTGTTGAGGGGAATTGGATTTTTCTTGGGATCTTGCCAGCCCCTAGCCCCCAACCTGATCTTGCTAAAACAGCCGGGTCCGGCTTGCTTTATATAGAGAGTGACGATAGGAATCGGCCTAAAAGACGCTCTCCGCCCTGCGCCGCATAGCCGACTTTATTCCACCCAACCGGTCTTCGGTCTCCCGCAAAGCCATGCGCTGTGCCACCAGAAAAACGAACAAGATGAGAAACGTTATGAACGAAAACAGCAGCACGGCTGCCATCGTACCTTCCAGCGCGTTTGCTTGAGCCAGGGGACCTACCACCGGAGAGGGATGGATCGACCGCCACCAGATCACGGAGTAGTAGACGATGGGGACATCAACGAACCCCACAATCCCCACCACCGCCGAGTATCGTGCCCCTTGGTTAGGATTGGCAGCATAGGCCCGGACCATCAGGTAGGCCACGTAGATCAGCCACAGGATCAATGTGGTGGTGAGGCGAGGTTCCCAGGTCCACCAGACACCCCAGATGGGCCTGGCCCAGATCACCCCGGTTATCAGCGCCAGCGTGACGAACACCACTCCAACTTCGGCCGAGGCCTGGGCTAACCGATCCCACGCCGGGGACCGCGTCACCAGGTAAACGATGCTGGCCACGAATACAACGAAAAACGCCAGGAAAGACATCACGGCAATGGGCACGTGGAAATAGAATACACGCTGGATGTCGCCCAGGATCGAATCGGTTGGGGCGACCCAAAATATAAAGGAGAGGTCGGCCAGCATCATCACGCCGCCCAGCACCACCAGGTACACTCTCAGGTCCCGGCTGCGGCGGACCGGCCCCAGCGGGGTCACCGATTCGCGCGAATCGGCATGAGCTAGCTCCGTCTGTCGCGTTTCAGCCACCGGCGATCACTCCTCCACGACGAATGAGAAAACCCAGGGACATATTACCAGAAACAACGCGTCGAAAACCGCCAGGAGAGGCAGCCAACGGCCCAATCCAACGGTGGTCTCACCGCCGATGGCGCGGGTGGAAGCCTCAACGGCCCCGATGATGACCGGCAAGATCACCGGGAAAAACAACACCGGCAACATGATCTCCCGGGACCGGGTCTGGGCCGCGATGGCCGAAAATAGCGTTCCCACCAAGGAAAACCCCAGCGTTGCCAGCACAATGGTTCCGATGAGGGTGAAGGACATGGCGGAGAAGCCGAACAGTACGGCGAACACGGGCAACAATACCATCTCCACCAAGAGCATGAACAGCAGATTGGTCAGCGCCTTGCCCAGGAATATGGCGTCGCGGCTCACCGGCGACAAGAGCAGTCCTTCCAGGCCGCCCTGCTCCCTTTCCCGCACAAAGGCTCGGCTCATGGCCATGGTGGCGGCAAACGCAAAGGCCACCCAGAGGATGCCCGGGGCTATCGCGGTCACCCGCTGCGGCGTTACATCCAGGGCGAAGTTGAAGACCACCGCCACCAGGAGGCCAAACACCAGCACCGAGATCACCAACTCCCGTGAGCGCACCTCCAGCAGGATGTCTTTCCAGACCAGCACCATGATCGGCCTCAGAAATTGCTTCACGTCCTAGTTTCGCTGCCTAGTTACCAACGATGACGACAGGACCTGGCGGAACTCGGCAACATTCGCGTATCGGCCGGGTTCCTGAACCTGCACCTTGCCATCGGCCAGCACGCCTATCTTGCCGGTCTCTCCCCAGGCCAACCCTAGATCCACGTTGTGAGTGGTCATGATGGCGGCGCCGCCCGACTCGGCCCATTCCTTCAACAGGCCTTGCAGCATGACCGTCGACTCTTGGTCCAGACCCGCTTCCGGCTCATCCAGCAGCAGCAATGGCGGACGGTGTAGGATGGCGCGGGCGATGGAGGCCCGTTTCTGCATCCCGTTGGAGAGGGTACGCACTCTTTGGTCGGCACGGTGGCCCAGGCTGACGCGCGAGATCGCCTCGTCGACCCGCCTCGGAATATCGGTAAGCCCAAATAGACGCCCGTAATACACCAGGTTTTCCCGGCAGGTCAAGTCATCATAGAGGCAGGTCTGGTGGCCCACCACACCGATCCTGCGCCGAACCGCGTTGGGTGTCCGAACCGGGTCGTATCCGGCCACCGATAAAGTACCGGCGTCGGGCCTGGCCTGCGTGGAAAGGATGCGTAGCAACGTGGTCTTGCCCACGGCATTGGCCCCAAACAGCACCAGTAGCTGACCCCAATCTAGCGTCAGGTCCAGGTCCCATAACACGGGCCAGTGACCAAAGCTCTTCTCTAAACCTTCGACGCGAACCGCGAAATCTGAGCCAGCAACCGACACGAACTTCCTCGGACTCTGAAAACAAACTTGGATCTAGTATCGGGAACGGGTGGCATGTAGGAACCTGTTCCCCGCGAGTAAGAGGTTACCACAGGTTGAGGGCCGGGAATGCAGTCCGAGGGATTCTGGAGCCGCTGCCCATGCTCCAGGGGCCTTTCTGGGCAGAGTGGGGCCGGAGGGTTTCGGGGAAGACGCTTAGATGACAATGAGCGGTCCGATCTGGCTCAGGCTGCCAGGCATATCTTTTGGGGGAAGATGGCTAGTCGCTGTCCCGGATGTAGCTGAGGACGGCCTGAACCCGTGGGTGTAGCGGACCGTTGTGATTCAAACTCAGCTCCTGATAGATGGCGTTGATGTAATTCTCCACAGACTTGGTCCCCAGCACCAGATGCTCGGCAATGGCCGAGTTGTTGTACCCCTGGGCCATCATCGCCAATACCTCCTGCTGGCGCGGCGTCAGGCCTGCGGTGAGGGAACCCTGCCGGGGCCTCATCTTGTCAACGACCGAAGGGTCCATCACAACCAGTCCTGAAGCCGCCCCGGCAATAGCACGCACCAGGGCTTCGGCGTTGGTTACCGATTGTTTCAAGAGGTATGACCATCCAGATAATTCCTGGGCGGCCATCAGGTTAAGGTATTCCCGCTCTTTGTGCGCTGATAGGATGATGATGCCGATTTCCGGATGTTGCTCTTTGATGGCCCGTCCGGCGGCGATCCCATTTGGGTCACAACCCAACTCGATATCCATGAGAACCACGTCGGGCAGCAACCGGTCCGCCGCCTCCACCGCCGCATTGCCGTCCGAAACGGCGCCCACCACTTCCAGGTCGGTTAGCGATCCCAGGGAGATCTTTAGCATATCCCTGAAAAGGCCTTCATCTTCCACGATGAGTATCGTGACCATCCCCCGCCCCCTGTGGAACCCATCATCCCCATGGCCGAAATTCGTGGGAACACGCGAATACGCTTAGCGTCCTCTTTAAATCGATTCTAGCTAGAGCGTAACGCTAATTCAAGGCCGCACCGATGAACCCAAAAGAGCAGGGTGGAAGCGGCGTTGGCGTCATGGATGCTTGATGCTCATCCCCCCGTCCACCGCCCAGGTTTGGCCGGTAACGTAGGCCGCCGCCGGGGAAGCCAGAAACACGGCCAGATAGCCCGGCTCCTTCAATGCGCCGACGCGCCCCAGGGGGACCTGGCCTTTGGCTGCTTCCTGCCTCGTCTGGTAGGCCTCGGCGGTCATTTGCTCCGGGTCGGGGAATATCCCAGGGGCGATGGCGTTGACCCGGACTCCAAAGGGTGCCCACTCCTGGGCCAGACACTCGGTAAACCGCATCAGCCCGGCTTTGGATGCGTCATAGGCCGACGACAGCGGCCGCCCCCGGAAGGAGGCCCAGCCAGAGATGTTGATGACGCACCCCTGACGCCGCTCCAGAAGGTGAGGCCCCATGGCACGGCATCCCTGAAAGGCCTCGGTGAGATTGATGTCCAGGATATGGTGCCACTCTTCGTCGGTCATGCCCGGCAAGGAATCTCCGGGGAGTTGCACCACCGGTTTGCGTATGGCATCGCCCACGCAGTTGACCAGGACATCCACCTGTCCAAAGGCATCCAAGACCTCCTGGCAGATGCGGTCCATGTCCTCACTCTTGGTGGCGTCGCCCGTGAGAGCCAGCGCCGTGCCCCCCATGGCCCGAACCTCTTCCACCACCTTTCCTACCCCGATGGCGGTGAGCCCGGTGACGGCCACTTCGGCCCCAGCCTCAGCAAATGCCAGGGCGATTCCCTTGCCGATTCCCCGTCCGGCGCCCACCAGCAGCGCCTTCTGACCTGTTATGTCGAATGCTGGGATATTCATGTTACTCCCCGGTTATTCCGATCTTTCTAATCTGATGTTGCCGCATTTCGGTACGGACCAACTGCGCCAGCGGCCTGAACGGCCCTCCGGCGGCCTGTGGAAGTTTATCCGAGCCGCAAAACTCAGTCAATCGAATGCTTTGACGACGCCCCCCACGCAGAGTAATATTCGAGTATCGTTCAGCTTCAACGTGCGCGGCCTGCTTGAACGCATCAGGCTGACCGATTCTTTGGGAGAGAGATCAATGAAGGCTGTATTTATCCAACAGCACGGCGGGCCCGAGGCGCTGACATACGGGGACCGTCCCGAGCCGGAGGTTGGACCGGGAGAGGTCATGTTGCGCGTCCGGGCGAGCGCCCTCAACCACCTGGACCTCAACCTGCGCGACGGCCGCTCCTACCGAGGAACCCTGCCTCGTATCCTGGGCTGCGATGTTGCCGGTGAGGTGGTCGCCGCGTCTCCCGAGGTCAACACCGGAATAAAAGTGGGCGACCGCGTGCTTCTGGACAACCGGATCAAGTGCCTAAATTGTGAACAATGCCGGCTGGGTCTGGACCAGTACTGCACCAGCCAGCAACGGATCGGAGTCGACCTGGATGGCGGACACGCTGAATACGTTACCGCCCCCGCCAGAAACGCCTACAAGATACCCGATACCATGGGCTTTACCGAGGCGGCGGCCCTGCCGATCGCCGGACACACCGCCTGGCACTGTCTGGTAACCCAGGCCCAGATCCGGCCCTGGGACGATGTGCTCATACAAGCAGCCGGCAGCGGGGTAGGCAGCATGGGCATCCAGATCGCCAAGATGATGGGCGCCAGGGTTATCACCACCGCCGGCAGCGACTGGAAACTCGATAAGGCCAAGGAGATGGGCGCCGACGAGGTGATCAACTACCGGGAAACGCCCAACTTCAGTGATAAGATCCGCGAGTTCACCGACGGCCGCGGGGTGGACCTGGTGTTCGACTGCGTGGGCGCCGACGTCTGGGAGCAGAGTATGCTGGCCTTGAAGCCGGGGGGACGGCTGGTTATCACAGGCGTCACCTCGGGCTCTCGAACCACCATGGATCTGTCCCTATTGCAGGGCCGGCCCCTGCACCTGATGGGCAGCGGGGGACGCAGCCAGCGCACCTTCGCCGACATGATGAAGATGGTGCACCACGGGGCGTTGCACGGCATCGTGGGACGGGTATTTCCTCTGGAGGAGGTGTCCCAAGCACACCGCACCATGGAGGACCGTGATTTCTTTGGCAAGCTCGTGATTGAGAGTTAGCAACACAGTACTAGCGGTACTTGCGTAGTTAGAAACCCAAAACTTCAGCCCCCAAATCACTGGAGGAACAACGATGAAGATTGCCCGGTATCTCGCCCACGGACAGATCAGCTACGGTGCGGTGGAAGGGGATATGGTGAAGCAGCTCAGCGCCAGCCCCTTTGAAGAGTTCACCATCACCGACCACGTCCACCCGCTATCGGAAGTGAAGCTGTTGGCGCCATGTGTTCCCACCAAGATCCTGGCCATCGGCCTCAACTACTCCAGCCACCTTCACGACCGGCCGGGCCCAACCGAACCCATGGTGTTCTACAAAACGCCCACATCCCTCATCGGCCCCGACGATACAATTATCCGGCCCAAGGACACGGAGAGGCTGGATGAGGAGGCTGAGCTGGTGGTGGTGATCAAGGACCGCTGCCGCAACGTGCCGGCAGAGGAAGCCATGCAGCACGTCCTGGGCTATACCTGTGGCAACGACGTCAGCGCCCGTGATTGGCAATCAGAGGACCGTAACTGGTGGCGAGCCAAGTCGGCCGACACCTTCTCTCCCGCCGGGCCATACATCGTTACCGACCTGGACCCCAGCAATGTGCGCGTTAGCGCCCGCATCAACGGCAAGGAGGTCCAGAGCGAGAGCACCCGTTACCTCATATTCGACATCCCCGCCATCGTAGCCTACACCTCCCGTTACGTCACCCTGGAACCCGGGGACATGATCTACACCGGCACCCCCGGCGAGCCCGGCGAGATGAAGGACGGGGACGTTTGCGAGATCGAGATTGAGGGTATCGGCATCCTGCGAAACCCCATCAAGCTGGAACAGTAGCGGCTAGCTAAATAAGTAGCTCGGCCAAGCTGGCCTGAGCCTAGCCGACAGGTTCACCGTGAAGGAGTAAGGTATCATTTTCCCTTCGTGGTGAGCCTAGCCGACGGCTTCACCACGAAGGGGCACGGTCTCATCCCCCGTTCGTCCTGAGCCTGTCGAAGGACGCGAATTAGGACACCGTTATTTTGGGATTCTATGTATACATTCTCCGCTGCTCGGACAGGACCTACTACACGGGGCATACAGACAATCTTGAGGCTCGGGAGCTGCGCACCAAGCGGGACAGATCATCGGGTATACTTCCAGACGGATGCCGGTCAGTCTGGTGTTCTCCGAGGAATTCCCCACCCGCTACGATGCCCTAGAACGAGAACGCCAGATAAAAGGTTGGTCAAGACGGAAAAAGGAAGCACTGATAAATAAGGATTGGGATGCATTGACAGCGTTGTCGAAGTCGCGTGGTTCGACAAGCTCACCACGAACGGAATAAGGTGGTCGGTGCACACGAACGCCTCCCGTTCGTCCTGAGCCTGTCGAAGGATGCCAACCCTGGTGAACAAGGTTTGAGATAAGCGCCAAACCGCTAAAGGCCGGTCCCGCGCCAAGGATACTGGAGTTGGGACCCGGTGCCTACCGGGGGCCAGACCACCACGTTGCGGCCGGCTTGCCTTTGCACGATCACCACAGACCGGCCTATCTGGCGGCCCGTGGTTGGGTCTATCTTGAAGCGGCCGTAAAAGGTGGAAAAATCGAGGGCCCCGGCGGTCTCTCGTAAAGCGGCGCTTTCCAGGGTGCCCGCCGCTTCCATGCACCGCTGGGCCACCACACCGGCGGCGTAGGCCTGCACCATCGGGTAGTCGGGATCGGGGTGTCCCGCCCGCCGCAACGACTCCAGCACTTCCAGGGACGAGGGACCGCAGTTCACCGCGTGGTCCGCTCCCGGCTCCCATTGGCTGGGCCCCAGGAATCCCTCCGCATCTGCGCCCAGGGCGTCCTGGAACTGCTGGATCGGCGTCGCCACCACCGCCACGGCCCCGATCGCCGGACTCCGGTCCGCCAGCTCCTTGGCCAACCCCAGGTCATTGTCGATCCGTCCCACCGCCACCAGCACGTTGGGCCGGGCGGTCTCCACCAGGTCAACGATCTCGCCGAAATCGGTTTGGCCGGGATCGTACTCCCGCAGCAGCACCACCCTGAACCCCAACTCCTTCGCCACCCTTTCGACGCCGGAGGTGACGGCCTTAGGAAACTCGCCTGTAGCAGCCCGCAGAATCGCCAGCGTGTCGGCTTGGGGGTCATTCTCCCGCACCAAGGGGAGCAAGCCGAATTTATCTGAGTTGGCGGGAGTAAGCATCCCCACCACCCACCGGTTACC